>JANOBP010000588.1:0-1015 GCA_031411715.1 Verrucomicrobiaceae bacterium | reverse complement strand
CGTCCATGATCACCTCGCGAAATGGAGCCTCCGCACCGTCCCGCAATGCATAGTTGGCCAAAATCTCCGCCGTGCAGCAGAGGATCGGCGCAGTGCGATTCACCGTCGCATCGCCCGTCGCCATGCCGACATTGTCCGGGCCAAAGTCGCGACACAGCGCCAGGAACTTCTCATTCACCAGCGCTTTGATCGGACAGGTGTAAACAGATCGCCGCCCCTTCGCCAAAGCCCGAAAATGCATCGCCGTCGCCACGAGTGACTTCCCAGAACCCGTCGGCGTGTTGAGGATCACGTTGCGATCATCAAACAATTCCAAAATAGCCTCCTCCTGTGCTGGATAGAGTTCCAGCTTCTTTTCCGCCACGTAATCAAGAAACGCCGCCAACAGCTCGTCATTCGAGCAATCGGTGGTTTTCGGAAGTCGGCGCAGCAGCGGGTGGTCAGACATGGGCGGCCATTCATCGCGCAATCCAAGGCGCTGGGCAAAGAAATGTCATCAGTTGCGCTAAACCGGCTGGGTGGCGCGTTTTAGAGGCTGATCATTCATTTCATTCGGAACTCCAACCCAATCCGCCAAAGTTTATGAACACACCACCGACACGCACGCGCAGAGAATTCCTGGGGCAGGTAGGCCAGGGCATGATGGTAGCCAGTATCGGCTATGAAGTGGCCGCCGGGTTGGGCCTCACTTCAGCAATGGGTGCTGATGCTCCTGCGGCTTTAAACTTTGGTAAACTGGAGCCGTTGGTCGGACTGATGCAGGATACACCGGTGGCGGAACTGCTGCCGAAGCTGGCCGCAAGTCTGCAAAAAGGCACCACTCTGCGTGAACTCGTCAGCGCTGGCGCGCTGGCTAATGCGCGCACCTTTGGGGGCGAAAATTACGTCGGTTACCATACTGCGATGGCTCTCATGCCGTCCTGGCACATTTCGCAGGAGATGACCGGAGCGGAGCAGGCGCTCCCGATTTTCAAAGTCCTCTACCGAAACACCTCGACCATCCAAAGTGCAGGCG
>JANOBP010000587.1:0-9340 GCA_031411715.1 Verrucomicrobiaceae bacterium | reverse complement strand
GGTTTTTATCATGAGATCGGTCACAATCATCAGCGCGGCGATTTCACCTTTGACGGCACCGGGGAGGTCACCAACAACGTGCTCGGCATGTATTGCTACCACGAGGTGCTCAAGAAAGACTGGCTCATCGGTCACGGCGCGATCACGGATGAAAACCGCAAAGAAAACGTGAAGAAGATCAAGAAGGCAGAAAACAAGTTCGCCACTTGGAAGAGTGATCCCTTCCTCGCCCTGACGACCTACATCCAACTGATCCAGGAATTTGGCTGGGAAAGCTGGCGCACTTATCTGCATAGCTTTGCCGGCACCGAATACGGCCCCGCACCCAAAGGCGACGACGAACGCCGCGATCAATTCCTCATCCGTTACTCCAAAATCACCAACAAGAACCTCGGTCCTTTCTTTGATGCATGGGGCATCCCAGTGAGTTCAGCCGCGAAGGCGGAAGTGAGCAAGCTGGAGGCTTGGATGCCGAAGGGGATGTGAAGCGGCTTATACCCGAATCAATTCGCGAATCGGGCTGCCATTCGGCACAATGGGCGTGGGACGACCACTGAAGTCGTTGATGGTTTCTTTGGCGGAGTCGATGCCAAGGTGGTGGTAGATCGTGGCGAGAAAATCGTGCGGACTGTTGGCGTGCTCGGCCACGTCTTCGCCGCGCTTGTCGCTGGCACCGATGACTCCGCCAGTTTGCAAGCCACCACCGGCCCACAGATTGGTGAAAGCACGCGGCCAGTGATCGCGGCCCGGTTGCACGACGCCAGCGGCAGCGCTGGCCTCGCCGGCACCGGAACTGGCCACATGGCTGATCTTCGGCGTGCGACCAAATTCACCGCTGACGACGACGAGCACGCGTTTGTCGAGGCCACGGGCATACACGTCCTCGATCAGGGCTGAAACGGCCTGGTCGAAGGCTCCGGCACGGAAACGCAGCGCCTCGAAGACGTGATGATTTACCGCATGATCATCCCAGTTGGCCACGCGACCGCATTGCGGGCCATCGAGGCAACTGGTGATGATTTCGACGCCAGATTCGACAAGACGACGTGCCAGCAGCAACTGCTGGCCCCAGCGATGCATGCCGTAGCGTTCGCGAGTGCGCTTGTCCTCCTTGTTGAGATCAAACGCATGACGTGTCTGCGGATTCGTGAGCAAGGTCATCGCCTGTGACTCGAACTGATCCATCGCACCCATTTCACCGGCGGCATCGACGTTGCGTACGAGTTTGTCGAGACTGTGGAGCAGCGCCATTCGGTCATTGAGGCGTGCCACTTTCGAAGGATCGGAGAGTCCGACGTTGGGAACCGCGAAATCGGGGCGGCTGGGGTCGCTCAAGATCGACAGCGGCGAGTAGGCGGCGTTCACAAAACCGGGACCGGCGATGGTGAAGCTGTCGTAATTGATGATCGGGTTCACGCCGACGTAGTTCGGCAACGGACTGGTGCGCTTGTTTTTGGAGCGCAGGTAATTCGCCACCGTCATCCAGTCGGGCAGCAGCGGCTTGGGTTTGTCACGTGGATCAGGATCTCCGCTCAGCATCTGCAGTGAACCTGCCGGATGTCCGCCGCCGGTGTGCGTCATCGAGCGCAGTAGCGTGAATTTGTCCGCGATCTTCGCCTGCAACGGAAGCAACTCGGTGAGCTGCATACCGGGCACCTTGGTTTTGATCGTCTTGAACGGTCCACGATACTCGCTGCCGATGTCCGGCTTCGGATCATAGGTATCGAGATGCGAGCAGCCGCCGCGCAGCCAAACCAAAATCACGGCCGTGCGCTCACGCGTAGGTTTTGCGACATTCTCCGCGCGCAATTTGAGCAATCCCGGCCAACTCAAGCTCGCAAAGCCCGTGAGGCCGATGCGCATGAAGCCACGCCGGCCCAAAGGGCCGGAACAGATGATGGGAGGCGGAGCGGAGGGCATGAGCACAGAGCATACGTGCGCATGCACAGGATTCTTCGATCACTGAGTTGCATACGAGGCTTTCAACCACCAGGTGGTTTAGCATGATGGACAGCTTCCTGCTGAAGTGGTAACCTCCGGCCATGCGCCTCGGTTTGCTTCTTTGTCTTTTCGGAATGCTCGTTTCGCCGGTGAGGGCGGAATTCACGACGCTTTGGTCTCTAGGCGTTTGGGATGGTGATCCACAGGATGAGTTTGGTAGCTCGACATGGGAGTACAACGCGGCTCCCGGCAGCGCAACGGACCTCGACAATGACTTTTACTTCGCGGGCACCTATCCCGCACCCATCGGAACGGTGGCTGGTGAACCGGCGACGAATTTTGAGCGCACCCTGGATGGCGGGAACCTCTCGGTGCGGCTGCATTTCAACCTTTCGCATGCTCAGGCCACGAGCACGGCCCGCATGCGGCTGAACATGCACCAAGTCTGGGGCGGTTGGTGGAATCCTGCGATCGACAATTACGCGGAGGGCTACGGCAGGCATCAGTTCGAGGTGTATTGGAATGGCACGCTGCTCAAGACGGCCATTCACACGAAATCGGACACGCTGATCGTCGAAGCCAATGCATCATCCTTCAATCCCGTCGCTGGAGCAAACGAGCTCGAAATCCGTCGTGCGCCGGCACCAGCTTCTTCATCGGATGGCTGGGTCCAGTTTGATGCGTTGTCGCTGGAGCTTGATCCCATCGCGTTGCAAGACATCGACGGTGATGGATTGCCACGCTGGTGGGAGCTGGATCATGGTTTCAGCGACGCCGTGGCCAATGCTGCGCAGGACGCGGATGGCGATGGACGCACGAGTGTTCAGGAGTTCGAGGCGGGCACTTCGCCAACTCGTAAGGACACCGATAGCGATGGGTTGAGCGATGGTGTGGAGTTCACCGCAGACACGAATCCACTCAAAACGGACACGGATGGAGATTCGTTGGCCGATGGTGAGGAAACGGCCTCCAATCCGCTGTTGGCGGATTCAGACGGTGATGGCGCTGGTGATGCTTGGGAGTTGCGCACGGGTTATCTGGCGAATTCAGCGGTTAGCACGCCACCAGTGCAGAGCGGCATGATTGGCATTAACTTTGTAATGGAGCTGCATCCTGAGAACACGCTTGGCAGTCATGAGCCGACGGGTTTGGTGCCACAGCGCTTCTGGAACAACACTTGGGCGCTCACGAGCTGGCGTAGCCAAATGGGCTCGCAGGGTGACATCGTTTCACCCACGGCGGATGTGATCGTGAATAGTGCTGGCGTAGTTACGCCAGTGACGATGAGCTGGAATTTTAACGGAAGCGCATGGGCCAATGGTCAGAGCGGTAAATCGACGCAAAAGCTGCTGGATGGTTACCTCAACGTGAACTCGGATACGCCTGGAAGCCTGACGCTCAGTGGCATCCCGTATGCCACGTATGACGTGATCGTCTATGTGGGCATGAGCTACGACGGTGCTGTGGGTTACACGCGGCTGAATGACAATACGGCCACTGACCGCTGGTTCAGCAGCGCGAGTTCTCCGCCTCAGTCGCAGATTCTTGAACTGATCAAGTCGGATGCCGTGAAGCCGTGGCGTGCGAACGCGGTGCGCTACCGAAACGTGACCGGTGCGAGTTTGAATGTGAAGATCGCCCGCACGAGCTGGTATGAAATGGGCATCCACGGCATCCAGATTGTCGATTCCGTGCTCGATAGCGATTCGGACGGCATGACGAATGCCTTTGAGTGGGAGCATGGATTCAAAACGATGCTGGCGGATGCTGAGCTGGATGCTGATGGCGATGGATTGACAAACGTGGCCGAGATGATGGCGAAGACGAACCCACGCGTGGCCGATACGGATGGCGATGGACTCAACGATGCGGCGGAAACGACGACGAATCCGCTTATCGCCGATTCGGATGGCGACGGGCTCACCGATGGCGAGGAAGCGGCTGTTTCGCCCGTTGCGACGAATCCGAACGATCCTGATAGTGACGATGACGGCATCGGAGATGCCGAGGAAGTGCGCGGCTGGACAAATCCACTCGCGGCGCAATCGCTGGTGCCGGTGGTGAGCACAAGCCCGCGCACGCTGGACTGGAACGTGGAGAATGTGCAGATCGTGTGGGATCACGCACGCGGTAGTGTCATCGATCAAGAATGGGGGGATCACTCGCTGATGAACTTCCAGATCGTGAACTCTGCCAGCACCAGCAGTGATGCATTCAATGTCGCCGTGAGGGTGAAAGCTGGGCGTGTGTCGTATTTTCTTTACTCGGGCCACGGCGGCGGCTTCAGCCATCCAGACAACGATGCGTGGGATATCTGGGAGGCGGATTGGCAGGACTTTCCGGTCGATCTAAAAGCTGCGATGGGCTTTAGCGGTCACGGTGCGGTGGATATCAGTGACAGGCTGCGTTTTCGTATCCAGGGCAGCAGCAACGGAAGTCGGACGGAGTGGAATTTCACCTTCAGCATCACGAATCAAGATATGAATGCCACCGTGGTGAGTCGTACGTTTAACAACTGTGCCCTGGCGCAAAGTGCATATGACGGCACGGCAACGTGGCAAGACCGCAGCGATCCACCCGTCTTGAATCAGCTGGAGACATGGACGCATGATGGCGTGCGCGTCTATTTCAATGCAATACCGCTGGAGAACACGGCTGCCTTTGCCGCCTTTAAAGACAGCGACGAAGATGGTATGCCGGATGTATGGGAGGATGCCAATGGATTGAACAAGAACAGCGCTGCGGATGCGACGCTCGATGGCGATGCCGATGGCTTGTCGAATATGAAAGAGTATTTGGCCGGAACTTCGCCCGCGGATGCCGATAGCGATGATGATGCGGCCAAAGATGGTATCGAAGTGGATAGCGGCAGCAATCCGCTGCTCGCGGCGAGTTTGCCGCCGTTTTACCGCGGACTGCCTGCGGGCGTTACGGGTGAGGATTTGAATGGAAATGGCCTTTCTGATGCGTGGGAGCAGTGGATCGGGAATTTTGGCCTTTCTTCCTCCAGCGATGATGACGGTGATGGAATGACGAACGGTGCGGAAGCCATCGCAGGCACAAATCCGCTCGATCCGAGATCGCGGTTATGGAGTGAGGTCATGAGCGGTGTTGGATCTGTGACGCTTCGCTGGCCTGTTTTGCCGTGGAAGCGTCATCAAGTGTTCCAAAGCCTCAATCTGACCTCCTGGACGCTCGCGACGGGTTCTCCGCTCCTTTTCGAAAATGCCAATCAACAGACCTTCCTGCTCGGCGGAGAAAAACTCTTCTACCGTGTCAGCGTGAGTGATCTGGACAGCGATAACGATGGTGTGAGCAACTGGGCGGAGACTCTAGTGACCGGCACAACGACGAATGCAGCAAACAGCAGCCGTAGCGCAGCGAGCATCGATATTAACGGTGATGGCATGACGGAAACGAGCGTGAGTGGCGATTACGCAGCGATGGTGGAGCAGCTTCAAGGCGCTTCAACCAATGGGACATCCGTTGCAGGTATCTCAAGGTCCAACGCGGCTCGTTTCCTCATGCAGGCAGGCTTTGGGCCGATGTTGGAGGACATTCAGCGTGTGCAATCCCTCGGCTACAGCGGGTGGATCGCCGAACAGATGGTGGTGCCGTCCACAAGACACTCGGATTACATCGCTGAAATCTACCAGAACATGACGACGCAGCGACGCACTGAAAACTACAGCCGCGGCGGTGGTGACAGCGATCCGTTCTTGTTCGGCAACAACATGCAGACGGCTTTTGCACGTGCGGCAATTCAAGGCAGTGATCAGCTTCGCCAGCGCGTAGCCTTTGCGTTGAGTCAGATACTTGTGGCCTCGCGTCGGGATGCCAATCTGGAGAATCGCTGCCTCGGCATGGCGGACTTTTATGACATCTTCGTGCGGCATGCCTTTGGCAACTACGAGGACGTGCTGATGGAAGTGACGATGCATCCGGTGATGGGCCGCTATCTCAGCCATGTGGGCAATCAGAAGGCAGATCCTTCGATCAATCGTTATCCCGATGAAAACTATGCCCGCGAGGTGATGCAGCTCTTCACCGTGGGCTTGTGGCACCTGAATGCGGATGGATCGCGAGTGCTCGTGAGTGGCCAACCGGTGCCGACTTACTCGAATGCAGAGATCACGCAGCTCGCGCGGGTGATGACGGGCTTTTGGTTTGGCGGTGACAACTGGGGCGGCGGCGGATGGACGGAGCAAGATTACGCCACGCCGATGAGCTTGCACGCCAGCCGACATGACTTCGGCGCGAAGACGCTGCTCGGTGGATTTGTCATTCCCGCCCGCGCTGCAACGCTGGAGAATGCGCAGACCGATGTGCGTGATGCCATTCATCACCTTTTTGAGCATCCGAATACAGGCGTCTTCATCGGGAAGCAGCTCATTCAGTTCCTCATCACGGACAATCCGAGCCCGGCCTATGTGCAGCGCATCAGCGCCGTCTTTGCAAACAACGGCAGCGGCGTGCGTGGCGATCTTTGCGAGGTGGTGCGAGCGATTTTGCTCGATGAAGAAGCGCGCGGCCCTATCGGCACACAAGCGCCGGGTTTTGGCCGCCTGAAGGAGCCCGTGATCCGTGCGATGTCGATGGCGCGCGTGTTTGGCATGAAACAGGTGCCGAATCTGCTGTGGTGGGACTGGAGTGACTTTTTCAACGAAAGCAGACAAGCTCCAACGAACTCTCCCAGCGTCTTCAACTTTTACCGCCCTGAATACCGTGCCCCCGGTGTGCCGACGCAGAGCAATCTCGCAACGCCCGTTTTTCAGATCACCGACAGCTACAGCAGCATCAGCTTCCCCAACCGCCTCTGGCGCATGCTGGAGGAGGGCTTCAGTTTATATGACGCGTATCGTTTCCCGCTGAATATGGGCCGCGAGAGCGAGCTCGCCGCCTCACCGGAGCGGTTGATGGATCATTTGAATCTACTCTTCTGTGCCGGTCAGATGAAGGCCAGCACACGAAGCCTCATCCTCAACTCCCTGAACCAAATCCCCGCTGATCAAACCGCCGCCCGTGTCCGCGTGGCCGCCTATCTCGCGCTGACGTGCCCGGAAGGGGCGGTGATGCGGTGAAGAGTCGGCTTGAAGAAATACTTCCCATCCCTACACTTCCAACATGATCACCAGTGCGCGCCGCCAAGCCAAACAAGCCACGCTAAGCCGTGCTTTCAAAAGCCGCATCAAACAAACCACACCGGTCGGTGTGTCATCTTGGGTCATGCAGCATGCACGGCTTTCCGACGCAGACTCTCGAAGGCTGAAAAAACTCTATGACAAGGCGATGGATGAAACCATCACAGAGGTGGAGAAGTCTGAGCTGGACTATTTGATGGATGCTAGTGCCGCAATGGACCTTCTCAGAGCAAGGTTGATGTATGTATCAGGCCTCCAACCAAGTCGCGGGATGGTTAAAAAATGAGCCGCGTGCCAGCCAGAATCGCGGAGGATGTTCGCAGGCGAGCCAAACACTGCTGCGAGTATTGCCAACTGCCTGCAATGGCATTTGAGCAAGCGCTGGAGGTGGAGCACATCATCCCAGTTAAACATGGCGGGAAGAGCGTTCTCGAAAATTTGGCGCTTGCTTGCAAGCGATGCAATCTGCACAAGGGAACCAACCTCAGCGGCATGAACGACGACGGAAGGTGCTTGGTTCGGCTTTTTCACCCACGCATGGATGTCTGGAGCGATCATTTTGTTTTGCGAAACGGGCTGATTCTGGGCAAAACCGATGTCGGTAGCACCACCGTTCGCGTTCTGGCATTGAATGTCGAAGAGCAGGCCGAATTGCGCTTGTTGTGGCAAACATTATCCCGGCGCAAGCGATGAACCTTCACTAGCTTTTCTCAAGATGCATAAGTTCCCCATCTCTCGCCGCCGGTTCTTCGGCAAGACCGCCTGCGCTGCAATGAGCAGCGTGCCGGTTATGAACACGCTGCTGAACCTTCAGCTCGCTCAACGAGCGGCAGGGCAAGCGGCGCCGACGGATCACCGGACGGTGGTTTGCCTGTTTCTGAATGGCGGGATGGATTCGTTCAACTGGCTGGTGCCTCGCGATGTGTCGCGGCATGCGGTGTATTCGACGACGCGTGGGAACTTGGCGCTGACAACGGGCCAGTTGCTGAGTCTGGATCAAGATGGCGGTGACGGGCAGCTTTACGGCATTCATCCGAGCTGCACTGGGCTTCAGGAACTCTTCAATGGCCTGGGTGGTGATGTGCAGAAACGTCGTGCGGCACTGGTGTCCAATGTGGGCACACTGATTCAGCCGGTAACGAAGGCGCAGTATCTGGCGGAGAGCGTGGCGCTGCCGAGGGCGCTGTATTCACACAGCGACCAGATTGATCAGTGGCAAACCTCGGTGCCCCAGGGCATGACGCAGCTCAGCGGTTGGGCAGGACGCGCTGCGGATGTGCTGCATGGCACAGTGAATGAGGCCAATAGCATCGCCATGAACATCTCGCTGGCTGGGAATAGCCTTTGGCAGGTTGGAAATGCGACGACACAGTTTGTTGTGACGGATCGCGGTGCGCTGACCTTTGCCGGAAGCGAGATCACCGATCCACTGCATCCGATGAAGCTCAAAAACACGGCGCATCGCAGCATCATTCAGCAAAACTATTCGAACCTGATGCAGCAGAGCTACAGCCAGCTCACAAAGAGTAGCATCGAGCTTCAGGAGTTTTTCTTGCAGCAGTACAACAACCACGATGACAGCTCGGTAGCATCGCTTTTTCCATCGACGAACTACATCGCACAGCAATTACGTGCGGCGGCCAAGATGATCGCGTTACGTCCGGCTTTGGGGCTGCATCGGCAGACGATTTTCATCGGCTTCGGCGGCTGGGATCACCATGGCGAGCTGCTGAACACACAAGCAGGCATGTTGAACTCGATGAGTACTGCGCTCACGGCCTTCCAGCGTGCGCTGGATCAACTGGGGCAGCAAAACAGCGTCATCACCTACAGTGCATCTGATTTTGGCCGCACGCTCCGCAGCAACGGTCGTGGCACCGATCATGCCTGGGGCGGCAACGCACTCGTGATGGGCGGCCCGGTGCAAGGCGGCCGCATTTACGGCACTTTCCCCGATCAGACACTCGAAAGCAGCGACGACACCGGCTACGGAGGCCGCATGATCCCGACAACAAGCGTGGATTCCTTCTTCGCCGAGATGCTGCGCTGGTTTGGCGTGCCTGCGGCAAGCATGAATGCGGTTTTGCCCAACATCGGCAATTTCTACAACGTGAACTCGTCGAGCTTGCCTATTGGGTTCCTTCGGGCGGGGACGTGGAGTTGAGTTTCATGTTCAAAAAGGTCAGCATCCTTCGGATTCTACTCATCGTGGCAGTGGGTTTGTCGCTCGCTGCGCTGGTGTTTTATCTGCTATTCCG
>JANOBP010000586.1:0-6628 GCA_031411715.1 Verrucomicrobiaceae bacterium | reverse complement strand
CCAAGGCCGCGACCTCGCCTCCTTTGTCGAAGACGTGCAGTCACGCATCAGCACCGACATCCAGCCACGCCTGCCACGCGGCATCAGCATCGCCTACAGCGGCGATTACGAGCACCAGCAGCACGCCCAGCGCACGCTGCTTTTCATCGTGCCCTGCGTGTTGCTCATCATCTTTCTGTTGCTGCATCACATCTACCGCAGAGCTGTTGAAGCCACGCATGTGCTCCTAGCGGTGCCCTTTGCCCTCAGCGGCGGCTTTTTGCTCCAATGGGCCATGAACATCCCATTCAGCGTCGCGGTGTGGGTCGGCTACATCGCTCTCTTTGGCACCGCCATCCAGACTGCCATCGTCATGGTCGTCTATCTCGAAGAATCCGTCGCCCGCGGTGGTGATCTGCTCCAAGCCATCAAAGACGGTGCGCGCCTCCGCCTTCGCCCCAAAGTGATGACCGTCGCCACCATCGTCGCCAGCCTACTGCCGATGCTCTGGAGCACGCAAACCGGCAGCGAAGTCATGAAACCCATCGCCGTGCCCGTCATCGGCGGCATGCTCAGCAGCTTGATTCACATCCTCATCATCACACCCGTGATCTTTTTGTGGATGCGGCGCTCTTCAGTCAATGTGCCGATGAGGTAGAGCGCTCAGCGCTGCCTTCTCCATAGATCACTGCAAAACAATGACACGCCGGTCCAGATCAGGCCAAATGACAATAAGGCGACATGGTTGACTGGCTCGTGATAGATAAAGGCACCAACGAGAAACTGTCCTGTGGGCGCGAGGAATTGAAGCACACCAAGCAACGCAAAAGGAAGCTTTCGTGCGGCATGTGCGAAGCCGAGCAGCGGGATGGTGGTAATGATGCCAAGGCCAATAATGAGCATCAGATCCTGCGCAGACCCAGTGCCCCAGATGGCAGCGCCGCCTTGCTGGGTCCACAGCAGATAAGCGCTCGCAAATGGGATGCCGACGAGAGTTTCCACTCCGAGGCCCGGTAGGGATCCGAGTGGTGAGTGCCTGCGCGCAAGCCCATAGAGCGCGAAACTGACAGCCAGAAGCAATCCTATCCACGGAAAGCGCCCTGTAAGCACGAGCTGTGTTGCCACTCCGCATGCAGCGGCTGTGATACTGAGCTTTTGGAGTCGTGAAAGATGCTCACCAAGCAGGCAACTGCCAATGAGAACGTTCAGCAGTGGATTGATGAAGTAACCGAGGCTGCAATCAAGGATGCGACCGTGCTGTGCAGCCCAAACAAAAACGCCCCAGTTGATGGCGAGCAAAAAGGCGGACCACGCATGTGCTCTAAGCAATTTCACGTCGCGTATCGACTTCATGAAGCCCTTCCATTCTCCGCGTAGCATGAGCAGTGGAAGCACTGTCGCCATGGTCCACACCACTCGTTGGGCAAGCGCTACATCGCTGCCGAGGTGGCCGATTTGCTTCCAGTAAATGGGGAGTACGCCCCAGAGGCCAAACGCGATGATGGCGCTGATGACAGCATTGGCTGGGGGGCGGCTGTCGGTCATCTCATGAGCATCAGCTTCAATTGCAATGACTCGGTATGCTGCGGCTGGATCAGCAGCGCTTTGTCCAAAGCCGCGAGAGCCTCTTGCTTGCGACCTAGCTGTGCCAGGATGGTGGCGCGCGCGTATGGAATGGCCGGATCGGCAGGATTGGCGGCTTCGCCACGCTGAAAGGCCGCCATGGCACCATTGATGTCCTTGAGGACGTTTTTGGCGAGCCCTAGATTATACCACGCACGCGCAAGAGTGGGATCGAGTCGCACGGCATCTTCAAGGGCGGCAATCGTGGCTTTCATGTCACCCGTTTCACTCAGGGCGAGTCCGAGTTCATAGTGATATTCGGCATGGTTTGGAGCGACACGGATTGCATCGCGCATTTTTTCAATGGCGAGAACCGTTTGGCCAATGGTGCTGTAAACCATGGCCAGGTCGTGATGGAACGGTGGTGAGTTGGGATCCCACTCAATGGCCGTTTTAAAGTGTTGTATGGCCCTGGCAGTGTCACCGCGTGTGAACCAGAACTGACCGTTCTGCATCTGTCCGCTCGGTTGATCGAGATTGAGGCTGAGCATGTGCTGAAGGTCTTTTCCAGCTGCAGATTCAAGATTCAGTGTGTCACGCAGTGCCCACGCAGCCGTGGTGCGCACGCCGCGCACGGGATCGGTGAGTAGGGGCTCGATGCTGCTGCGGATGCTGCCGCTTTGTATGATGGGCTCCAAGGCATGCGCTGCGCTTTGACGCACGAGAGGGTGAGCATGCTTTAATTGGGCGGTAACTGCCTGCGTGACGTTGGGCTGGTCAATCCAACGCTCCAAAAGCAGCGACGCACTCGCTTTCCAATACGGAATCTCATCACTGCCGAGCAGCGCCACTAGACCATCACGCCCATCATCACTGCCCTGACGTGCTTTGGCGATCAAGGTGGCTCGCTGACGAGTTTTGCGCTCCATTTTCGGCCCCCACCACTTCTGCGTGGCTTCGAGTGCCCAGTCGGTCGTTTTGTCCGTGTGGCATTTGTTGCAGGCGTTCGGGATATTGAACTGCTTGGTCAGCAGCGGATCAGGAATGGTGAAGCCGTGATCGTGGCGCGGATGGCGCTGCATGTACACCGTCTGTGGCATGTGGCAGTTCACACATTGATTCCCGGTGCTCTCAGTGCCGTGAAAGCTGTGCGCTTCAGGGGCAATCACGGGCGCATTTGGGAACCCGCCTTGCGTGTGACAGCGCATGCATAGCTGATTTCCGGGCAGGATGGTTTTCATGCTGTGCATGTCATGGCAGTCCATGCAGCGCACGCCGGCATTGTGCATGCGGCTGCTGTGGAAGCTGGCGAACTCGTAATCTTCGTCGCGGATCTGACCATCAGGATAATAGATGTCGGTCTGATCGACGATGGTGAGATTGTAGTGATCCCAGAATGACTCGCCGGGAACAAAATCACCCGTCACCTCGCCACGTCGTGCATGGCAGCCAGCGCAGTTGTCGATTTGCTGGTCACGCGTCCATTTTTTGGCCGTGGGATCGCCCTTGGTGCCGGGATGCGCATGCTGCCACTCGTTGTGGGCCTTCATCGGTCCATGGCAGGACTCGCAGCTCACGGTGAGCTCTGTCATGGAGGTGCGGTAGCTGTCCTTGGCTGCGTCGTAGTTCTTCCGTACGCGTGTGTTGTGACATGTGGCACACATTTGATTCCAAACCATGCCACGGCCAGTCCAGTGTCCCCACTCGCCAGGCTTGCGGTCCTCGTTGCCGTAGACGTTGAACCAGTCGCCCTTAAGTGGATCAAAGCAGGCCTCCATCGCATGTAGCCTGCCATTACCACCATCCACCAGATATTGCCGCAGAGGGTCATGGCCGATGACTCGCTCCACTTTGTAAATGCCGGGCTTGTTGCCAAATCCAAGCGCCGTGAGCACATAGTCCGCGTCACGCTTCGCGGCCTCCGTGCTCTGCGTTCCGTGCTGAAAGGTTTTGGCCGGCACAAACGCCTTGTCATCCCATTTGGCGTCCGGCTTTCGCTCCGCCAAGCCATGATGCGAACCCGCCCATTTGCCAAACTGATCCGCATGACATGCGCGGCAGCTCTCAGAGCCTGCATATTGTGCGAAGACCGATTTTTCGTCCTCCATGACATACGGCTCGATCTTCACCACCTGCACAGGAAGCGGCGTGTAACTGCGCTGCGGCCAAAAAACCCACGCGATAACGCCAACGAGCCCCAAACTGATTCCACCAAGCCACAACCATGCTTTCACTGGGGTGGCAGGTGTCGGAGGTGGTGTTTTCTTCATGCGGGCAGGGCGCTGACTAGATTGTCGGCAATCGAGTTCGGCAATTTCTTTTTCGACATCTTGCCGGTCGAGCCGCGTAATCTGTGAACTCATGAAACGCTACCTGTTCCTGCTCTGCGCCTTTATTTCCAATGCTGCCAATCTCCAAGCGGAGCCCCTGCGTGCTGGCGCCGCAGCTGTGGATATCACGCCAAAGGTCTTCCCGATGAACATGCCAGGCGGTTTCAGCGCGAATATGGCCGAGAAGGCTCACGATCCATTTTATTCACGTGCTTTGGTTTTAGATGATGGAAAAACGTCTCTGGCGTTGGTCGTGGTGGACAATCTTGGCGCAGGGCCTGACGTGCTTGATGAGGCCAAGGCCATCGCAGCTGCAAAGACGGGAATGTCGCCAGATAAGATGCTTATCTGCTCCACTCACACGCATAGTGGGCCCTCTCTGAATACGCGGAGCGAGCCTGCGGCGGCTTATTACAAGCTCTTTGTCGAAGGCGTGGCGGAATCGATCATTAAGGCCCACTCCTCTTTGAAATCGGCTTCAGTCGGGGCTGCCGCTCATCCGCTGGCGGATGAGGTCTTCAACCGTCGCTGGTATCTCAAGCCGGGCAAGATGCCGCTGAACCCTTTTGGACGCATGGACACCGTGAAGATGAATCCAGGCACCAGTCCAGATGTGCTCGACCGCCCGGCTGGACCGACTGATCCCGACATCACCATACTCTCGGTGCTTGGTGAGCGTCGAAAGCCCTTGGCCCTGTTTGCCAATTACTCGTTGCACTATGTCGGCGCCACACCTGAAGGCCAGATGTCAGCGGATTACTTTGGTGAGTTCGCTCGCGCGATGCCCTCGCGAGTGAGAGGTGATGAAAACTTCGTGGCCATGATGTCGAATGGCACCTCTGGCGACATCAATAACATCCCCTTCGGCACCACTCGCCCGCCGCGTGAGCCATTCGAGCAAATACGCCTCGTTGCGGCCAAGGCTGCCGATACAGCGTGGTTTGCACAGCAAAAAATCAGCAAGCACAGCACCGACGCCCAACTGGGCATGCTACAGCGTGAGGTTACGTTGAAGTTTCGCCGCCCTAGCGCGCAAGACATCGCAGAGGCCAAATCGGTGCTCGCGGTGAAGGATAAGGCGGCCATCGAGAAGTTACCGCGTCTCGCACAGAACTACGCTGGGAGTGTCATTGCAGCTGCGGAGCGTAAAGAGGAGTCTCTTACGGTCAAAATACAGGCCATTCGCATCGGTGACTTGGCAGTGTGCGGCATCCCATTCGAGACGTTTGTCGAGATCGGCCTCGATTTAAAAAAGCGCAGTCCTTTCCCGCAAACGATGGTCATCGGTCTTGCCAACGGGCGCCACGGCTACCTCCCCACGCTAGAGCAACACAAACTGGGTGGCTATGAGACGTGGCTGGGGACAAATTCCGTTCAGGAGGACACTTCTGTGATTCTCACAGAGCATTTGTTGGAGATGCTGGCAGAGTTGAAGCGGGCGCAGTGAACATCCTGATGTTGGGATATTCCATCGAGTTCCTGGCTTGGAAAGGGAACTTCCTGGCTGAGTGGGCTGACTTTCGGAAAAGGGAACTTGTTGGGGTTGGGTGATAGACTGGAAGAGGTGAAAAATTTTAGAAAGCGGATAGGAAATTGAGGCTGATTGATTGATAATTTTAACAATTGTTATATACTTTAATCAGTTATAGCAAAATCCATCGCATGAACGCCTTCGAAACACCTCCAACAATGATTCCGACAAGCCCTTTGCCGGTGGAGGCGCAGTTGGAGGGCTTTGCGACTCAATTGAAGCACACTCGCGAGTGGTTTCTCCAACAGATGGACCTGCAACTCGCTCAATTGAACAGTCTGCGCCAGAGTCTCGAAGCCGCCGCGCCCTTCGCACCGACGGCCCCCTTGCGCAGGGTTATCGAATCACCGCCGCCCTCCAACAGCATCACGCTTGCGGCCCCCAATCAGCCCGGTATCGACCCAGCCCTCGAGCAAGCCACACTCGCCGAGCTTAATAACGCCCTCTCTCTTGCCTTCACAGAAATCGCCAGCCGTGGTGGGATGCTTATGCAGTAGCTTTGCTGTCGAACTGAGGTGTCCGGAATAGTATGGCCACGCTAAAGGTGACCAACGTGCCGAACAAAATGCGCCACGGAAACTCGATCACAGGCATCCACTCGACATGCTTCCAAGTGCTCGCAGGATTGATGAGTTTGAGGACGTCGATGTCCAGACCGCTCAGGTAAGCTACGACTAAAAAGCCTGAGAGCATCGCAATGGCGTTACCGCAATCATTGCCTCGTCCTTTGGTGAAAAGGCCGACCATAAAAACACCCAGCAGAGAGCCATAGGTGTAGCCAAAGATGCCGAGGATGATCGGCAGGATGCGCAGCGTGGGATTGTGTGTGGTGACCCATGCCGTACCAAGTGCCACTCCAATGAGCAATCCAGCGAACAACACGGTGCCAAAGCGCAACACCCGCACGCGCCCTGCATCCGTCGTGGGCTCGCCAAACCAGCGGAAATGAAAATCACGCACGTAGCTCGTTGCCAACGCATTTAGTGCGGTGCTGAGAGATCCCATCGCTGTGGCCAAGACACCTGCCAGAACCAGGCCACGAATGCCACCTGGCATGACCGTGAGAATGAAGTGCGGGAAAACTTTGTTCGGCGAGACGACGCCCGCTTCACTGCGAGGCAGCAAAGCATCTGGATTCTGCTGATAATAGACCCACAGCAGGATGCCGATGGCGAGCACCACGATGGTGATCGGTACATCGGCCAAGCCTGAGAGAATGGTTGCC
>JANOBP010000585.1:0-8299 GCA_031411715.1 Verrucomicrobiaceae bacterium | reverse complement strand
GAGGCGCTGCGCATCGTGCGGCAGGTGTGCGAAGCGTTGCAGTTTGCGCATCAGCGCGGCGTCGTGCATCGCGACATCAAGCCGGCCAATGTGCTGCTCAATGCTGCGGGTCAGGTGAAGGTGGCGGACTTCGGCATTGCCCAGTTTGCGCAGGCCGAAGCAGCGGGTGATCTCACGATGACGGGCACGCTGCTCGGCACGCCGGACTACACCGCGCCGGAGCAGCTCATCGTGAGCGGCACCGTGGATCATCGTGCGGACATCTTCAGTCTTGGCGTGATGCTTTATCAGCTCCTCACCGGTCAGCTCCCGCGGGGTGTGTATCGCCCGGTGTCCGAGATCGTGCCCTCCATGCGCGGGCTTGATGTCGTGCTCGCGCGGGCCATGCAGAGCGATCCTGCGCGCCGCTATGGGCAAGTGCTCGAACTCAGCGCCGGTCTGACCGCTGCACCATCGCGGCGCTGGCGCACCGTGATTTGGAGCACCGGTGCGCTGCTTGGCGTCATCGCCACCATCGTTTGGATGCAGCAGCCAAAACCCGCCGCCTTCACCAACAGCCTCGACCTCACCTTTGTGCCGGCTGGCACACCGGGCGTGCTTTTTTGCACCACGGAAACTCGGGTGCGTGATTACGCCGCGAGCGATGTCGCGCGCCGTTCGCAGATCCCCGTGCCCGTCTATGTGAACTACGAAGGCACGCGCGAGGCATGGATGCACAAGGATGGCACATGGAAGCAGCCGCACATTCCGCAGACGCCAGAGCATCCCGTGATCGCCGTCACCTATGAGGAGGCCATCGCCTTCTGCGAATGGCTCACTCGTTACGAGCGCGGTTCGGGGCGCATCGGCTCGCAGGATCGCTATCGGCTGCCCACCATGGCCGAATGGAGCATCGCTGCGGGACTGGAAGCCGACGCGCATGATCCCGCAAATGCGTATCCGTGGCATGGCACCTTCCCACCGCCAGCCGATGCCGGAAATTACGCCAGCGATGAACTGCGCAGCGATGCTGCTTTTGCCAAGCTGCCCGTCATTAGTCCACGCGACGATGGCCATGCCTACACGGCACCTGTCGCCTCCTTTTCACCGAACCAACATGGACTTTACGACATGGGCGGCAACGCAGCCGAATGGATCGAGAGCACAGCGGGGCAGCAAACCTACACGCGCGGTGCCACATGGCTCGACTCCACGCCAGACGTGCTCGATGCTGGCTATCGACCTGTTGTGAGCCGTGAAACACGCTCGTTCATCCTTGGATTCCGCATCGTGCTGGAAAGGCAACCATGAGCACGCACGCCTTTCAGCCCACTCGTTGGACCCTCGTTGCTCGTGCCACGAAGGACGACGCGCCAGCCGCGCGTGCAGCTTTGGACGAACTCTGCCGCCTCTACTGGCCGCCGCTATGTAGCTTCGCTCGACGTTGGGGTTTGAACGAAGCCGACGCTGAAGACGCCACGCAAAGTTTTTTCGCCGAGCTACTGCGCAATGACAAGTTCGCCACCGCCGATGCCGAGCGTGGCAAGCTGCGCACGTTTCTGCTCAGCATCTTTAGCAAACGTCTCATCAACCTGCGCTCTCGTGATCGTCATCGGGATAACCTCTCTTTCGATCAGCTCGAAACGCCACTCGACCCCGCAGACCCACAGAGCCCCGAGCATGAATTCACCCGCCAGTGGGCCATCACGACCATGGACAGCGCGATGTCGCGTCTCGCCGCTGAGTACGCCCAAAGCGGCAAAGAAAACTTCTTCACCGCCTGCCGTCCGCTGCTCAGCATCGACGCCGACGGCAACGAAGATTACGCCGCGATTGCCCAACAACTCGGCATCAAAGAAGGCGCATTAAGAGTCGCCACGCACCGCCTGCGTCACCGCTTTCGCGAGATCATCTTCGCCACCATCGCCGAGACGCTCGACAACCCGACCGAGGCCAATGTGCGTGCGGAGATCGGTGTGCTCATGGAGTCGCTGGCCTGACATCACACGGGCCGCAGCACGCTCTTCACCACTTCGCCTTTGTGCATTTTTTCAAAGGCCTCGTGTCATTCGGTCACGGGCCAGACGCCGCCGATGATGGGCTTCACGTCGAACTGTCCGCTGCTGAGCAAAGCGATGACGCGTTCCCAGATGGGCCAGTTGTGGCTGAAGCTGCCTTGCAGCGTGATGTTCTTCTGCACGAGCGGATCCATATTGAAGCCGAGCGGCTGCGGGCACCCAGCCGACCTTGCTGATCCAGTCGGCAGGACGCACGATGTCGAGGGCGATCTTGAGCGTGATGCTGGCACCAGCGGCATCAATGACACCATCGCAGCCGAGGCCGTCTCGCTCCAGCGCCCAGGGCTTGGCGTCGCCGATGATGACCTCACATCCGTAGTGCTTGCTGGCGAGTTCAAGACGATGAGAGTCTTGCGGGAGACCGACGATCGCGACTTGCGCGCCACATTGCTTCGCCATCGCCGCGCACAGAATGCCGATCGTACCAGGGCCAAGCACGACGACTCGGGCGCTGGAGGCTTATTGGTTCCCGCTGTATGCGTGGAGCCGCCGCTTTGGTGCCACGCCGGAGGATGCAGAGGATTACGTGCAGGGGTTCTTTGTGCAGGTCCTTCAAAAGCAGCTCTTCGCTGCCGCGAATCCCGAACTCGGCAAGCTGCGCACCTTTATGCTCACGGCGTTTCGCAGACATGTGAATGATGAGCAGCGCAAAGAATCACGGCAGAAGCGCGGCGGCGGGCAGATCATCTCGTTCGACGCCGCTGAGGCCGAGGCATGTTATGAAGTCGAGCGCATTGAGGGCGAGAGTGCCGATCACATGTTCGACCGCCAATGGGCACTCACCGTGCTGGATGAAGCGATGGCCAAGCTGGAGAAGCAAGCCGCTGCAAAGGGCAAACAGGCCGAGTTTGCCGTGATGCGACCCTTTTTGACTGGTGAGGCGGATGTGGACGACTATGAGCGAGCGGGGCGTGAGCTCGGCATGAGCGCGAACACCTTTAAAGTGGCCGTGCATCGCCTGCGCAGTCGATTTCGCGAGTCGCTACGACGCGAAGTGGCCGAGACACGACCCGACGGCGGGAGTGTGGAGGAGGAGATGGGGTATCTGATGCAGGTGTTGCGCGGAGCGTGATCAATCAACCGATCTAGTCGGACGTTGCAAACTTTAGGACATTGCGACACCAGATCCTAGAGTTTCAATTCAAGTTACCTATGCCGAACGATGAACATCATCTTGCAGCGCTACGCCGAGTCGCAGCAAATACGCCGCTTTTTCGCCGAGCTGATGCTCTAGCGGTTGGCGTGTCGGCATCTGCGCTCACACGCCTCACGCGTGCAGGCGCACTGGAGCGCATGGGACGTGGTCTTTATCATCTAAGTGATGGAGATGGCTACAGCCACTCTGGCATTGTCGAGGCCTCACTTCAGGTGCCAAAGGGAGTAATCGTGCTGCTCAGCGCACTGAGCTTTCATGGTATCGGCACCCACCCGGCGTGGGAAGTATGGATGCAACTGCCAGCCAATTTCCCCAAGCCCAAGATCGCTCACCCACCGCTGCGTGTGATCCGCAGCCGAATGCCGGAGGCATTTACAGCCGGAGTGGAGGAGTATGAAATCGCTGGGCATAGGGTGCGGATAACGAACGTGGATCGCACGATTGTGGACTGGTTCAATCACCGCAACCAGGTGACTTTGGAAGTGATTACTCCGCGTTCTGAACCTGCTCGCGGATTTTTTCGAGCTCCGACTTCGCGGTGACGACGTGGTGCGCGATCTCGGCGTTGTTGGCCTTTGAGCCCATCGTGTTGAACTCGCGGAAAAACTCCTGCAGCAGGAAGTCGAGGCTGC
This sequence comes from Verrucomicrobiaceae bacterium, assembly GCA_031411715.1. GTDB lineage: Bacteria > Verrucomicrobiota > Verrucomicrobiia > Verrucomicrobiales > Verrucomicrobiaceae > Prosthecobacter. The sequence goes on along the minus strand of JANOBP010000585.1, from coordinate 4,454 downwards.
GTCCGGCGGGCTCTTTGCCGCTGAGGTAAGCGCGGAATTGCTTCACATGGCTGGCAGCGCGTGAAAGCTCCTCAGAGATGTCGGTGCGATCTGCAAAGAGGGCGATTTCTTTGATGAGGCGCTCGTCATCGAGCGGTAGCGGGATTCCAGCATCCTCCAAACGTTGACGCAGCATCTTGCGCTGATGCTCAGGCACGGTGGCGGCCTTTTCGCGAATCGACACGAGCAGCGATTCGATCACAGCGAGCCGTGATTCGATGTCGGCACGCAAACTCACGCCCTCCGCATCACGCATGGCCGTCATCTGCTGCAAAGCGACGGTTAGAGCCTCCGAGATGAGCGGCCAGGCATCTTCCGCTGTCGTTTCGGACTGCTGCAATGAGAGCACACCCGGCATGCGGGCGACGTCCTGGAGCGTGACCTGTCCGGCCACGTCGAGTTGGAGTGCCAGCGCGTTTAAGGCCAGTTGGTATTGGAGCGCGAGCGCCTGATTCACCTGAACGGCATCCGTGGTGGCATTCGCTAATTGAGAACGCACTTGGACATTCACTCGGCCACGCGATGCCGCCGCGGACACCTGAGTGCGCACCGTGGCTTCCAGCTCGCTGAGCTCGCGCGGCAGATTCACAGCCACTTCGAGCTGTTTGCGGTTCACGCTGCTACATTCCACGGTCCATATCACGCCCTCACGGCGCGCTTCTCCTCTTCCAAATCCTGTCATGCTTCTCATGGCCGTGGTGATAGGGCGGAAAGCAGCGCGGAGCAAGGAGCATGGCACATGGAATGCGTTTGAGTGAGATTCCGGTTTGCATCCCATTGAGGGCTTACTAGGCTCAGCGTCTTATGGCAAAATCTGTACTTGGCAAAGGACTCAGCGCACTCATTTCAGGCTCGGCCTCCGTGTCTGGAGTCCCGCGCCCGCCCGTGCTGGCACAGCCTGCTGCTGGAGATGTGGTGCATCGTCTCACGTTGGACCAGATCGTGCCGAGTCCACTGCAGCCGCGCAAAGAATTCCAGCCTGAGCAGCTGGCGGAGCTCATGGAGTCCATTCGCGAGCATGGCATCATCCAGCCGCTGATCGTCCGTCGGGTGGATGGTAAGCTGGAATTGATTGCAGGTGAGCGCCGCTTCCGCGCCTCACGCGAGCTTGGGTTAAAAGAAATACCCGCCATCATTCGTGAAGCGAGTGACAAGGATGTGCTGGAGATGGCGCTCATCGAGAACCTGCAGCGCGCAGATCTCAATCCCATTGAAGAAGCGCAGGCCTACTCTCGGCTCGCCAAAGACTTCAACATGCGGCAGGAGGACATCGCGCAGCGTGTCGGCAAAAACCGCGCCACGGTGGCCAATGCCATTCGCTTGCTTGATTTGCCTGAGCCAGTGCAGGAGATGCTCTCGAGTGGCCTCATCAGCACCGGTCACGCCAAGGTTCTGTTGGGATTGAAGAACCAAAACGACCGCAAGAAAGTGGCCACTGAGGTGGTGCAGAAATCTCTCACGGTGCGTGCCACTGAAAAGGCGGTGAACGCCATCTTGAATCCGCCTGCGCCGAAGCCGGAGCCTGTGCCAGGTGATTTCGCCACCGCTGTAGCTGCAGTGGAGCAGAAGTTGGTCTCCCACCTCTCCACCAATGTCAGTATTCATCACGGCGAGAAAAAAGGCCGTATCGAGATCGACTATTATGGTGCGGATGATTTGAATCGCCTTCTGGCGCTTCTCGGTGTCGAAGAAGAAGCCTTCGCAGAATGATCTCTCTCGGCACAGCCCTGTGCGCACGGATGCCGTTCGTCATTCGTCATGCTGCATTCGTCCTTTTAGCTTTCCTGGCCAGTTGCAGCCCGCAAGCGTCCCAACCCCACGCTGAAGAGCCCGCCGTGCGCAGCTTTTTGAACGGCTACTTCTCGACGTGGTCGGCCAAGGACATGGATGGTTACGGTGCCTGTTTTCATGAGCAGGCACGCATCAGCTTCGTCCAGCAAGGCCAGCCGCAGACACAAGGACGCACCGACTTCCTCCATGGCCAAAAAATGAGCCATGCCACAGCGCAGACGCCCATGACCGAGGTGCCAACCGCCATGAAAATCATCATGGACGACCGCACGGCTCAGGCATCGGTGCAGTGGAAGCTCACTCAAGGCGCGCGCATCACCACGGGCACGGATTGCTTCACGCTGATCAAGACCGCAGAAGGCTGGAAGATCATGAGCCTGGTCTTTTACAACAACTGAGCTTGTTGCCAAAGCGGCGGAACCGCCTTGTAGTGGTCGCATGTTATTCCGTTACTTGCTGTGTCTTGGCCTCCTCCTATTGACGCCACTCCTGCCCGCGCAAACTCCTGCTGCGCCAGTCGTTGATGTGACGCCAGTCGGCCCGCCTGACAAAAAAGACACGCTGCGTGCGCTGCTCACCACACGCGATGGCGTGCGCAAAGCTCTGGATGAGCAGCGCAAACGTCTGCAAAGCGAAACCAGTGACTCGGCCAAACGTGAGGCACAGCAGCAGATCGACGTCCTCGAGAAGCGCCGCCAAGAAGTGGAGCGTGATTTCGCGGTGCTCGTGACGGGCTTGCAGGCACCAGAGGTCCGTCATGAGAAAGTGGGCAACGCTCCCGCACCGGCGCTGCAGGATGAAATCGGTCAACTTCTAACACCCATCTTCAGCGACCTGCGAAAAGTGACCCAGAAGCCACGTGCGATTCAGGAGTTCGAAGACGAGCTCTCTTTGCTAAACGACCAGGCAGAGCAGGCCAAGCGTGCCATTGCTGAGATCGACAAGCTCCTGGCTGAAATCAAGGCCGCCAAATCAACGGACACCACATTGCGCACCGCTTTGAACGATACGCGCAAGTCATGGCAGGGCCGGATGGATGAAGGCAAGAGCCGCATGGCAGCGATCCAGCATCAACTTGCTGAGATCAAGACCACGGGCGTCGATTTCTGGACGGATCTAGGCTCGCAGGTAAAGCGCTTTGTCTTCATACGCGGCACCAATATCCTGCTGGCACTGCTCGTGTTCTTGATTGTCTTCTTCGGACTGCGCACCGCTTATTCGTATGCGTTGAAAGTGCTGCCAGTGCGCAAATACCAGCGCCTCAGCTTCACGCTTCGCATTCTCGATGTGGCGCATGAGGGAGGCAGCTTGCTGCTTGGACTCGCAGCTGCGTTGTTGGTGCTTTATGCACGCGGTGACTGGCTGCTCGGCGGTTTGAGCCTGCTCGCTTTCGGTGGCTTGCTCATGACGGCCAAGACCGGCATCGCACGCCATTTGGAGCAACTACAGTTCTTGCTCAACCTCGGGCCCGTGCGTGAGGGCGAGCGCGTGATCTTGCAAGGCGTGCCATGGCGTGTGGGCACCATCCACATGTTCACGCAGCTTACCAATCCCGTCATCGGTGCCGGGCTTCGCCTGCCACTGGAGGCGCTTGCCACCATGACCTCACGCCCCAGCAAGCTGGATGAAACCTGGTTCCCATGTGACAACCACTCCTGGATCCTCCTCAATGGCACAACGCTGGCCCAAGTGACCGACATCACGCCAGATCGCGTTGAAATCTGCTACCAGGGCGGCCTGCGCCGCTGGATACCCATCGCCGCCTTCATCGCAGCCGACGTGGCCTGTTTGAGCGGTGGCTTCTCACGCACGACGACCTTTAGCATTCACCACAGTCACCAACCCAGAGCCACCACCGAGATACCCGAGCAATTGCAGGCCGATATCCGCGCCTCCCTGCTCAAAGTGATGCGTGAGGAGGAGTTGCGCATGCTCATGGTCGAGTTGCAAGAGTCCAGCAGCTTCTCCCTCAGCTACCTCATCACCGCCGACTTCGCCGGCTCCCAGGCACCGCAATATTTGCTCCTCTCCCGCCTGCTACAACGTGCCGCCGTCGATTCCAGCAACACCCACGGCTGGTCCGTGCCTGCTCAGGCGTGAGTCCCACAGCAGCCACCCACATCACGCCGGTTTCACCGGCTCTGCCGGCTTCTTCTCGTCATCGCCGCCATTCTGGCCCTTCTGCACACGCGCATCTTTCCACGCGGCGATCATGGCCTTACCCGCGACCTGCAGTATGGCGGTTTTAACCTTCCGCGAATCGTTTAAGACTTTCTGCGTGGCAGTTTGGTCTTTCTGCGCAGCGGTTTTCTTTTGCGCCACCAGTAGCCGTGTTTCTCAATGAAGCGGGCTTTTTACTGGCCCATGTCCGATTATCAGGAAGGTTGCGCCTTGAAACATGCACTTTGGCGAACTCGATATACCCGATGCGATCTCGGCTGCTCTGAAAGCGGGGAATCTGGTTGTCTTCGTGGGTGCAGGGGTGTCGAAACCTAAGCCGTCGGATCTTCCCATGTTCAATGAACTGGCAAATAGGATCGCAGACGGGACAGGACTAACCCGAGAGATAAGGTATTTTCCAGCCGCTGATGGTTCTAGCAAGACTGCTGAGAAAGAACCGATCG
>JANOBP010000584.1:0-21455 GCA_031411715.1 Verrucomicrobiaceae bacterium | reverse complement strand
GAAAGCCTCAAGGATTCCAGCCCAGGGTTGAAGCAGCGAAGCCGCGCAAACCCTGGGTATGCGATAGGCCAAGCCGTGCGCTTTGAAAGAGCGCGGGAAATGCTGTTCCAGCTCTCCCGCACTCTTTCAGAGTGCCACCAGCATGCGGAACACGAACCCAGGCTCTACGAGCCTGGGCTAGACTCCCAAGGACCTTTCAGGCCCTTCAAGGTGCTGATGACTCTCTTGAGATCGTGGCTCTAGGCTCCGGACCTGCCCATGCACCAACTTCCCGGATGAACCCAGAAACCGTGGGACACTGCGCCCATGAACGTGACGCTGCTTTTCCAACTCCTGTTCCTGCGGAACAGGTTGCCCGGACCAGTTGCACAGCAACTGGGCTACTTTGAAAGTTGGCCTGTTCCTGTGGAACAGGTTTGTCGGACTCCAGTTGCGGCGCAACGGGGCTACTTTACGGGGCGGAGTCCCAGATGACGCGGTAGAAGCGTGGGGAGGCGGCGCTGAAGGGGGTGGGGTCGGTGTAGGTGAAGGTGGTGTCGGTGGCCATCGTGCTGGAGGTGAGATTGGTCCAGTTGGTGAGGTCGGTGGAGCTTTGCAGACGGTAGTAAAGGCCGCGGCTGGCTGGATAGGTGATGGTGGCGGTGCCGCCGGTGATGGTGATGGTGATGGTGGTGGTGGGGACGAGGGTCTGGGTGAGGATGCTGCCGTCGAAGTACTTGAAGGCGAGGGTGGCGGCGGAGGCTCCGGCTTGGGAGCCGATGATGCGGCCATGGTAGTCGTCTTCGGAGACGTGGATGCCGCCCCAACGGCGGGACTGGCCGGCCTGGTCGGCGGCGTCGTAGTAGGTGCGCCACTGGAGATCGACCGGGGCGCTGGGGCCGAGGTCGATTTGGAGGGAGTTGGCGGCGATGGTGTAGTTGTGGAAGCCGCCGGGGAAGTTGGGGCTGCCGGTGAGGCGTGTGAGGGCCTCGGCGGCGGCACGGGAGAAGGTGGAGTGGCCGCTGACGTAGCCGGGGAAGGCGGGGGTGTTGAAGGTCTTACGCTGGAAGGGCACCCAGTCTTTGGCGAGCATCCAGCGGACGGTGCTTTGATTGGTGGCGATGGAGGGGGCGGGGAGGTTGTCTGGATGCTCGGCGGGCCAGGATTTGACAGCGACCTCACCGATATGCCAACTGCCAGGCTGGTAGCTGTGGGTGTACATGTCCCAGATGGACTCGTGCTTGCCGCCCACGTCCGAGGTGGAGGCGGTGATGACCTCGCAGACGTTGGTTTCGAGGAGGAGACCCTGCTCGTGGTAGGAGGGGCCGTTGGGGTCGCTGCTCTGGCCGAGGCTGCCCATGTAGCGGATGGCGGTGATGGGCCGGGGGCCTGAGTAGTAGCGTTTGAGGCTCCAGGCGGCGCAGGCGGCGTCATGGGTGGCGGCGGCGACGGTGAAGTAGGTTTTGACGTCCCATTCGAGGTTGTTGAGGATGGGGCCGGTGCCGCGGAGTTGCTTCACGAGGTCGGCGTCGTCGGCGATTTCGTTGGCGAGGACCTGCCAGTGGCCGGGTGGGGTTTCGGAGTTGGGGCCGTCTGCCCAGTACTCGGCGAGGACGCGGAGGTAGTCTCCTTTGATGACGTTGTTGGCGGGATAGGGCAGGCCGGTGGCGGGATTGAGGGTGTGGCCGGTGCCGGTGTCGGCACCGAGGGGATTGTTGCCGATGGCTCCGGGGGAGATGTTGATGAGGGAGGAGTCGTTGAGCTCGCTGCTGGCACGGAGGACGCTGAGGGCTCCCTGCTTGTAGGCGGCGTCGGTGGCGCTGGGGGTGCCTGGAAGGCTGAGCTTGGAAGGGCCGCCAAAGGGATCGAGCCAGGGCTTGAGGGGATCGCTACGGGTGAGGCTGAAGGGCAGTGTGGCGAGAGATTGGACGCCGACGAAGGTCTGGATACCGCCAGGGGTGGGGATGCCGTTTTGAGTGACGCTGACGGAGAGGGCCAGTGGCTGCCAGAAGTTGGGATCGGTGCCGAGAGGGATGCCGACGCCTAGTGGCATGGTGGAGCGGCTGGGGAACTCGCCGTTGTTGCCGAGGACGCTGAGGCTGAGCGCGGGGTCCATGTTGGGATTGACGGTGGTGGTGTAAGCCTGCGGGTAGGCGGCACCCGTGGTGAAGCCGTCGCCAGCGCCCCAGTTGAGCACGGCCTGGCCGACGCGCTTGCCAAGCTCTGATGGCGTGGTGAGGGCGGTCAGGGCGGCCTGTGCGGTGGCGGGTGAGTAGCCAAAGGCGGTCATCTGGGCATCAAACTGGGCGAGGGAGGTGGCGGCACCGTTTCCGGTAGCAAATCGGCTCCTCAGCACGCGGTAGGCGGCATAGCTGATGGCCTCATGGCGTGCGGCCTCGACATCGCCGGGAAGAGGGCTGATTTTCTCGTTTTGGAGGTAGCCGACGGCGACGCTGCTGTAGGCGGCCCATGCATTGTAGGAGGCGGCGGCGGTGTGGAAAATGTTGCGGGCGTGTGCGGGGGGATTGGGCACATTCCGGCGTATGGCTCCCATGAGTTGCTCGTTCCAGACGCGTGCGGCACTGGGGATGGTCTCGATGATGCGGTAGGTGCTGCCGACGGCAGGGACGATGTCGGTGTAGGTGCCGCTGATGCCAGTGGAGAAGAGGCTTTTACCGACATTGACCCATGTGGTGAAGTCGGTGGTGCGCTGGATGCGGTAGATGCGGCCAAGAGTCTGCGGCCAGGTAAGGAGGGCGTTGCCATTGGCCTGCCAGACGATGGTGGGGGTTAGTTCTTCACTCTGAATGGTGCCGGTCCAGAGCTTCTCGGCTTTGGTGAAGGCGGATATGCCGGCTGTGGCACCGATTTCACGGCCATGGTAGTCGTCCTCATACGGATGGATGCCACCGTAGCGGCGGGACTGGCCGGCTTGATCGGCGGCGTCGTAGTAGGTGGTCCATTGCAGATCGACTGGGGCGCTGGGCCCGAGGTCAATTTGGAGGGAATTGGCTGGGGTAACGTGGTTGTGGAAGCCGCCAGGGAAATTGGGGCTGCCAGTGAGGAGAGTGAGGGCCTCCGCCGCAGCGCGGCTGAAGGAGGAGTGGCCGGAGACGTAGCCAGGGAAGGCGGGGGTGTTGAAGGTCTTGCGCTGGAAGGGGAGCCAGTCTTTGCCGAGCATCCACTTCACGGTGCTCTGATTGGTGGCGATGGATGGAGCAGGGAGATTGCTTTGATGCTCGCCGGGCCAGGCATAGACGGCGATCTGGCCGACGAAGTTGGTGCCAGACTGGCTGCTGTTGGTGGCGACGTCCCAGATCTGGTAATGCTTTCCGGGTGAGGCGAAGGTGCCGACGGAGGCTGAGGTGATGACTTCGACGACGTTGGTTTCAAGCGGAATGCCTTCGGGGTGGTAGGCGGGGCCGTTGGGGTCTGAAGACTGGCCCTTGCTGCACATGTGGCGGATGGCGGTGATGGGGCGGGGGCCGGAGTAATAGCGCTTGAGGCTCCAGGCGGCGCAGGCGGCATCATGGGTGGCACCGGAGAGGGCGAGGTAGGTTTTGATGTCCCACTCGAGGTTATTCACGGTGGGACCGACGCCGCCGATTTGCTTCACGGTATCGACATCGTCAGCAACTTCATTGGCGAGGACGTGCCAGTGACCGGGCGGGGTCTCGGAATTGGGGCCATCGGCCCAGAATTCGGCGAGGACGCGTGAGTAGTCGCCGATTTTGGCATTGCTGGCTGGGTAAGGCAGGCCAGTGACGGGATTGGTGGCCATTCCTGTGCCGTCGTCGGCACCAAGGGAGTTATCGCCAACGGCCCCGGGGGAGATGTTGATGATGGTGGGATCGTTGAGGGCGGCTCCTTTGCGCAGGACGTCCATGTAGTTGTCCTTGTAGGCGGCATCGGTGCTGCTGGGATTTCCAGGGGTGCTAAGACGTGAGGGGCCGTTATGGGGATCGATCCAGGGCTTGGTGGGATCACTGCGGGTGAGGCTGAAGGGCTTGGTGGCGAGTGACTGCACGCCGACGAAGGTCTGGGTGCCGCCAGGAATAGGGATGCCGTTTTGTGTGACGCTGGTGCTGAGAGAGAGTGGCTGCCAGAGATTGGGGTCGGTACTGGGTGGGATGCCGTAGCCGAGCGGCATGTTAGGCTGGAAGTAAATATTGCTGCCGAGAACCGGGAGCGGGACGTTGAGGTTGGGATTGACGGAGGCGTCGTAGGCCTGTGGGAAGGCGGTTTGGCTGAATCCGTCCTGCGCGCCCCAAGTGAGCACCAATTGGCCGATGCGCTTGCCTAGCTCGGCCGGGGAGGTGCCATTGGTAATGGCGGCCTGGCCTGTGGCGGTGGAGTAGCCGAGGTCGGTGAGTTTGGTGTCAAAGCTGGCGAGTGAGGTGGCAAAACCAGCCGCGGGGGAGGCAAAGCGTGCTCTGAGAACGCGGTAGGCGGCGTAGCTGACGGCCTCATGCCGTGCCGCCTCGATATCGACGGGCAGTGGGGAGACTTTTTCGTTGTGGAGGTAACCGACGGCGGTCGCATCATACGCGGCCCAGGCATCATACATGGCGACGGCAACGTGATGGAGATTGCGCGCGTGGGCAGGAGGATTGGGCACATTGCGCCGGATGGCGGCAAGCATCTGCTCATTCCAAATACGTGCCGCTGACTGCTGCGCCTGTGCTTGAGTGGCTGCGCCCAAGACGATGAGCGCGAGCAGCGATCGTATGATGAGGCGGGGTCTCATGGATTAATGGCGCTTGCGACGAATGAGCAGTCCCGTGGCGCTCAAGAGCAACAAAAGACTGCCGGGTTCTGGCACAGGAGCCACAATGGAGGCGAGACGGAACTGCGTGCCGGTATCCGTGCCGCGCAGGATGTTGTTGATTTCGAAGGTGGAGAGCGTGCTGGAGCCGAGATCGCTCGGGAAGTCCCAGTTGGTGCCGGCTTGGGTGGTGGCGGAGAAGATGCCCCACTGGGTGGCAGAGGCGGTATTGGCGTCGTTGAAGACCCAAACAGCGAGGTCTGCGTTGGTCGGGATATAAGTCGAGCTGATGCCGGTGATGGAGCCGAAGATGGCACCTGCACCGCCGACGCTGTTGATGACGAGCGTGTTGCCAGAGGTACTGGTGCCTGCATTGGCGATGCCTTCTGCGAGTGGGCGGAAGAGTGCGTTGATGTCGATGTAAGTGTTGCTGTTTTGCAGTGTGGTCACCACCGTTGGGTTGGTTAGGTCGAAATAACCAACGCGGACGACGCTGCCATTGGTGAGGATCAAGCCGCTGCTATCCGCGTAGGGCGAGCCGCCGTTGCTGTTCACGGTGATGGAGACGGTGGCCTGCGCTGGCATGGCGAGCATGAGCAGCAGGCACAGGATCGAATAAGTGAGGGTCGATTTCATGATGAGTGAATGAAACTAGGGTGTTGCGACTGAAGAGAAGCGCACACGCCAGAAGCAGCGTGCACCGGGGGCTGCGGTGGACTGGCAGGTGTCGAAGTCGGCATCGCTGGCGATGACACTGCTGCTCGCGGGAGACCAATTCAGGAGATCGGGTGAGCATTCTGCCGTGACGGTGACGTCGGGGATGTTGCGCGGGCGTTTGAAGGTGAAAGTGATGCCGTTGACATCTTTGGTAATAGACATGCGTGTTTGATCGGCCGCATTTGGTCGCAGCAGCCAGGCGTATTCGGCGATGTTGGCGAGGCCGTCGTGATCAGGGTCTGCGCTGGCGTTGGTGGTCTGCGGGAGGGCATTGGTGGTGTAGCTTTTCCAGATCCAGTTGCCGTAGCTGGTGGGAATGTCGCGCAGGCGGAGTTGCTGTTCAGCAATGCTGCCGTGGAGTGCTGTGATGGCTGCGGTGGTCGAAAGCACCTGCGTGCCGAGAGCCTCAGGAGCCAACCAAGTGCTGGCCGTAAAGATGCCCCACTGTGTGGCAAGCTCTGGGTTGGCGTGATTGAATACCCACACGTAAAGCCTTCGGCCAGGTGTGAGGTAGCTGCTGCTGATATTGGTGATCGAACCAAAAATATCTCCCACCGCCGGGATGGCATTGGTGCAGAGGCAGAGGCCTGTGTTGTTGGGCTGCGAAATGATGCCAGAGGTGCTGCCACTTTCGGCCAGAGGCTGGAACCAAGACTTTATCGTGGCGTAGTCCGACGCCGTAGCGAGAGTTTGATCACGTGAGGCATCCGGCAGCATGAAGCTGCCAATACGGACGGCGCAACCCAGCGGCAGCGTGGTGCCATTTTGCAGGGCAAACTTGCTGCCGCCAGCGCTGGTCATGCTCACGCCACCCGCGATGGCGGCGGTGGCCATGAGGGAGCAAGAGAGGATGAGAGAAAATGCTTTCATCAAGATTAGGGACTGACCGTGACTGGCGTCAGGCTAATGGTTTTGCTGCCATCCACATTGATCACCACGCTGGTGCCTGCTGGCAGCGCGGTGTTGTTGGCGTTTTGGAAATTAGCGTCGAGCAAGTTGGTGCCGTCGGTCAAAAACGTGCCGGTTTGGGCAAGCGAGCCTGGATTGAGCATCACCACCGAGTCGTTAAATGGCTGCAAACTACTGGTAATGCCCAAAGAGCCAAGCGTGGTGGAAGTGCCCAGTGGATTGAGCGCGCCAACCAAATTGGGCGTGCCGCTACTGGCCAGGATCTTGGTCGGGGTGGTCTTAACATAGGCCACCTCGCCTTTGCCGATGGTGAGGGTCTTGGCGACGCCGACTTGGATCACGAAACCCTGCCCAGGACGGATGAAGACTTCGCTGGCGTCCGTATTGGAGGCGGTAATCCAGCTCGTGGCGTTCCAAAAATACAGAGACTGAGATCCACCTGTGCCAAAAAGGCTGATCGTATCGTTGTAAGCCACAAAACCGCCACCATCAGGCAGCAGTCCGGCGAGTGTGGCATGCTTCCTGAGCACGAAAACCATGCCATTGATCAATCCCGCAGCGGCGGGCGTGGCGTCGAGTTTCAAGGTGTCTGCCGTGTTGGAGAGCACATCAATTGCCAGTCCAGAACTCGCGCCAGAGAGGGGTTCAGCGTAGTGCTTGGAGAATGCTCCATCTGTCCAACCGGGTGAACTGAAGGTCACAAGTGCCTTGCCATCCACATCGGCAGTTACCGTCACGGCGGATCCTTGATAAAGGTCCGCGCAGACCAAACCACAGGTCCAGCTAGAGTTTCCTGATGGCACCGCCACGGAATACCAGCCGACGACGTTGGATGAAGCACCATTTGCCGAGATCCATGAACTCTGAAGCATGATCAGGACAGCCAATCTCAAGAGAGGAAGTTTGGATCGTCTGCATGGAAGTAAGGCCTTCAAATGGTTCATAGCTTGCAAATTAGTTAACTAAACAAAACAATATCGCTCAAATGAATACGGTCAACCATATTGGCCATAATCTCAGTTTCCTCTAACCCAGGTTAAGTTCAAAATTGGCCGAGAATATCTGCTCATTGAAACGCGCCAATTGCGCTTAGGATGGCATAGTCTGGATGAAATCGATCCGGCGATTTTCAGCATGAACTCGCAACCTCCACATCAACCTCCAGATGAAGTTGCCGTGGATCCACCTCCGCGCCGGAAACGACTGCGGCATGGCTGGAGTGAGGCGTCCAATCCTCACGAGCGCATCTTCAAAGCAATTGGCTGGATAACTCTTGGTCTCGTCGTCATGACGATCGCCTATTTGGCTCTGCGCAGCCTGGGTGTGCTGACTTTGACGCAATAAACAGTTCTCAAGCAGCTTGGGCATGCGCGGGTCGCATCAGCGGCTCTGCTACTCTTGTCGCTGCTAATGCAGCAGGATGGGCTTTTGGAGCGATGGTTTCGACACCCATTGCGGCCAATGTTTTCTCAGCCTGCGTAACGCTGCCGTTCCAAGAGGTAACAATAGGATAAACCTGCGCCGTATTGGCGAGATAAACCACGCCAGGGACGAGTTCCTCAGGCGGACAGAGTTTTTTCTGACCAAGACGGTAAATCGGCTCGACGAATGGAGCGCGGAAAATGAAATCGGCCTCCAGATCGGCGTCGGTGAGGTCAGGAAAGAGCTTTTTCAACGCAGTGAGCCACTCGGAGCGGATATCGGCATCTGGCTTGGAAAACCGTGCATCGCTGCGGTGCAGGTACTTCGTGAGATAGACGACATGACGTGCCCCACGATCCTCAATGTCAGTGAGAGTGGAAGTTTCGACAACGCCATCAAATGGATGCTCGCTCTGCGGCGTCGCGACCCAGTAGTGGGTGGTGAGTGGTCGCTTTAGGAACAGCAGGTGATTGATCACTCCCTGGTAATCTGTGGTAGTGTCCAATGCTGGCATTTTGGCTCGCATGGCAGGACCGATCAGCTTTTCGACCTGTGGTGTGGGCAGCGTGATGACGATTTGTTCGAAACTCACGGTGCCTGCATCAGTCGTGACGCTGACGTGGCCCTCAGCATTCAGATCAATGCCCTGCACAGTTGTGTTAAGCCGTATTTGACCGCCGAAGCCTTTAATGACCTTTGCAAAAGAGTCGGTGATGTGCTTGTAGCCGCCACGGATGTAACCTTTCTGCTCGCCGCTGCTTTCACCCTTCTCACGATTGAATCGCGTCCAAAACCACAGAGCAGGCACGTCTTGATAGCGATCTCCAAACTTCGCTTCAAGCATTGGCCGCCAAAATTTGGCGAATGCATTCTTTCCGCTGAGTTTGGTTAGCCAACTCACCGTGGTGACATCATCCAAACCCTTGTCGGAGACCATTCGTCCTACCAATCCCGTAATGCCAACACGCACGCGGTCGATGAAGCGCAGTGGCGCAAACTTCAGTAAATCCAGCGCTGTGTTGAGCGGGAAGAACTTACCGTTATCTGCATATCCAAAAGTAGTTGGCTTCCAGTAAACGTCCTGGCGGATGCCAAGACTCTCCAAAACCCGCAGCAGCGGTCCATCGCTGGGCAACGTGCAGTGATAGAACTTTTCAAATGTACGTCCGCCATGCTGAAAAAATGTTCCCAGACCACCCAACTGGTCCGAACCCTCAAAAATTGTCACCGCATGCCCTGCCTGCGCGAGTCGCAACGCACAGGTGAGTCCAGAGATGCCACCACCGAGAATGGCGACTGATTTAGGTGATGCTTTCATCGTAATTGGGATTCTATTTTCAGCCTAGCCACGCTCACGCACGTGCGAGATACTGCTGCCTGAGTTCATTCAGATTTTCGGTCTGTTTGAGAGGTAGCTGATCCATTTTCCAATAGCGTGAGATGACGTTGAAGTAGCGCCTAATGGTGCGCCCGATGTTCATTTTACTGACGCCGACTTTAAGGTCGTAACGTAGCGTGTATGGGATCTCGATGGCGCGAGCACCAAGCCAGCGCATGCGGAGAAGGATTTCCAGCATGCAGGCGAAGCTTGATTCCTGGATCATTCTTTCACCGCTATTCTGGATCAAATGTCCCAGTGCGACGCTGCGATAAGCGCGGAAGCCTGTGCTGTAGTCACGCACGTTGCGGTAAGGCAGCAGGGTTTTCATCATGGCGAAGCAACCAATGCTGAGGAACTGGCGGAAAAGTGGCACGCCTTGCACCACGCTGCCTTTTTGGAAGCGTGAGGCAATGACGACATCCGCGTCACCCGCCTCGATGATTTTGACCATATCCTGCACATAGATTGGGTCGTGTGAGTTGTCCGCATCCATGGTAACGACGACATCACCAATGAGCCAGCCCTCACGCAACCCCGTCTGGATGGCCTCGCCGAGTCCCTTGTTCACCACATGCTGCACCAGTTTGATTGGCATCGTTTTGGCGGCCTCACGTGCGATGTCAGCCGTGCTATCCTTGGAGCCGTCATCGACGACGACGATGGAGTATTCATAAGGCAGCTTCTGCAGCTTGGTGTGCAGATTATCGAGCAAGGTTGGTAAGTCTTTTTCCTCGTTGTAAGCGGGAAGGACGACGGCGATTTTGTTGACTTGGGTCGGTGTTTTCATGGCTTGTGTTTGGTTGAGTTAAATGGGTTGCGCGGTGAGTGATGAAATTGGTGAACTCATAGTCAGTGAGTTGGCCTGGGCGCTCATGCTGCCTGTCGGCCAGTGGCGCTGAATGCTGCGGACGGTATGCTCGACGAGGGCGATCTTTTTGGCCGCAGGCACTTTCATGCCGGGGAAGAAGTCCATTTGCGGCACATCGGTGACATCGAGGAAATCCGTCGGATGCAGGAGCAAGGATGGTGCTACGTTCCGTAGTCTGCTTAGCGCAATGTTCATGCTCCAGTATGCCTTGGCCAGTGCTTCTGATTTCTGTGCTAGAAACATCAAATAAGTCGTATGAACGGGCACTCGGAATACTGGCATCGTTGTCACGGGGATTTCGACCAGACCATTTGGCCAAGTGAATGGCTGCATGCGTCCGAAGGCATCGCTGAACTTGCCATAGAGTCCTTTACGCTTTTCTTTTTCTTCCGCGCTGAGTTTGGAGTTCAGGAAGAAGAAAAGGCGTGCCACGGGACCAAGTGCACTCGGAAAAATCGACGCATCGTATTCATAGCCGCGCTCGACCAGCACATCGCGCACCAGAGGACTCGTGCTGAAGCCTGGCCCACGGAAGCCGCGAGTTTTTTTCCCAGTGATGGCCGCGATGGCGTTTTCTGCGCCACCGATCTCTTCATGGAGTTGCTCACGACTATACAGATGCAGCCACGGCTCATGCATTAAGCTATGATTGGCGATCTCATGTCCAGCATCCGAGATGCTCTTTATAATGGCGCGGTTGGACTCCATGCTGGCGTCTTTGCCGACGACAAAAAATGTGATGCGTTGATCACAGCGATCGAGTGCATCTAGAATGCGCGGCACGACCTTAACGAGGTAGCTTGGGAAGGTTTCCCAGCCTGAAACGCCCTGTGTTTTCAGGTAGCTCCACAGATTGTCGAGATCGAGAGAAATGGAGGCGACGGGTTTCATATCCAAGAAATTAAGCGGCAAGACGCATCGCCTGAGGAACGGCCACAGATTTGCTCCCAAACAAAATGTCAGTGATGCGCTCTCCCGTGGTGCCATCTCCGAAGACCTCGCGGGCACGGCTGGCATCTTTAAACCAGGCTGCATCGGTCAGAGAGGTGTGCAGCATCTCTCGCAGGCGCTCTGGGGATTCGCCCACGAGACGCGCGACCCCACATTCGACGGCCTCAGGCCGCTCCGTGTTCTCACGCAGCACGATCATTGGCTTGCCAAGTGCCGTCGCTTCTTCCTGAATGCCGCCAGAGTCGGAAACAATCAGCCAGGCATCACCAAGGAGATGCACAAAGTCACGGTAGCCCATCGGATCGGTCAGGCGAATGCGTGGGTGGTGATCCAATTCAGCAGCGACAGCAGCGCGCACGTTTGGGTTCGGGTGAACCGGAAAGATCATGCAAAGATCTGGCTGGCTCTCGATGAAATCGCGTAAAGCACGCAAATGTTGGCTCATCGTCTCACCAAAATTCTCGCGGCGATGTGTGGTGACAAGCACCAAGCGCTTACCTGCAGCCCACTGCTGCATTTCAGTGACCGTTTCTCCAGGCTTCGTGGTCGAAAGCGTCTGGCGCAGCGCATCCACGACGGTGTTACCGACAAGATGGATCGAGTCTGTGTGCACGCCTTCTTCCAACAATGTGCGCCGATTTCGCTCTGTGGCGGCAAAGTGGTACGCGGCGATCTGGCCGACGAGGCGACGATTCATTTCTTCAGGAAATGGACTCAGCGGATTTCCAGAGCGCAATCCGGCCTCGAGATGGCCGACAGGAATGCGGCGATTGAATGCAGAAAGAGATCCCATCACGGCCGTGGCCGTATCCCCCTGCACAAGCACGAGATCCGGCTTCTCGGCCTCCATAACGGGATCAATTTGCTCCAGCAGCCGGCTACCAAGAGCATTCAGGCTCTGACCGGCCCGCATCACATCCAGATTGTAATCTGGGCGAATGCCAAAGAGCTCAAACAGTGGCTGAAGCAGATCTGTGTGCTGGCCACTGTTCACAGTCACCAGTCCTGCCCCGCGCTTTTCAAGCGCCCGGATCATGGGAGCAAACTTGATTAACTCAGGACGGGTGCCGAAGCAGACAAGGACTTTTGTTGGGCGGAAAGCGGATTTAACAACCAAATTCATAATTACCATTGTAAATTACTATAATTTAAAGGCAAGAATAAAATATGGAAATTATCTTTTTTGCGTATCAATGCTCCATTTAGTCTTAAATTTGCAAATTAAGCCATTGATATATAACCAGCACAATATCAACTCGAGCCCTTGAGGCCGCCATGCTGTCAAGAATCGTCACTTCACCGACAATATTTGGCATCCTCAAAGCCTTGCCAGATCACATGAAATCTCGGCAATCTCCCTTCCATGAGCAAAATCATTCAACTCGTCGCCAGCGGCGACCTACGGCTCTCAGCCAATCAAACATGCTGGCCTGCGCAAAAGGCCATGGAAGACGCCCTCGAAGCTGCCTTGAAGGCCGAAGGCTGGAAAATCCATCGCGTACATCCATACAATGCCAAAAAGAAGCACGGCTTCATTGCCAGCCAGCGTGAGGGAATTGATGTCTTTCGTGGCATTGATCCAGATGCTCCACTTATCGTGGCTGAGGCCGTGTGGCAGTATTCACATCATGTTCTGGCCGGATTGACCACGCACCGTGGCCCCATCCTCACCGTGGCCAACTGGAGCGGCCAATGGCCTGGCCTTGTGGGGCTGCTGAATCTGAACGCCTCTCTCACCAAGGCCGGGGTGCGCTACTCCACGCTCTGGAGCAAAGATTTTGCCGACTCCTTCTTCAAGAGCGGTCTGCGCGAGTGGTTGGAAACGGGCAGCGTCACGCATGATCAGTCTCACGTCCGCGATCTCGCGCACCTGAAGCTCCCAGGCGATGACGAACGCCTCGGGCGCGACTTTGGTCGCCGCTTCCGCACACGGAAGGCCATTCTCGGCGTCTTCGATGAAGGCTGTATGGGCATGTTCAATGCCATCATCCCTGATGATCTCCTGCACTCCACCGGTTGCTTCAAAGAACGTCTCAGCCAGTCCACACTTTACGCCACCATGCAAACCATCAGCGATGCCGATGCCGCGCAAGTCTATGCCTGGCTCAAGCGCAAAGGTTTGCAGATGAATCTCGGCGCCGACGAAGCCTCGCAGCTCACCGAGCCTCAAATCCTTCTTCAGTGCAAGATGTACATCGCCGCCCTCCGCCTCGCGGATGAATTTGGCTGCGACGCCATTGGCATCCAATATCAGCAAGGTCTCAAGGACCTCACACCGGCCAGCGATCTCGTCGAAGGCATGCTCAACAACGCCGACCGCCCGCCTGTGCGCAGCACGGATGGAAAACGCATCCTCTTTGAAGGCGAGGCGCTGCCCCACTTCAACGAAGTTGACGAATGCGCCGGTCTCGACGGCCTCGTCACCTATCGCCTATGGCGTGAACTCGGCTTTGCACCGGAGAACACGCTGCACGATCTGCGTTGGGGCCAAAAATTTGCCCAAGACTATGTGTGGGTGCTTCTCATTAGCGGCGCAGCGCCCCCTGCCCATTTTATTGGAGGCTGGAAAGGTGCCAGCAGCGAGCGACAGCCCGCCATGTATTTCCGCCTGGGCGGAGGCACCTTGAAAGGCATCAGCAAGCCTGGCCACATCGTCTGGAGCCGTGTCTTCGTCAAAGACGGAGCCCTGCATGCCGACATCGGCGTGGCAGAGGTCGTGAAACTGCCCGAGGCCGAAACCAACCGCCGCTGGCAGGAAACCACGCCGCAGTGGCCCATCATGCACACCGTCTTCAAAGGTATCACGCGAGACCAAATGATGGCTCGGCACCAATCCAACCACATCCAGGTCGTTTATGCTCCCAACGAGAAACAAGCCCACCGTGCTGCTTGCATCAAAGCCGCTGCATTCAGTGAGCTAGGGCTACACGTCTCACTCTGCGGCGATGTGCGCCTTGCGTGAGCGACGGAATGCGATGAAACCGATGCCCATCATGCCGAGCACGGCGCGGGAGGGCTCTGGCACCGCGACAAGGAAGCCGCGCATTTCGCCACCACCGTTGTTGGCGGTGTGGATGTTTATGTAAAACTTGCCGTTAAGCAGATCCGTCTCGTTTTGCGCGGTGGGAAAGGAGACGGTCTGTATCGTGGTTCCGCCAGTAGCCAGATTGCTGGAGCGTGTGAGAGTGGCAAAGACGCCTGCGGTCTGCGTGAAACCGCTGCCATTGTTGCTGGCCGTTGGACCATGGATGTGGGAGTTGTTGGAGGCACTGCTCAGGTCGATGAAGCCTTGGGAACTGCCCCAGCCGATGTTGACGCTCAAAATATTGGTGACGTCATCATAGCTGATGCCAGCGCCGATTTCTCCCCCTGTGCCACCGACAATGGCCCCTGGCTCGTTAGTGTTCAGAAGACCGAAGCCGCCCGTGCCCTGCAAATCAAACTGAATCACAGCCGCATACGATTGAGTAGCAGCAGCAAAGAGTACTAAGGATAGGCAGAGCAAGTTTAGGAATTTCATAGTGCGTATGGCTTGAATTATTCCCTTTAAAGCAAAAATCCAGCCAGCTGTCCATACTCCATTTGAATCAATTCGGGCCCAAATATCAAAGTCGCTGCTGACAGCCACAACGTGGGCTGGCATGATGACACGCATTCCATTCTGACCGCCATGCCACGCACAAGACCCAAGTTTGGCTTTCTATCTCGCCTTTCGCTGGCGGCGTTCATTCTGTTATTGATTGCCTTCTTTGCCAACAGGCCACTCAAGGAATGGCGTCTGCAGCGGCAGCTCAATGAGGCGCGAGATGGACTTACCAAAGGCCAATGGTCACGTGTGGCGGATGCGATCACAGCAGCGCGTGCCATCCAGTCGGATCACCCGGAGCTGCTGCGCGTGATCGTGACCTTCCTCGATGCGACGGGCAATGACCCGCACTTTGTGTTGCAGGCATTGCCGCAGTTGAAGCAGTCAGGACATGCTGAGGCGAATGACTCGATACTTTTCATCCGCGCACTGCTGGCCACAAAGCGCTTTGAAGAAGCGAGGCGTGCCTGGGATGCTCTGGATGCCACGCAGCGTGCTCTTCCTGCGTGCATTCTCATCTCTGCGCAGCTTCTGCGTGAGGAGGGCGATGAAAAGGCCGCCACCGAGGCCACACTGAAAGCGCATGCCCTGCAGCCAGATGACCCACATGCTGTACTGGCTCTCGCCATCACTGAATCTTGGAATACGCCGTATGAAGTGCAGTCCGCAGCAATTCAGAGACTCTGGACCATGGCGGAAGGCAGCACACCCACCGCACTCAACGCGATCGAGCATCTTTGCAGCCAGTCGTATGTCACGCTGCCAAAAGCGGAGCATCTGCTCCAGCTCGCAGAAGCGCATCCACTCTGTTCCCATGCGACACGGCTCGCCGTTGTCTCCGCCATCATGCGCCGGGCCACGGAGCGGCGGAATGCCATGTTGGATGCGGAAGTGGCGCGTTATCGCGGGTGCAATGTGCAGACACTGCATCAGGTGGCGTTTTGGTTGGCCTCGGAGAGTGAGCACGATCGCCTGTTGGAGATCTGTCCATTGCGCGTGGCCTTGGAGTCGGCGGAGCTGTTTCCCATCGTGGCGCTTTCATTGGCGCAAAAGCAGCGCTGGAAGGAGCTCCGTCGCCTGCTCACCGAAGAGCGTGTGCCCGCTGCACCGGAGCGTGTGAATGTGTGGCTGGCTTGGGCGGATGGCTTTCTAGAGCCCGACATGAAGAAGGCACGACTCCAGCTCGAGTCCGCCATCGCCCAGGCAAAAAAGATATCCAGTTTGGAGGTCATCATGTCCGCCGTGAACGTGGCGGAGATTCACGGCATGTGGGATCTAGCGCTGGAGTGCTACACCTTTGCAGCCAAGACAGATGCCACACAGGAACTCCCGCTGCTGGAGAAGGCGTCAGAGATTGCGCGGCAGCAAGGTGATGCCGAAGGCGTGTTCAGCATCACTCAGCGGCTCCAGTCGTTGCGGCCCGCCAGTGTGGCTTATGCCGAGCGTGTCAGCTACTTGGGGCTCATTTTGGGCAAGAATCTGGAAACAGTGCCGCAAGCCCGCTCGACGTCCATGCAGGCTCTGCTGGCCGCTTTGGCAGCGCATCGCCTCCAAGACCATGCCACCATGAAGAAGGAAGTAGCGCGCGTTAGGGATGCCACGGCCTTCCAGGCTGGAGAACGCGCTGTTTATGCCGGATTGCTCGCTCTCAGTGGCGAAACGGCTGCGGGCTTCCAAATCGCGGAAAAAATCCCCGATTCGCTCCTGCTTGAACAAGAGAAGCGCTATCTCAAACTCGCGCGCTAAGCATCAGCACGCGCTCACGGCTTGCTCGCCGACTGGATGAACTTGGCGAGATCTGTTTTCTGCTTCTTCAAGTCGGGCGTGTTGAGGTACATCATGTGACCGGCGGCGTAGTCGTCGAGCGTGATGTTTTTGACTAGCTTTGGGTGCACGTTGAGGTGGTGGAAAGTGTAATGTGAGGCCAGCCACGGTGTGGCCAGATCATAGAGACCGCTGGAGACGTGGACCTTCATGAATGGGTTGGTGGTGAGCGCTTCGGCGAGGGTCTCGCTCATATTGACGTAACCATTTTCTTCACCCCACTTCCACGGACCCACGCTGTGATTGGTGATGTGGTAGGGAGCGTCCTCCTCGAACTTGAGCGTGTTGCGCAGGTAGTCATGGAAGGTGGAGGCAAAGGCGCTGCTGATGGCGTCGGCGCTGGGATCGCGCTCGGCATTGGAGGAGAGCGGATCTCGCACGAAACTGGTGAACCGACTGTCAAAGCGGCCCACGGTAAGGTTTTGATCACGCAGAATCTCCGCGCCGAAGTGGCTCATGCTCACACGGAGGTTCGAGTGATCGATGAAGGCCTCGCTGAGGCCGGTAAGGCTGGAAATTCGTGCGACGATGGCGGTGCGCTTCGCGGCTGGAAGTGCGGTGCCACTCAGCAAGGCCTGACTGTAGTCACCGAGGGCAAAGGTTTCTGCCATTTTGACGACTTCTGGCAACGGTAGCGTCTGAAGATCCGGCGGCAGCTTCTTGTGAAACCAAGCAGTGGCCGTGTAAGTGGGCAGGAAGAGGATGAATGGTAAATCATTACCCTCACCAAAGCGGATGGTCTGAAAGTTCAGCACAGTACTCACCAGCATGATGCCATTGAGATTCATGCGGTGCGCACGCTGGAGCTCGCCACTCAGTGCAGCGGCGCGTGTGGTGCCGTAGCTTTCGCCGATGATGAACTTGGGCGATGGCCAGCGGCTGTTCTTGGTGACGTAAAGGCGGATGAACTCCGCCACGCTCTGCGCGTCCTCTTTCACGCCCCAGAAGTTCTTACCGTCCTCCGGCTTCTCAGGGTGGCTGTAGCCGGTGCCCACCGGATCAATGAAAACGAGATCCGTTTCATCGAGGAGCGAGAATTCGTTGTCGATGGACTCATACGGCGGTGCCACCGCGAAGCCACTGTCCTGCAACTTCACACGCCGTGGTCCCAGCAGACCCATGTGCATCCACACGGATGATGAGCCCGGCCCGCCATTGAACGAAAACGTAAGCGGCCGCTTCTCCGCCGGACTCACGCCATCCTTGGTGTAGGCGATGAAGAAGATCTGCGCCGTGGTATTCTTGCCCTCCTTGTCCTTCAGCGGCATCAGGCCAGCCGTGGCCGTGTAGTCGATCTTTTTCCCGCCGAGCGTGATGCTGTGTTGGGTCACCGACTGTCTGGGCTTGTCCTTCTCATCTGCTTTGGCTTTCGCTGCAGCCGCTGCATCCACAACAGCAGGTTTGTCATCAGGCTTGGGAGCTTGGGCCAAAGCGTGGCCAATGGAGATCAGGACCAGGAAGAAGCAGTTGATGAGGCGCATCCGCCATGCTCGCCAGAGCTGGGATAACTGCAAACGGCAATCTCAGCACCCAGCAAGGTCACTAGGCCCCAGGCAAGATCCGCATCCGCAATTCCGTAGGTTCCAGCGCATGTCCTCCATCATTCAGCCCGCTTCTTTGGTGCGTTGCGCTGGCCCAGTGTCGCGGCGTGGGTTCATGGACTTCGGCTTGACGGGGCTGGCATCGCTGAGCTGGCCTGGACTGCTGAAGTTGCGCGCGGAGAATGCGCTCAAGCCCAAAAGTGAGCGCACAGCGGTGATCATGGTGTTTTTGCCGGGCGGGCAGTCTCACATCGACACCTATGATCCGAAGCCAGACATCGGCAGTGAGTATCGCGGCCCATTCAAGACCATCGCCACCAAAGTGCCGGGCACACGATTTACCGAATTGATGCCGATGCAGGCTAAAATAGCCGATAAGTTCACCGTGTTGCGCTCGATGAATCAGACGGCTGGCGGGCACCCGGCAGGCACTCTGCAGATGCTCTCGGGTGATTCCGATACGCGTGACAAACCGGGGCCGCGCCTGCCCGATTGGATGTCGGTGGCGCACTTTCTGCGCTCCAAAGATGCGTCGCGCACAAACCCTCTGCCAAACTATGTCAGCATCAATCCGATCAACCCCTCCTACTGCGGACCCGCGTATCTGGGAGATGCATATGCGCCATTCTCGGTAAGCGATGACCCGAATCGCCCACTCTTCGAAGTGCCCAATATAGGCCTCCCGGACGAAGGGGAGACGAAGCGCCTGAGCGACCGCGTTGCCTTGCGAAAGAGCCTCGACAGGATGGAGCGCGCATTTGATCGCGAAGGGGAACTCGGAGCGCTGGACCAGTTTGAAACACAAGCGATGTCGCTTCTGACGAATTCGCAGACACGCGATGCTTTTGATCTCGGCAAAGAGGATGCTCAGACGCGGGATCGCTATGGTCGGAATCGCTGGGGTCAGCAGTTGCTGCTGGCTCGACGCTTGGTCGAGTCGGGTGTGGATATCGTCACCAGTCAGTTAAGCGGACAGCTTTGCGGACGGACTGGGGTGTGGGACGATCACGCGGTGGATCATCACATCTTTGAGGCACTACGCTTTCGCATGGGCAACTATGACCGCGCCGTTTCAGCGCTCATCGAGGACATCTACGCGCGTGGCCTCGATAAACGAGTGCTCGTGGTCGTCACCGGAGAGTTTGGCCGCACACCCAGGATCACTTTCGACCGCAGCACGGGGGCTGGTGATGCCAGTGGCCCTGCGGGCACGCTGCAACCCGGTCGTGACCACTGGCCACGTGCTTTTTCAAACATCTGGGCTGGCGGAGGCATCAAGCCCGGCGCTGTCATCGGTGCTACCGACAAGCGCGGTGAGGATGTTATCGAGCGGCCCTGCAGCGCGGGAGATTTTCTCGCGACGATTTATCACCACCTCGGCATCGACGCCGCCAAGGTCACGATCAAGGACTTCAATGGCCGCCCCACGCCTGTGGTTGATCACGGCAAGCCGATAGCGGAATTGATCTCGTGACGCCGCCCCCATTAGGGCATAGCCGGCAGACCATTCCACGATAAACCATGCGCCCCATGAGCGTAGGTTTGAGACCATGTCCTCCATCATCCAGCCCCCACCTCCATTACGTTGCGCCGGTCCCATCTCGCGGCGTGGATTTATGCAGGTTGGATTGACCGGGTTTGCCTCTCTGAGTTGGCCCGGCCTGCTGAAGTTACGCGCTGAGAATGCGCTCAAGCCCAAAAGTGAGCGCACCGCCGTGATCATGGTGTTCCTGCCGGGCGGACAGTCGCACATCGACACCTATGATCCCAAGCCGGACATCGGCAGTGAGTATCGTGGCCCATTCAAGACCATCGCCACCAAGGTGCCAGGCACACGCTTCACCGAGCTGCTGCCGATGAACGCCAAGATCGCCGACAAGTTCACCGTGCTGCGCTCGATGAATCAGGCCGCTGGCGGACACCCCGCAGGCACCATGCAGATGCTCTCGGGCGACCCCGACACACGTGACAAACCGAAAGTCAAACTGCCAGACTGGATGTCTGTGGCCAATTACCTCCGCTCCAAAGACGGCAAGCGCACCAATCCGCTTCCCAACTACATCGGCATCACCCCGCCCCTCGAGTACAACGGTCCCGCTTATCTTGGCGACGCCTATGCACCCTTCACCGTCAGCGACGACCCCAACCGTCCCAACTTTGAAGTGCCCAACACCGGCCTCTCCGACCCCGCCGAGTCCAAGCGCCTGAGCGACCGCATCGCACTCCGTAAGAGCCTCGACAAAATGGAACGCGCCTTTGACCGCGAGGGCGAGCTGGGCGCGCTCGATGAATTTGAAACGCAGGCCATGACCCTGCTCACCAATCCCAAGACCCGTGATGCCTTTGACCTCAGCAAAGAAGAAGCCCACACGCGGGATCGCTATGGTCGCAACCGCTGGGGGCAGCAGTTGCTTCTCGCGCGTCGCCTCGTCGAGTCCGGCGTGGAAATCGTCACCAGTCAGTTAAGCGGGCCGCTTTGTGGCCGCGTTAACAATTGGGACGACCACGCCGTCAATCAGCACCAGTTCGAAGCCCTGCGCTTCCGCATGCCCAACTACGACCGCGCCGTCTCCGCACTCATCGAGGACATCTACGCCCGCGGATTGGGCAAGCGCGTCCTCGTCGTCGTCACCGGCGAGTTTGGCCGCACCCCCAAGATCAACTTCGACCGCAGCACCGGAGCCGGAGACGCCAGCGCCCCAGCCGGCACACTCCAGCCCGGCCGCGATCACTGGCCGCGTGCCTTCACCAACATCTGGGCCGGTGGCGGCATCCAGACCGGCGGCATCATCGGTGCCAGCGACAAACGCGGCGAAGACGTCATCGAGCGTCCCTGCGGCCCCGGCGACTTCCTCGCCACCATCTATCACCACCTCGGCATCGACGGCACCAAAGTCTTCATCAAAGACTTCAACGGTCGCCCCACCCCAGTCGTCGATCACGGCAAGCCCATCCCCGAGCTCATCGCGTAAGCTGGCCCAGTGTGCTCACCGCATTGGCATTGCTGTTGACGATCAACCAACGCAAGGATCTGGCTAAAAAGGCTCGCCGTGCCTACCCTGTGCTCGAGCCTCCTCGGATAGGTAAGTTTTGGTTTTTCATTCACCCCGATTCAAGCCCGTCCAGGGTGGCTCGCTCAAGTTACTCGCGCTACCCAACCTTCAACTCAGCAGTGATCGACGTTCCGGCAAGCATGCCTACAAGACGACTACAGCTCACCCACGGCGAAGGTCACGTTGCTCATGCGGGCCTTGTGCAGTGAGTTCAGAACGTCCATGACTCGCTCGTAGTTGGCTTGCTCTTCTGCTTGGACGGTCACCAAGGTTCTTTGTTTCTGCAAGGCTAGACGGTTGAGCGTGCGGGTGAGTTCTGGAAGGGATTTATCACGCGGGGAATCAAAGGCCTGCTCATTGAGCGTCACCGTGCCGTCTTCTTGCACGCCGATGGTGATTTCGGCATCGGGAAACTTGATGTCGTGGCCGGTGGCGTTGGGCATTCGGATGCTGATCTCG
>JANOBP010000583.1:0-2529 GCA_031411715.1 Verrucomicrobiaceae bacterium | reverse complement strand
TCGGCAGCATTCCGTTTCGCTATCTCATCGTGAAACTGCTGCTCGTGCTGATTGTGGCACCACTGGTCTATGTGCTGGTGTTGAAGCCCTACCAGCAGAAGCGCATCGAGACGACTTGGTACATGGTTACCGGTCAGATGGACAAGGTGAACATGCAGGATGAAGGCTGGGTAGCCAAACACCTGCAAATGGCCATTGCCACAGGTGGTTTGGAAGGGAAGGGGCCTGAATCACGCAAGGTTCAGGATCAGGCCAGCATCCACCGCACCTTTCTGCCTAACGAAGTCATCAATGACTTCATTTTCACGGTCATTGCCGAGGAATTTGGCTTCAAAGGTGCCATGGGCCTCATCATCGGCATCGCCACCGTGCTGATCCTCGGCATCCTGATCGCCTTCTCCGCGCGAGATCAGCTCGGCAGGCTCATTGTGGTCGGTGTGATGGCCATGTTCTTCGTGCACACCTTCCAAAACATCGGCATGAATCTGGTGGTGCTGCCGGTCATTGGTATTCCCATTCCGTTCATCAGCTATGGCGGCACCTTCATGGTCGTCACGCTCTTTTTGATGGGCATGGTGCAGAGCGTCTGGGTCCACCGTCACACCTCCTCTGTGAAAAAACGTCCAGTCAATGGCGGACGTGCCGCGGATGACGATGACGATGATTAACGGATGCCGACTTGAGCTGGCCCGGTTCAGGCAAGGATCTTTGGTTTGATCACTGCGACCTTCATGGGCTCCAAGACAGTTTTGAGCTTCGAAAACATCGCCTCGTCATCATAAGTGCCGACGATGGCACCGCCTGAGCCTGTGAACTTGGCGCTGGCACCGACGCTGCGCGCGGCCTCGACCATGTCGATGTTGCCCTGGCTCAGTTTGAAGAGTCGGCGGCGTAAATCGAAGTTCTCATTGAGCAGCGGTCCTATTTCACGCCCTTTTCCGTCCACGATCATGTCACGCACCCGGTGAGCGAGATTGGCCCACTGATACATCGCACTGACGATGTCACGCTCGCCGCGATTCCAGCGACCGCGGATGTCATTGTGGAAGACTTCGGTGCCCTCGCTGAGTTGCGTGGTGAAAGCCACATAAACGGGGGGGAGCAAGGCTGGGTCCAGCTCCTCATACATGCCGTAGCCGAATTTCTCCACACTGGCACGATTGAAGTCCATGAACACCACTCCCTCGTAAGTCTGAATCACGCGATCCTGCAAGCCAGCCGGGATGCCCAACTCCTCATTCTCCACCGCAAGCACCAAGCTGGGGATGAGATGCTTGGGGATGTCCACTTTGTAAAACTCCATCAAGGCACGCCAGCAGGCTGTGATGATGGCGCTGGAGCCTGCCATGCCGACTTGCGGTGGGATGTTGCTGTTGTAGCGCAGCGTGAAGTTCCTGCCATGCAGCGGGTGGTTGTGCTTCACACAGTATTCAAAGAAGCGCTTAACGCCTGCTTTGAGCAGTCGAATGCCGCCGTAGTAACCGAATTGCCGCACATTGCGCGCTAGCTCCTCAATGCTGCCAAAAACCGAGTGATCCCGCTCATTGGGCTCGATCCGCAGCTCTGGTGTCTCGTACAGCGTCACCTCGGCATGAAAGTCACGCACGATGAAGGAGATCGTTTTGCCAAAGTAGCCGTCTGACGGATTGCCCACGAGTCCGGCGCGGGCGTAGGCATGGGTTTGTATCAGCATGAGGTCAGGGAAGTCGAGAAAGCCGGAAAGCTAATGGTCGTCCATCTTCTGAGCAAGCCAAAGCTGGCATCGCGTCACTCAAAGTAGCCGCCACTCCACCGCTGTGGTTGCAAGGGCGCACATCGAATGAGGGACCAGTTTAGAGGTCTTTCTTGGAGAAGATGAAGGGGATTGTCCCGGCAGCTTTCTGTGCAGCAATGCAGTCGCGGACGATGCGGAGGCATTCATCAGGGCTGGCAGGCATGGGCAGCGTTAGCGCTTGGCCATTGACGCAAAGATGACGCAGAGGGCCCTCACGACGCACGTGTGTGACTTCAATGGCATGTGAGGCAAAGAATTGTACGACTTCCAAATTGCTGGCATAGAGGCTCATGGGCTTTGAAGAGAATGCGGCTTCGTTGAAGACTGTGACACGATGAATTCCCGTCAGGCACGTGCCAAGCCGAGAAGCTCCTGGATACGGCTGATCTCTGTCGCCGAAGTTTTGGCGACGAAGCCGCGAGCGTGCGCGAAATGGACGTCGGGCTCCTTTTCGATGCGCGTGAAGTCGTAGCGCGGATTGTCATTGTGGCGGGACAGACCATAGCCGCTGCCTCGGCGGTCGGGGTAGATGAGCGCGGCGATGCGGCCGCTCTTTCCGATGCTATCCAGGTAGCGGTCGATGCCAGCGGAGGGATCGTCAGGGATGGGATCGGTGCGGGGAAGGAAGAGGATTTCATTTCCATCGACGTTCCATATTTTGGCATGCTGAGCTACGTAGTCGATGTGGCTGCGGAGGTCGCGTAGATAGTCGAGCAGGTCCTGACCGATGTAGCTGAGGATTTCCCACAGAGGCT
>JANOBP010000582.1:0-2562 GCA_031411715.1 Verrucomicrobiaceae bacterium | reverse complement strand
CGCTGATGCCCAGTGGCTCGAAATCCGCATCCCCGCCTAAGTTCATTCTGCATTCGTCAATCCATCTTGCTCTCCCCGTAATCACAGGGTGCACCTCCAACTCCTTGTCGAATTTTTGAACGGTTGGGACTCCTTTGAGGGTCTCCAAAGTCCTTCATCACCGAAGCCACTTTGATCAGCATCGACTACCACAAAAAGAGGAGCCGCAGCGGGTGGCTTTGCCTACTGGCATCCGCCTTGCGCCTGCTGGCGCTTGGCCATGACTCACGCATTATGCATCACACACCTTCGCGCTTGATTTACAGCGCCTCCACGCTTCCGAATCCGTTCCCCAATGCCCAATAACTTCTCTCGTCGTCACATCGGTCCTTCTCCTGCGGAAACGCAGGCCATGCTTCAGACTCTTGGTTGCAGTTCACTCGATGAGCTCATTGATCAAGTCGTGCCAGAGGGCATCCGTAGCCGTGAGGCACTGAATTTGCCACCCGCCCTCAGCGAGGAGCAGGCTCTGCGCCGCATGCGCCAGATGATGGGCCGCAACAAGGTGCTGCGCTCCTTCATTGGCCTCGGTTTTCATGACACCTTCACGCCGCCGGTCATTCAGCGGAACATCCTCGAGAATCCCGGCTGGTACACGGCCTACACGCCCTATCAGGCCGAGATCGCCCAGGGACGTCTCGAGGCGCTGATCAATTTCCAAACCATGATCCGCGATCTCACCGCGCTGGATGTGGCCAATGCCTCGCTTCTGGATGAAGGCACGGCTTGTGCCGAAGCGCTGGCTCTGGCCGTGGCGCAAGTCAATGGTGCGGCCTGGGTGTTCATCTCGGACAAATGCCATCCGCATAGCATCGACGTGGTGCGCACGCGCATGGAGGCACTGGGGATCCGTGTTGAAGTCGGCGATGTGCTCGCTTGGCAGCATGATGGCTCCAAGGGCCTCGCGGCGGTGCTGGTGCAGTATCCTGACACACTCGGTGTCATTCAAGACTACTCGGCACTCGCCAAGGAAGTGCATGAAGCGGGTGCGCTGCTCATCGTGAGTGCGGACTTGCTCGCGCTCACCGTCCTGCGTGCTCCAGGTGAGTTTGGTGCCGACATCTGTGTGGGGAATAGCCAGCGCTTCGGTGTCCCGCTCGGTTTTGGTGGCCCCCATGCAGCCTTTATGGCGGTCAAAGGTGCGCTGAAGCGTCGCCTGCCAGGTCGTCTCATCGGCGTGTCCAAAGATGCCGCAGGTCGTCCAGCCTATCGCCTCAGTTTGCAAACCCGTGAGCAGCACATCCGCCGTGAAAAGGCCACCAGCAACATCTGCACCGCACAGGTGCTGCTCGCCGTCATGGCATCCATGTATGCCGTCTATCACGGCCCGCAGGGGCTCAAGGCCATCGCGCTCCGCGCCCATGGCGCGGCGGTGTGGCTGGCTG
The DNA here is from genome assembly GCA_031411715.1 of Verrucomicrobiaceae bacterium. Lineage (GTDB taxonomy): Bacteria > Verrucomicrobiota > Verrucomicrobiia > Verrucomicrobiales > Verrucomicrobiaceae > Prosthecobacter. Next base: position 1,138 of record JANOBP010000582.1, on the reverse strand, counting down.
GTGAGCTGATGCAGGCTGGCAATGATGTGATCAGCGACGATTTCTTCGACACCATCAGCGTGCGCGTACGCAATGCAGATCACGTGCTCAAGAGCGCGCTGCTCTATGGCATGAATCTGCGTAAGATCGACGCCAACACCGTCAGCGTCGCACTCGACGAGCGTGTGCGTGAGGATGAGCTGCTCAGCTTGCTCGCCGCCTTTGGCATCTCCAAGCCCAAGAAAGCACCTCTGCTCGATGACGCGCAACCACTCCACTGCTCCGCGTTGCATCACCGCAGCTCGGATTATTTGACGCATCCTGTCTTCAACTCGCATCACTCCGAGACCGAGATGATGCGCTACTTGCATCGCCTCGAGTGCAAAGACATCGCGCTGAATCGCAGCATGATCGCGCTCGGCTCCTGCACCATGAAGCTCAACGCCGCCGCCGAAATGATGCCGCTGAGCTGGCCTGAAGTGAACGCCATTCATCCCTTTGCCCCGCATGACCAAACCGAAGGCTACCGCAGCCTCTTCGGCGACTTGGAAGCATGGCTGGCTGAGTGCACCGGCTTCGACGCCGTTTCGTTGCAGCCCAATGCGGGCTCTCAGGGCGAGTATGCCGGCCTGCTGGCCATCAAGCGCTACCACGAGGCCCATGGCGACCACCACCGCGATGTCTGCCTCATTCCCACCTCCGCGCACGGCACCAATCCCGCCAGCGCCGTCATGTGCGGCTTCAAAGTCATCCCGGTGACCTGTGATGATCACGGCAACATCTCCGTCGATGATTTGAAGACCAAGCTCGCCGCACACGCTGACAAAGTGGCCGCGCTGATGGTCACCTATCCATCCACGCATGGAGTCTTTGAGGAATCCATCGTCGAAATCTGCCGCGCCGTGCACGACGCCGGTGGTCAGGTGTACATGGATGGTGCCAACATGAACGCGCAGGTCGGATTGACCTCTCCGGGCCGCATCGGAGCCGATGTGTGTCATTTAAACCTGCACAAGACCTTCTGCATCCCGCATGGCGGCGGTGGCCCCGGAGTCGGCCCCATCGCCGTCGCCGCCCATTTGCGCGCACACTTGCCCGGCCATCACACCTGGACTGACGCACCCAAAGGAGCCGTCTGCTCCGCGCCCTGGGGCAGCGC
>JANOBP010000581.1:0-4856 GCA_031411715.1 Verrucomicrobiaceae bacterium | reverse complement strand
GGCGCATCGACAGGTTGGGCGGGTTTGACTTCGGTTTTGCCCTCTTGGGCCTGGATGGAGCTGATGGCCGTGATGGCGGCGCAGAGCAGTACGGTGTGGGTTTTCATGGAAGCGGGAAACCTACGCGCCCGCCCCGATGTGGTCAATCAAAGCGTTCGTCGCACGGGAAAAAGCCGTTTGACCCCGTCCCTCGCTTGAACCACTATCGCCGCCCTTCTAACCAGAACCTATATGCCCGCTAAAATCTACACTGAAAAAGACGCCAGCCTTGCACCCCTTAAAGGCAAGACTTGCGCTGTCATCGGCTTCGGCTCCCAAGGCCATGCCCACGCCCTGAATCTCAAAGAGAGCGGCGTCAAAGTCATCATCGGCCTCTACGCCGGCAGCAAAAGCCGCGCCGTAGCCGAAGAAAAGGGCCTCAAGGTCATGGACACCGCCGAGGCTGTGAAAGCTGCCGACGTGATTTTCATCGCCGTGCCGGACACCAAGATCGGCGGCGTTTACAAGAAGGACATCGCCCCCCACCTCACCAAGGGCAAGACTCTCCTCTTCTCCCACGGCTTCGCCATCCTCTATAAGACTGTCGTCCCGCCGAAGGACGTGAACGTCATCATGGTCGCCCCGAAAGGCCCTGGCCACATCGTCCGCCGTCAATACACCGAAGGCAAAGGCGTCCCCGCCCTCATTGCCATCTATCAGAACGCTGACAAGCAGGCCAAGAAGATCGCTCTCGCCTGGGCGCACGGCATCGGCGGCACCCGTGGCGGCGTGCTCGAAACCACCTTCAAGGAAGAAACTGAGACCGATCTCTTCGGCGAGCAGACCGTTCTTTGCGGCGGCGCTAGCGCCCTCGTCCAGGCCGGCTTTGAAGTGCTTACCGAGGCTGGTTACAGCCCTGAGATGGCCTACTTCGAGTGCTTGCACGAATTGAAGCTCATCGTTGACCTCATGAACGAGTCCGGCATCGCTGGCATGCGTTTCTCCATCTCCGAGACCGCCAAGTGGGGCGACGTCAAAGTCGGACCGAAAATCATCGACGCTTCCGTCAAGAAGCGCATGAAGGCCGCGCTCAAGGACATCCAAACCGGCAAGTTTGCCAAGGAATGGATCAAAGAAACCGAGACCGGTTACAAGACCTTCAACAAGCTGCTCAAAGACGGCGAAAAGCATCCGATCGAGAAGACCGGTGCACGCCTCCGCAGCCTGATGCCTTGGATCAAGAAGCGCGACATCAAGGGCCAGCAAGCTAGCTACTCATAAGTAGAAGGCGCTCTCAAAGCGTCAAAAAAGTCAAAACGGAGCGCGGATCGGCAACGATCCGCGCTTCTTTTTTTCTCGCCAGACAAACAGGTGGCAAGCTAGTGTGCATCCTCGTCGTATTGCATCACCCACCATCCCATGAACACCCCCATCGTTGAAAACGCCACCCGTCGTGACTTTCTAAAGACCACCACGAAAACTGCCGCAGGCCTCTCTGTGCTCTCCGGTATCACCATCCCAAACGTTCATGCTGCTGGCAGTGATGAAGTGCGCACGGCGCTCATCGGCTGCGGTGGCCGTGGCACCGGTGCGGCCAGCAATGCCATGGGCCTCAAGGAGCGCGTTACGCGCCTCGTGGCGATGGCGGATGTGTCGGAGAAGCGCCTCAAAGGCAGCTTTGAATCCCTTAGCACCAAGCACCCGGACCGCATGTCCGTCTCTGAAGATGCCAAGTTCATCGGCTTCGATGCCTACAAGCACGCCATCGACAGCTTGCGCAAAGGTGACGTCGCTATCTTCACCACACCAGTGGCCTTCCGCTGGGTGCATTTCAAATACGCCATCGAGAAAGGCGTGAACATCTTCATGGAAAAGCCCATCTGCACAGATGGCCCTACCGCGCGTCGTTTGCTCGCCCTCAATGAAGAGGCCAAGAAAAAGAATCTCAAAGTCGGTGTCGGCCTCATGTGCCGACACTGCCGCGTGCGCGGTGAGTTGTTTGAGCGCATCCAGGGTGGAGAGATTGGTGACTTGCTGCTCATGCGTGCCTACCGCATGCAGGGCCCAGTCGGCAGCGCCTTCACACTACCACGTGACCCCAAGGTCGATGCTAACGAACTCCAGTGGCAGATTCAGCGCTTCCACAGCTTCCTTTGGGCCAGCGGCGGTGGTTTTAGCGACTTCAACATCCACAACATCGACGAAGCTTGCTGGATGAAAAACGACTGGCCAGTCGAAGTGCAGGCCAGTGGTGGCCGCTCTGACCGCGGTGACTACATCGATCAAAATTTCGACCACTACAGTTGCGAGTACACCTTCAAGGACGGTGCCAAGCTCTACCTCGAAGGCCGCACCGCCATTGGCACGCACAATCAGTTCGCTACGCAGGTCCACGGCACCAAAGGCAGCGCCGTGGTCTCCACCGCCGGCCACTTCCCATCCAAGGCGATGACCTTCAACAGCCAGAACATGCTGCGCGAGAACATCATCTGGCGCGGCAAGCAGCCAGAGCCAAATCCATACGACCTCGAGTGGCAGGACCTCATGGACGCCATCATCAACGACAAGCCCTACAACGAAGTCGAGCGCGGGATCAAATCCAGCGTCACCACCGCCATGGGGCGTGCCGCAGCGCACACTGGGCAGGTCATTCGCTACGATGACTACATCAACAGTCCCTTCGAGTTCTCCCCCGGTGTCGATCAACTGACCATGGACGGCCCAGCGCCAGTCTTGGCCGATGCCAAGGGCAAATACCCCGTCCCGCAGCCCGGCATCCTCAAAGACCGCGAGTACCAAATGGAGCCTCAGGCCAATCCATTCCCGCTCATCAAGCTCGGCGCTTAATCATCACTGCAAATCGGTCTGGTCCTCACGGGTCAGACCGATTTGTCGTTTTTACGCCACGTCCTGCAGCCCAAATTGCTCGATCACTTCCTTCGGCACGCCTGGATAAGGTCCGCCGAGCGACACATTGCCGATGTAGCCGAGGCTCTTCCAAGTATCGCTGTGGGTGTAGTAACCACCGACCGCGAGATGGCGAAATGTGGTGAAAAACGCATGCGTCCCGATCTCGTCAAGAATGCCGAATTGCTGCGCATCGGTCAGTTCGACGAAGATTTTGACGTGACGCTTAAAACTCTCCGTATTAAGCCATGAGAGGCCACCACGGATCACCTCGCGGTCTTCACGTTGCTTCGCATACGGCGCGCTGATCCACTCATTGATGAACTCCGGCACGCCAACCTCGGATGCAGCCGGTGAATCCGCATCTTTGGGCAAAAAGATATCCGCCAGCACCGTCGTCGTTTTCAGTTCCTCCGCCGACATCAGCCGCGCCCACGGGCCCGTGCTCGCCTTGCTGTAATCCGGGTCATGTAGATCATAGCGCGTTGGATACGCTGGTGGCACCGGCTCCGTCTCTCCAGGCGCAGCGAGTGCCGCAGGTGCCGCAGCAGTGCCTGCGAGCCATTTCAGGGCGTGGCGACGGGAGAGCGAGATTTGATCGTTTTTCATTTGGCGATGAGGATGGCTTGTTGTGGTGAAAATTGAGGGCGATTCCAGATAAGATACCAAAGCCACCAAGCGCCGAGCACGGTTCCGAGTATCGGATGCCAGACATTCAAGATGGCGAGAATGAGCGTGCTCCAGAAAAACCACCGCTCCCTGTATCGTCCCCACTGAAGTGCATAAGTGACCATGCCGCCGCCAATAAGAAGAATCCAAGTGCCAAGCGCCAACGGTTCAGTGAATTTCGCTAAATCTCTGGTGACTTTTTCCAGGCGCATCGAAATCTCGCTCAATTCAGTGACTCCCTCAAAGTTCATCAGCATGACTGTTTGCTGAAGCTGGTAGATGCCCACGGCCGTGAATCCAAGAGAAACGATGCAGAGCAGGGTTCCCGAGATGGCAAGGATTTGAATGTTTTGTCTTTGAGCAGGCGTCAGAGCGGGCCGATTTACAATCGGGTGCCGTCTGCTTCTGCGCGCTCGTCTCATCATGGTGTAAGCTTCAACTTCTTTGCAGCCACGCGAGAGTTCTACATGGGAAAGACATCTTCATAGACCTCACTCAGCGGCATGGTGAAGCCGATGGATCTTAGCTCAAGCAACGCCTCTGCTCCGATGAGCACTTCCGGCAGCCATTCTTTGCTGCGGCGGTGAATGGTGATCTTCATCTCTCCCTGCTCGACGAGCACATACTCCTCCAGGGATGGCAGTTGGATAAAGGTGATGAATTTTTCACGCTCGTCTGTTCCACGAGTGCTGTCCGAGACGACTTCGACGATGATTTTGGGTTTGGTCTTGTAGAAGCGATCTTCATCTTCGGGATCACACACGACCATGACGTCAGGGTAATAAAACAGCGTCAGATTTGCGAAGACGTGCGCCTTCATGTCATGGATGAAGACCTTACACTTCTTACCCCGCAAATGGCCGCGCAGCGCCGATGCGATGTTCAAGCTGATGAAGTTATGCTCCTCACTAGCCCCTGCCATCGCATACAGATCACCTGCGACGAATTCATGGCGGACTTCGCTGAGTTCCTCGGCTTCGAGATATTCCTGAACCGTCCATTTCTGCGGCGTGGTAGCTAGTTTGAGGGCTGCGGACATGTGGGAAGGTAGTTTTCGTCTGTTCCAGTTTCAACTGCGCACTTCGTCACACATTCCCGCGCTTCATTTCTTCCATCAGCCACTCGCTACTGCGCCAGGCGAGCGCGAGGATGGTCAGGGTTGGGTTCTTGTCGGGATTGCTTGGCATCACCGCGCCGTCCATGAGAAAGAGGTTTTTCACGTCCCAAGTCTGGCAGTATTGATTCGTGACGCTGTCGGCGGCTTTTGCGCCCATGCGGGCGGTGCCGACTTCGTGGATGAT
>JANOBP010000580.1:0-2775 GCA_031411715.1 Verrucomicrobiaceae bacterium | reverse complement strand
CCAAGCTGTAAGCATAGCTGACACAACTGGACTGACTGAGGCTGACGAGAATGAGAAGAAGCGGGATGAGTTTTGTTTTCATGTCAGGTGGCGCTGGTTCAGCACGCCGAAGCATGCGCCAGCTCCCGCCAGAGGCCTCATTGATGCTCTGCATGATTGAATCGGGCCGGTGAATGCCGCTATCGCTTCTTGCCGCCGCGTTTCGGCTTACCGTAAACGACGTTCTTCCGCTGCGGCAGTGTGCCAGTGTCGTCCGTGTTCAAACCGGCGCGCTTTTTCAATTCGCGGATTTGGTCGCGCAACAGCGCAGCTCGCTCGTATTCGAGCTTGCTGGCGGCTTCAGCCATTTCTTGTTCCAGCTCACGAATCGTCTCCGTGATAGCAAAATCACCGCCGCCTTCACGCACGACGCTTTCTTCGACCTCACGCGCCTTCCCGAGCACATGCAGGCTCTCCTGCACCGCACGCTGCACGGTTTGTGGAGTGATGCCGTGCTTCTCGTTGTGTTCCGTCTGTACTTGGCGGCGATGACCGCTGACGCTGAGCAATGCGCGGATGCTTTTCGTTTCGATATCGGCAAACAAAACCACTTCACCGTTGATGTGACGTGCGGCACGTCCTGAAGTTTGGATGAGCGACGATTCACTGCGCAAGAAGCCTTCTTTGTCGGCATCCAGGATGCATACAAGACTGACTTCCGGCAGATCTAGGCCCTCACGCAGCAGGTTGATGCCCACCAGCACATCGCAGTCGCCAGAGCGCAGGCTACGCAGGATTTCCACGCGCTCGATGGCATCGATGTCGCTGTGCAGGTAGCGCACTTTGAAAGCGAGATTGCGCAGGTAGTCGGTCAAATCCTCCGCTGTGCGTTTCGTCAGCGTCGTCACGAGCACACGCTCACCTTTTTCGATGCGTTGACGGCAAAGCTCGATCGTTTCATCGATCTGGCCTTTCAGTGGCTTGATGGTGATGATCGGGTCGAGCAAACCTGTTGGTCGAATAATCTGCTCAACGACCAAAGAACGCCCTTTGGCATTCACATCGAACTTCTCAATCGCCTCCGCACTGCCACTGACGCGCACGGTTTTGGAAAAAGGCAGCGGATCAGCGATCTTGGCGATGTAACCCGTATTTCCCACCACGCTGTTCTCGATCTCAAAGCGCGCAGGCGTGGCACTCACATAGACGAGCTGCCCCACCTTGCCCATGAACTCCTCGAACCGCAGTGGACGATTATCCAACGCACTCGGCAGGCGGAAGCCATGGTCCACGAGCACGGTCTTGCGTGATTTATCTCCCTCATACATGCCACCGATTTGCGGAATGGTGACGTGGCTTTCGTCGATGAACATCAGCGGCGGTTCTTTGAAGAAATCCAGCAGCGTGCCGGGCGTAGCACCGGGTTCACGACCGGTGAGATGGCGGCTGTAGTTTTCAATGCCTTGGCAGAAACCCATCTCCTGCATCATCTCGATGTCATACTGCGTGCGCATCTTGATGCGTTGCGCTTCGAGCAGTTTTCCTTCCTCCTCGAACCACGCCACGCGCTCCTCGGCCTCTTCGCGTATTTTGACGATGGCTTTGCGCAGCTTATCACCTGGCGTGACGAACTGTTTCGCGGGAAAGACCGTGTAGCTCGGCATTTTGAGGGTCACCGTGCCCGTGAGCACGTCCACCGCACTGATGCGGTCGATTTCATCACCAAAGAACTCGATGCGGATCGCCTCGTTCTCCAAATACGCAGGCACCACCTCGATCACATCGCCACGCGCGCGGAATTTGCCGCGAGTGAGTTGCACATCATTGCGCTCATAGAGCATATCCACCAGCTTGGTCAGCAATGTCTCACGCGACATCTGCATGCCCACACTCAGCGGCAGCATCATGCCTTCATAATCCTCTGGCGATCCCAAGCCATAAATGCAGCTCACACTCGCCACGATGATCGTATCCTGCCGCGTGATCAGCGCACCCATGCTGGAAAGCCGCAAGCGCTCGATCTCATCATTCACCGCCGAGTCTTTCTCAATGTAAGTGTCCGTGCGAGCGATGTAAGCCTCCGGCTGATAGTAATCGAAGTAGCTCACAAAATACTCCACCGCATTGTTCGGGAAGAAGTTCTTAAACTCCGAGTACAACTGCGCTGCCAGTGTCTTGTTATGCGAGAACACCAGCGCCGGCCTCCCAATCTGCGCGATCACATTCGCCATCGTGAACGTCTTACCCGATCCCGTCACACCCAACAGCGTCTGATGCCGATTGCCCGCACTCACCGACTTCACCAGCTTGGCAATAGCCTGCGCTTGATCACCTTGCGGCGAATAGGCGGTGTTGAGATCGAAAGTGGACATGCTCAGGACTTCAAGAAATCCGCCACATACTGCTCCACGATCACCTTTAACTCCGGCGGACGTGGGAGGCCGATCTCGATGGCGCGGGTGCCATCGACTTGTTGTGGCCAGTTATCGACGATGCCTTGAATGCGGGCATCAAAGGCATCTACTATTGGCCCTAGCTTGATTCCACGCTCTGCCGCGACCTCTGCGATGACTTTCTCAGCGATCTGCGGTGTCACGCGATGCGCTGGGAGCACATAGGCGCGGTCTTTGCCGAGTTTGGCTTCGTCCACTTCACTCAAGGCGATGAATGAGTCGATGACGGTGCGGTAGCCGGTCATGGGATGTGGTTGGTCACGGCGGATAGGCAGATTGCAGGCTTCGCCGTTGAGCGGTTCGCGGAACATGCCGCTGGCCCAGCTTGATGCGGCGGCGTTGG
>JANOBP010000579.1:0-25753 GCA_031411715.1 Verrucomicrobiaceae bacterium | reverse complement strand
GGTGAGAACATCGGACGGACGAGCAATGCGCTTGGTCCATGAGAGTTCGGAAACGTGGATGAGGCCTTCGACGCCTTCTTCGACTTCGCAGAAGGCACCGTAAGCGACGAGCTTGGTGACTTTGCCGCGGACATTCTGGCCCACTGGGTAGCGGCCTTCGATGTTTTCCCACGGGTTGTTTTGGAGCTGCTTGAGGCCGAGGGAGACGCGTTCTTTCTCGCGGTTCACTTCCAAGATCTGCACTTCGATCTTTTGACCGATGCCGAGAAGCTCAGAAGGATGGTTGAGGCGGCCCCAGGACATGTCGGTGATGTGGAGGAGACCGTCCATGCCATTGAGATCGACGAACGCACCGAAGTCGGTGATGTTCTTGACGATACCGATGACTTTGTCGCCAGGGGTGACGCCATCGAGGAATTTCTGGCGCTGTTCCGTGCGCTCAGCTTCGATAACTTCACGACGGGAAAGGACAATGTTTTTGCGCTCGTCGTTGATCTTGACGATCTTGAATTCGAACACCTTGCCGACGTACTCGTTGAGATCCTTCGGCGGGATGATGTCGATCTGGCTGCCTGGCAGGAAGGCTTCGACGCCGACGTTGACCATGAGGCCGCCTTTGACGACGCTCTTGATCTTGCCTTTGACGAGACCGCCGTCTTTGAAGACGGTGTAAATTTTTTCCCAGTTCTGGCGGTGTGCGGCCTTCTCCTTGGAGAGGACGACCATGCCTTCGTCGTTTTCGAGGCGCTCGAGGAGGACTTCGACCTCATCTCCGACCTGGATGTCTTCGTCTTCGAATTCGTTGGATGGGATGGCCCCTTCGGACTTGTAGCCGATGTCCACGAGGACGACTTGCGGTTTGATTTCGAGGATGCGGCCCTTGACGATGGACCCCTCAGATAGCTCACGGAATGAACCTGCGATCAGGTCTGCGAGCGATGCGTTTGCACTCATTGATGTTGTTATTGGTTAGGAGCGTTGGGTGGTAAACCGCACGCGCACTTCCGCTCCGGAGGCGCACGGCGGGCTTTTGTCCCGCAGCGCCAAAGGGTGCCCGGACAAGAGGGTCGCCATAGTCGGGGAGGATGCAGGTTTGGCAAGAGGGAAGTTGGGGGGCGAAAACAACCGCTTGGGGCCCTCAATTCTCACCTGCGAGGTCAATTTTGACCTCAAACACCGTCTCATCTTCCCGTGAGCTGACGAGCCGCAGGTCCGCACCATTTGCGCGGGCGAGTTCGTGCGCGATGTTGAGTCCGAGGCCGAAGCCGTCGGTTTGACGGTTGTGGGCTTTGTCGCCGCGGAAGAAGCGCTCAAAGAGGCGGTCGTGGTTCTCCGGCGGGATGGCGGGGCCGGTGTTGGTGATCTGAAAGACGGCAGTGGCTTCTTCACGGCGGAGAGCGATGCGCACGGTGCCTTTCGGGCGGTTGTATTTGATGGCGTTGCTCAGGAGATTCTGGAAAACCTGCCGCAGCAGTGCGCGGTCGGCGTGGAGGGTGATTTGGGGCTCGATTTCGGTCTGGAGGGTCAATTCGGCGGCTTCACACATGATCTCGCCGTCTTCGATGAGGCGGGAGAGGTCGGCGCTGAGGTCGTAGGTTTCGGGATGCGTCGGCAAACGGCCAGCATCGGCCTGGGAGAGCAACAGCAGGCTCTGGGTGATGGTTTTAAGCCGAGCAGCCTCTTCAAAGAGGCTGGCAAAGCGCTCATGCTCGGCGCTACCGGGCGGCGTGTGGCGCACGGCATCATCGAGGGTAGCCATCATGACGGCTAGAGGGGTTTTGAGCTCGTGGGAGGCATCCGCCGTGAAGCGGATCGCCTGCTGGAAGCTGCCTTCAAGTCGCTCCGTCATGCCATTGAGCACGCCAATGAGTTGAGCGAATTCGCGGTCGTCATCCCGGTTCAAAGGGATTCGCTCAGCCAGATCACTAGCCGTGAGGCGTTGCGCAGTGGCCACGACGCGATCCAGCGGCCGCATGGCACGCTTGGAGGTCCACAGCGCCGCCAAGCCTGCGAGGGCGAGACCCACCACGCCAGCACCTGTGTACCACCAGGCCATTTGATCGACCTCCGCATGCAACTGCCGCAACGAAAGTCCCACGAACATGCTGTACTGGGGGCTGCTGAACACACCCCAGCGCCAATCCACACCGCCCGAGCGGGCAGAGAAAGTCACCGGATCACGCACCATCGGCATTTGCGGGCGGAAGTGATCCCCTCGTTGAGGCGGCGGGTCGAATCGTGGCAGACCGAGGAACTCACCCACATCATCATCTTTGCGGCGGGGCCGCCCATCATCTGGATTGGGCGGCGGTGGCGCATTGCGCAGCTCTTCCTGAGTTGGAAAGCTGCTGCGGAAATAGGCATCCAGATCATTCGGTGCGCCCTGTGTTTTGAAGATGGTGGTGCCCTCGACGTGTTCTTTCACCACCATGACCGTCGGCGCTTCCGTCGTCACGGGGCCGAAGACCGTATCGCTGATGGACTGAAATTCCTCCACCGAAGTGCGTGGATCAATGCGGTTCCACACGCGCTGCGCCTGCGCTGAGATGCGCGCATCCACCGAGCGCTCCAGCGATTCACTGGCATACCACCAGGCTGCCGCACCAAAGGCCGCCACAAGCGCCCCCGCGACGAAGATCGTCTGCAGAGCCAATCGAATGCGAAAGCTGCGCGTGTTGGCTGGGATACTCATGTGCGGAAGAGGACGGTGGACTTTCACGCCTTCGCACAACCACGCACGCAGATAAATGTCTTTTAATGATTCAGCGTGACCTCCCGTCATGCGGCTCGGCTCAAATACTCACAACAGCCCACCACACACCATGCACATCGGAGAAGAACACGCCCCAGGCCACAACACGACTTCAAACAACAGCGCAGCGCTTTACCGCCGTCACTATCACTCACTCTGCGCGTTTGCCCGCGCTCGTGGCTGTGAATGTCACGATGCTGAAGACGCTGTGCAGGAACTCTTCGCCAAACTGCTCGCTCAAGGTCAGGTCGAGCGCGCAGCAGACATCAGCGACCACGGTGAGCAGGCCGCCTTCCTCATTGTCAGGCTACGCACACTTCTCATCAAGCGCTGGAAGTTCAGCACCCGCCAGTGTCGAGGGGGCGGCATTGTTTGTTACTCACTGCACGATGCGGAGGGTCAGTCCATCGACGTACCAGACGACCACGCTTCACCCGACGACGAACTCGACCGCGATTGGGCCCGTAGCGTATTGGAGCAGGCTCTCCAACGCATGAACCGGGAGCTCTGTGCCGAGGGCCGCAGCGACATCTGGCAAACACTCGAAGGCGACCTCGTTGAAAACAAACCAAGCGATCAACCACGCAACGGTGCACTCCGCATCGCACTCTTCAGAGCACGTCAGCGGCTGCGTGGATTCATTCGCGATCAAACCGGAAGCAGCAGCGAGGATGCAGCGCGCATGCTGCATCATGCCTTCGCTTGATAAAAAGAACGCCGCGATGGCTTTCACCATCGCGGCTTCGTGGTGCCGATTACATCACCGTAATCTGGCGTGGCTTGGCGACTACTTGAAGAGGCAGTCTGATGGTCAGCACACCATCTGTGAGCTGCGCCGTCATCTTTTCCTCATCCACCGGCGTGTTGAGACGCAGGCGGAGCAGGTAGTTGAGCGGGGACAACTCTCGGTGGAGCGCTTTCATGCCTTCTGGCACGGTAGCACCGCGCTCACCGCGCACGGTGAGGAGGTTTTCCTCGAGATCGAGCTTGATGCCACTTTTCGGGACGCCAGGCATCTCGACGCGGACTTCATAGGCGTCGGGACCACCATTGACGTTGTAGAGCGGCTTGCGCAGCGATTCGGGCGCTGCGGCTTTGGAGGATGGAGAACAGGATGTGGGGGAACAGGTCGTGTACATATTTTTGATGAGTGGAATGTTGAGTTAGTTCAGGGTGATGGTGCGGGGTTTGCGATGCTCGGCCTTCGGCAGAGTCACGGTGAGGATGCCGTCTTCGAGATTAGCGGCGATGGTTTCGACGTTGACGCCATCAGGCACCGACACGGAGCGCGTCAGGCTGTAGGAGCTTTCGTTGTCGCCGTTTTTCTCGCGCTTTTCAGCAGAGACGGTGAGCAGGCCGTTGTGCAGCTCGAGTTTGACGTCTTCCTTTTTCACGCCGGGCACTTCAAAGCTGGCGAAGTAGTTGTCTTTGTCCTCATGGACATCGACGGCCAGTTTGTCGCCGGCCACGCCGGGGAAAACCTCGCCGAGGTTGGTGAGGAAATGACTGAGCGATGGCAGACCGGCAAACGGATGGCGGAACCACTCGTCAAAGTCGGACACGCGATTGAGGCTGGAGGGGGTGGTGCGGATGAGTTTCATGGTTTGATGGGGTTGAGTTTGGGGTTGGAGTTTCGAGTTCCGCCCCATATCACTGCATCAGCCGTGCCAGACCATGGTGGCGGAAGCTGGAAGCCTTGATTTTACAGGCTTCCAGCTCCAAGATCCCCCTTCACGACCACCCTCGACTAGCGGCCCGTTGTGCCAAAAAAGGTCACTTTGCGCCACCACACCGTGCCATTTTTGCCATACGGCTTAAGTCGAGCCTTGGGCGGACACCTTCTTCTTCATGCGGATGTTCAGCGTCTCGACGAAGACAGAAAAGGCCATCGCAAAATAAACGTAGTTCTTGGAGAAGTGGACCTGGAAACCCTCCGCAACGAGCGTGGTGCCGATGAGCAGCAGGAAGGACAGTGCCAACATCTTCACCGTCGGGTGCTCGCTGATGAAGTGGCTCACCGAGCCGGCAAAAACCATCATGAAACCGACGGAGATCATCACGGCGAGCACCATCACGGTGATGTGCTCCACCATGCCCACGGCCGTGATGACGGAGTCGAGCGAGAAGACGATGTCCAAGATGGCGATCTGCACCAGAATGGCTCCGAGCGCGGCCCTGGCGTTTGATTTCTGCCCCTCTTCGGTGTGGCCCTCCACCTTGTGATGGATCTCCACGGTCGCTTTGTAGAGTAGGAACAGACCGCCGAGGATGAGCACGAGATCCTTGCCGGAAATTTGGTGCCCGACGACGGCGAAAAGCGGATCCTTGAGCTGGATCACCCACGAGATGCAGAAGAGCAGCAAAATGCGTGTGAGCATCGCGAATCCGAGACCCAGGAAGCGTGCCCGCGGTCTCTCCTCCACCGGAAGCTTGTCCACGAGGATCGAGATGAAGACGATGTTGTCGATGCCGAGCACGATCTCCATCACCGTGAGCGTCAGCATGGCCACCCAGGCCTCCGGGCTACTGACCCAGGAAAAGTCGAGAAAATTGACGGCGAAAAGTGAGGGGAAGAACGAATCCAGCATGCTTTGAGAATATCAGGGAGCGCCGCGACGGCAAATGCCGCGACGTGGTTGTTTCGTTTCCTCCTGTCGCTGAGGCTTGACCGCATGGCATCCGCCTCCAACATGGCGGCCATGCGTGATCTCTTTGCCCCCAAAAACCTGCTCAACTGGTTCCTCATCTTCGTGCCTATCGCCGCGTATTTGGAATTCACACACGCCAGCCCGGTCGCCATTTTCATCACCTCGGCCATCGCCATTATCCCGCTAGCCGGGTGGATGGGACGCGCCACTGAGCATCTCGCCGAGCGTCTGGGTGAAGGCATCGGCGGTTTACTCAACGCCACCTTTGGCAATGCGGCCGAGTTGATCATCGCCCTCATGGCCATGAGTAAAGGCCTGCACGGCGTCGTTAAAGCCTCCATCACTGGCTCCATCATCGGGAACATCCTCCTCGTGCTCGGCCTCAGCTCGCTGTGCGGTGGATTGAAGTTCAAAACGCAGAAGTTCAATCAAACCGCTGCCTCCATCGGCTCCACGATGCTCGCGCTCTCCGGCATCGCCCTCCTGCTGCCTGCCGTGTATCATTTCGTCGCTGGAGCGAACGCACAGGCGCACGAGCAGGATCTGAGCTTTGAGATCTCCATCGTCCTGTTCGTCGTTTACATCTTCAGCCTCATCTTCAGCCTCAAAACACACACACACCTCTATGTCGGTGAGCCAAATGCCGATGAAGAACAAGCCCTCGGCACACACGGCTGGAGCAAGGGGAAATCGATGCTCGTTCTCTTCGGAGCGACGGCCCTTGTCGCCGTGATGAGCGAATTCCTCGTCGGTGCCGTTGAAGCCGCCTCACACACGCTTGGCCTCACGGAAGTCTTCGTCGGCGTGATCCTCGTCGCCATCATCGGTAACGCCGCAGAGCACTCCACGGCCGTTTTGATGGCCTTGAAGAACAAAATGAACCTTTCCTTGAACATCGCCGTCGGCTCCAGCCTTCAAGTCGCCTTGTTCGTCGCCCCCGTGCTCGTCTTCGCCAGCTACGCCTTTGGCAAGCCCATGGATCTGATCTTCACACCAATGGAAGTCGTCGCAGTCGGTGTCTCCGTCGCCACCACCGCCCTCATCTCCCAAGACGGCGAATCCAACTGGATGGAGGGCGTCCTGCTCCTTGCCGTGTATGCCATTCTAGGTCTCACGTTTTATCAGTTACCGGCGTGATAAGGGTCTAAAAGTTTCATCCGCTGTCGATGAATCCTTGCCAAAAATCGTGAAATCCGTTTGGATTCGCGATTCATGCTGACCGCTGACCAAATTCTCGCTCTCTCTCCCGATGACTCATCGGCGAAGTCCGCAAAGGGACTGCTGGCTCCAGCAAAATGGCCGACGCTTGGCTACACGGAGGCTGCGATCTGGGGCGAGTGCCAAGGTAGTGGTTCAAAGCCTTATCAGGTGATCATTGATGTCAGCGGACCTTCCTTCAAGTGTACGTGCCCCAGTCGCAAGTTTCCCTGCAAGCATGGTTTAGCGTTGTATTTGCTACTGGCTCAGAAGGAGAGTGCTTTTACATCAAAAGAGCCACCGGCATGGGTGGCGGAATGGTTAAAGAGTCGGCAGGAACGCGCAGAAAAGCAGGCCGAGAAAAAAGAAGCTAAAGTCGAGGCTCCTGTCGATCCTGAAGCCGCTGCGAAACGTGAAGCCAAGCGTCTTGATCGCATGATTGGAGGAGCACGAGATCTGGAGCGCTGGATGGCCGACCTGACACGGCATGGCATGTCCGATTTGCCCTTGAAGTCAGTTCAGTTTTGGCGTGATGCCGCTGCACGGCTTGTTGACGCGCAGGCGTCTGGCCTTGGCAATGCGGTGAGGCAACTCGAAGTAACAGTTTCATCCGGCGAAGGCTGGCAGCAGCGTTCGCTCATGCAAATGGGGCGCATGCAATTACTCGTAGATGCCATGCAGCGACTCGAGTCCCTCCCGGAGGGTCTTCGACAGGACGTGCGTTCATTCGCAGGCTGGCCTTCGGACAAAGAAGACGTTCTCGCTGCAGGAGCCGTCGTTGATGACACCTGGCTGGTGCAAGGTGTCAGCTATGATGAAAACGAGAAACTCTGGGAGAGGCGTGTTTGGCTGTGTGGTGAGCAATCTCAACGCCAGGCATTGTTACTCGATTTCTCGCATGGTCAGCGTCGCTATGATCATGGCTTCGTGCCCGGTATGGTGATCAAAACGAAGCTGGCGTTCTTTCCGAGCGAACGCCCCCTCAGGGCGCTGCTAGTGGATGCACCGCTGGCGGCTGAGTCGAATGTTAAGACACCAGAGGTTCGCTCGTGGGATGAAGCTCTTGATCCCATCGCCACGGCGGTTGCCCATTGCCCCTGGATGCAGCGACTACCCTTGACGCTTCATCATGCCACACCGGTCAGCGAAAGTAGTCGCTGGTTCGCCTTGGATGCCCACTCCCGCGCTGTACCGCTTCGCATCAGTGAAGATGATGGATGGCAACTGCTTGCGCTCAGTGGTGGCCACCCTCTGTCGATCTTCGGTGAGTGGCTCGGTGATCACTGGCGACCGCTCAGTGCATGGTCAACCGATGCACGAACCCCATGCTGGACGGAGGCCGTAGCACTCGCATGAACGCGCTTGCCTCACTCGCAACGACTGCCCTGCTAGGCACAGAGCGTCGTCCACCTGAGTGGCCTACTCTGGAAGGCCCGCTCGGCGATTTGATAGCCAAGATCCCGCGTGATGAGACGGAGAAAGCTCTGCTTCAAACCGCCGGCGTGCTGGCCACCTGTCATCTCGCTGGCTGGCAACCGCCGATGATTACTCGTTCATTTCCTGTGGCCCATGATGACGTTTTGAAGACCGATTCTTCCACGGTGATGCTGCAAACCATCTCTGGCGTCCTCAGTGATGGGCCGATTCGCCTGCAAGCTGAGGCTTTTCAAAAACTCGCTGTTTCAAATTGTGCGCTTCCTCATCGGTTGCTGCCGAAAGCACTCGATGCGGGCAAGCGAAGCGTCGCACTGCGCAGCTGTCTATTGCCAGTGCTCGGAAATCGCGGAACCTGGCTTGCTACGCAAAACGAAGCCTGGGCCTACGCTGTCAGCGGAGGCAGCGAGACGCTTGATGACGATGTTTGGCAGCATGGCAGCCTTGATCAGCGTAAGCTTTATCTTACCGCGTCGCGACTTCGCGATGCTGTTAAAGCCCGCGAACTCATCGCTACTGCACTCACAACCGAGGGTGCACGCGAACGTACAGCCTTCATCGAATGCCTTGCTTCAGCGCTGACTCTGGCAGATCAAGATTTGCTCGAAGCCACGCTCTCCGACAAAAGCAAAGAGGCTAGGCAAGCTGCGGTGCGACTTCTTTCATCGCTAGCTGACTCACGTTTCATGCAGCGTATGGCCGAGCGCCTCTCGCCATGCATCACAGTCGAGAAAAAACTTCTGCGCGACACGGTGATCACGTTGGAGCCTCCTGCAGCCTTTCTGAATGAATGGAAGGCGGATTTAATCGAAGAAGCGAAGCCCAAGGGCATGGCGATGGGTGAACGTGCGTGGTGGCTGCTGCAAATGGTCCGCTCGACGTCGCTGACTTGGTGGGAGGAGAAAACAAACCTCAAGCCCGTCGAACTCATCGAGTGGGCCAAGAAATCTGACTGGAGCGATGCCTTGCTGCAAGGCTGGGCCGCCGCGCAGGCCTTACAGCAACGAGTCGAATGGGCCGAGGCCTTCCTTTCGACACAGATTCCGCATGGCAGCTCTCTCAACGTGCTCGATTTGCTGGCCACACTTCCGCTAGCGCTCCGCGAGAAGCATTTCCTGCGTCTCTTCACCGCCACAGATGTGAAACAGCCTGGTTCCATGAGTGCGCTGCTCGACCGCTTCATCGACAGCATTCCATTCGATTCACCACCACTCTCCGCCGACACCGCAAAGACACTGATCCAGTTTCTCAAACGCCGCGTGAACAACGGCGAGGCCCGCTACGACTGGCAACTGCGCGCCACCCTTGTCGAACTCGCTTGCATCATCCCACCCGTGCATTTTGACGACTGCGCCAGCGGTTGGGATATCACCAAGGACGAAGTCCAGCCCTTCGCCGAGGCCGTCGCACGTGTCGGCATCGTGCTCGATCAACGTCAGCAACTCCACTCCATGTGATGGCGCTCCCCTTCTGGCTTCGATCTCTCATTCGCCGACAGCCCACGGCTGCGCCTTTGACGCCGGAAGTCGAAATCGCGATCACTCCATCCACCACACCCATCCCCGCTTTTATCAAAGCCGTTGCGAAAACGAATGCCGCAGGGTACACTCCATCTCATGAACTCCACCACACTTCCCAAAGTCAAGATAGGGACCCTGGCCGAGCGCTTGGCTGCATCCGCCGCCGTGCCGCTGGAGCAAGCCTTGGCGGGCGTGCGGGCGCATGGACCGCAGCCGACGCGGGAAAGGCCGGAGATTGCGGCCTTGAAGTATTACGAGAGCTTGAAATCGAAAGATTCCTCAGAGGCATCCTCGTCCTCGAGCATAAAAACGGAGCCGAACACGATGTCCGCTTTGATCCCGCAACGTGCCGTGTGATTAAAATGACCCAGCCCGGCGAGTTCGGAGCCTGGGGCGGCCTTGAGGAGTATCTGCAACGTCTTGCTTGGACGAACGAGTTTTTCGCCGACGACTGGCTTGTTGAAGGCTGGGTTTTGTTTCCAAATGAATCAGCGCCTCGTCACTAGCCAGCCATGGTATCGCGTGAACCCCGAGCGGCCCGAGCCGACTCTGGCGGAGATTGATTCGTACATGTGGCAGATGGGCTGGGTGAAGGCTTACGATGGCGCGTGGATTCATCGGGATCGCGAAATCGCCATCAGCGATGCGCTGCCTAAAAATTTCGTCCTTGATGTGGCTGATCATGTGCAGCCCATCGACCTCATCATCCTCCAACCCAACGCCGAGCAGTGGCAGCGACTGCACGATCTAGCCCAAAGTTTATCTCAACCCTAAAACCTTATGTCCAACACCCAACGCCAACACGCTGAACAGAATTTTGCGCAAGAACTCGACGAACTCCGCAAAGCCGACACTCGTCAGCGTCCGACCAACTGGAACCTCTCACCATGGGCTGTGTCACAGTATTTGCTCGGCGTAAAACTCGACAACGGCTTCGAAGTCACAGCAAAATACATCGGCAATCGTCGCGTGATTGAAATCGCCGTCGCCACGCTGGCTACGGATCGGGCGCTGCTGCTTTATGGTGTGCCTGGCACGGCGAAGAGCTGGGTTTCCGAGCATCTTGCCGCCGCCATCTCTGGTGATTCGACACGACTTATTCAAGGCACTGCGGGCACCAGCGAGGAACAAATGCGCTATGGTTGGAACTACGCGTTGCTGCTGGCCAAAGGACCTTCCCATGAGGCCCTCGTGCCGAGTCCGCTCATGCGTGCGATGAAGGATGGCCGTATCGCCCGTGTGGAAGAACTCACGCGCATCCCGGCCGATGTGCAGGACACACTGATCACCATTTTGTCGGAAAAAACCTTGCCCATTCCCGAGCTATCAAGCGAGGTGCAAGCGAACCGAGGCTTCAACGTCATCGCCACCGCCAACAATCGCGACAAAGGCGTGAACGAACTCAGCAGCGCTCTCAAACGCCGCTTCAACACCGTTATTCTGCCCGTGCCTGCCACTGAGGAAGAAGAGATCGCCATTGTGACAAAACGAGTCAGCGAAATGGGCCGCGCGCTCGAGCTTCCCAACGAGCCACCCGCACTCAAAGAAGTGCGCCGCCTCGTGCAGATCTTCCGCGAGCTACGTGACGGCCAGACTGCCGATGGCAAAACCAAATTAAAATCCCCTACCGGCACGATGAGCACCGCCGAAGCCATCAGCGTGCTGAACAGCGGCATCGCCCTCGCCACACACTTCGGCGATGGCACACTGAGCGCTGACGACATGGCTGCCGGACTGGTCGGTGCGGTGATCAAAGACCCCGTGCAGGATGCCGTCGTGTGGAAGGAGTATCTGGAAACGGTGGTGAAGGAGCGGAGTGAGTGGAAGGATCTGTATCGCGCTTGCCGAGACATTTTATGAACCGCAGAGGACGCAGAGAGAGCGGAGGCTCGCAGGGGTTACTTTTTTGTTTCTGATTCTGAATCATTCCATTTTTCTCTGTGAACCTCTGCGCTCTTCGCGTCGTCTGCGGCTCCATTCATTCCCACAACAAACTAAACACATCCACACCATGCAAATCAACGACATCACCGGACAGATCATCGACGCCGCCATGAAGGTACACACACGGCTTGGACCAGGATTACTCGAATCGAGCTACGAAGCCTGCCTTGCCTATGAACTGACGAAGCGAGGCATCAAAGTGCGCACTCAAGTCGCACAACCCATCATCTATGACGAGGTAAAGCTCGATGTCGGCTATCGGCTCGATTTGCTCGTGGAGGAGACCGTCATCGTAGAATTAAAGGCCGTGGAGCATGTGATTCCCATTCATCGCGCACAGCTCATCACTTATCTCAAGCTCAGTGACAAACGCATTGGACTTCTCATCAACTTCAACGTCGTCCGCCTTAAAGACGGCATTGAACGGCTGGCAAACAATGCCTGAATATTTCACGCAGAGAATTCAACATCACATGAATCCAAACCCAATCATCTCTCTGCGAACCTCTGCGCTCTCTGCGTCCTCTGCGGTTCATCCTTCACCATGACTCACCTCTTCGGCATCCGCCATCACGGCCCTGGCTGCGCGCGATCTCTGGTTCGTGCGTTGGAAGAACTCTCGCCGGACTGTGTCCTGATCGAGGGCCCACCAGAAGCCGAAGCTGTGCTGGCATCGGCACTACATGCGGAAATCGAGCCACCGGTCGCCCTGCTACTGTATTGCCCAGAAGACACGAAACTGGCCTCATTTTACCCCTTCGCTGAGTTTTCACCTGAGTGGCAGGCCATTCGCTACGGCCTTCAGCTCAGCATTCCAGTGCGCTTCATCGACTTGCCACAGGCGCACGAACTGGCGTTGCGAAAGGAGCGCAATGAAGCATCGGCCACGCCTGTCGAAGTCGTCGAATCCACTGACGCAGCCGAACCGGAAGCTGATGACATCTCCGCCGATCCGCTCGACTGGCTTGGCCGCGCCGCAGGCTATGGTGATGGAGAGACCTGGTGGAACCAGATGGTCGAAGAACGCCGCGACTCCGACAGCGCGGGCCTGTTCAATGCCATCCAGGAAGCCATGACAAGTGTGCGCGCTGAATTGCCGCGTCGCCTGTCGCAGTCTGCGGTGCATCGTGAAAATCTGCGTGAGGCCCACATGCGTAAATGCATCCGACAGGCGGAAAAAGATGGTTTTCAGAAGATCGCGGTCATTTGCGGAGCTTGGCATGTGCCAGCCCTCGCGACCATGCCCACAGCAAAGGCAGATAGCGACCTCCTCAAAGCTCTACCGAAAGTGAAAGTGGCAGCCACATGGGCGCCTTGGACTTATGGTCGGTTGGCCTCTGCAAGCGGCTACGGCGCAGGTGTGCTGTCACCAGGCTGGTATGAATTCTTGTGGAAAAATCAATCCACTGAAGCCAGCCAGCGAGCCATTGGTTGGATCTCCAAAGTAGCGCGCTTCATGCGTGGCGAGGACATGGACTGCTCCTCCGCGCACGTCATTGAGGCAGCACGTCTCAGCGATGCCCTGGCCGCGATGCGCGAGCGTCCGGCTCCAGGTCTCGAAGAAATCAATGAAGCCGTACGAACGGTGATTTGCATGGGTGAGGATGCGCCGCTGCGCCTGATCCACACGCAATTGATCGTCGGAGAAAAACTCGGCCGAGTGCCGCCAGACGTACCCACTGTGCCGCTTCAGCAGGACCTCGAAAAGCAGCAGCGAAGTCTTCGCATCAAGCCCGAGGCACTCGCCAAAGACCTCGATCTCGATCTGCGCAGTGAAAATGATCTCGCCCGCAGCCATCTTCTGCATCGCCTGAACCTGCTCAGTGTGAAGTGGGGCGAAGTGCGAGGCACGGGCCGTAGTGCGAAAGGCACCTTCCATGAAGTCTGGCAACTCCGTTGGCAACCCGAGTTCGCCATTTGCATCATCGAAGCAAGCCGCTGGGGTCAGTCCATCAGCGATGCGGCCACCGCGCTCGCCATTGATGAAGCTCAGAAAGCGCAGTCGCTGCCTGCGCTCTCGAAGCTCGTCGATCGAGTGTTGCTCGCGAATCTCCCACACGCCGTCGAGCCGGTTACCCATGCTCTAGAAAACCAAGCCGCCATCGCTGGCGACACATCACAGCTTCTAGAAGCCATTCCTCCACTCGCGAACATCTTCCGCTATGGCAATGTGCGTCAAACCGATGCCTCGCTAGTCGGTCATGTGCTCGACAGCCTCGTCGCTCGTGCATGCATTGGCCTCAGTGGTGCCTGCTCGTCACTCGACGACGATGCGGCAGAAAAAATGCGCACGCGCATCGTCACGACCCATCAAGCCATTAAGCTCATTGGTAATGAGGTGCACCTCACCGACTGGATGCCAGCGCTCACGCGAATTGCTGTGCTTGGTGGCACACATGGCCTCATTTCAGGCCTCGCCGCTCGCTTGCTCTTTGATGAGCAAACGGAAGATGCTGAGACCACCTCCACACGTGTGAGTCAGGCACTCTCGATCGGAAACGACCCCGCACCTGCTGCCGCATGGCTCGAAGGTTTCCTCCATCAAAGCGGCATGATCCTCCTCCATGATGACCGCCTCTGGCAAACCGTGGATTCCTGGGTCGCCTCACTGACTGAGGAAACCTTCACGCGCATCCTCCCCCTCATCCGTCGCACTTTTTCGACCTTCCCTGGCACTGAGTGCATCCAACTTGGTCAGCGAGCCAAGCACACCAATGGTAGCCAGCCTGTGACAGTCACGCATGCTACATTGGAGTGGAACCATGAGCGCGCCATGAAGCCTCTCCCAGTGCTGCATCAAATTCTAGGTATCCCAACATGAGCGACACCATTTCAAATACCGAAAGACAACGCCGCTGGCGACTCGTATTGGGCGGCGAGGCAAATGAATCCTGTGGAGCACTCGCGGGTGCCGACATGGAGATGGATCAGGCTCTCGCGGCACTTTACGATCCTGATGGCCCAGGTGGCATGAAATCAGGCCGTCGTGGTGGCACGGAAAAGTCTGCGCCTCGAGTCGCCCGTTGGTTGGGAGACATTCGCAAATACTTCCCGGCCAGCGTCGTGCAGGTCATGCAGAAGGACGCTCTCGACCGTCTCGGCATGAGAGAGATGCTCCTCCAGCCTGAGATGCTCGAAGCCGTGCAGCCCGACGTGCATCTCGTCGCCAGCCTCATTTCGCTATCCGGTGTGATTCCTGCCAAAACAAAGGAAACCGCCCGTCTCGTGGTGCGCAAAGTGGTGGATGAGCTCATGCGCAAGCTTGCCGAGCCGATGCGCAGCGCCGTCACAGGTGCTCTCAACCGCGCCGTGCGCAATCGCCGACCACGCATGGCCGAGATCGACTGGAACCGAACCATCCGGGCCAATTTGCGGCACTACCAAGCGGACTATCAAACGATCGTTCCCGAGACCTTGATCGGTTACGGTCGTAAAGCACACAAGACCCAGCGCAACATCATCCTCTGCATCGACCAAAGCGGCTCCATGGCTGCTAGCGTCGTGTATTCCAGCATCTTCGGTGCTGTAATGGCCTCATTGCCCGCCGTGAAGACACAACTCGTCGTCTTTGACACCGCCGTGGTCGATCTGACCGAAAAACTCGACGATCCCGTCGAACTCCTCTTTGGCACCCAACTCGGCGGCGGCACTGATATCAACAAAGCTGTCGGCTACTGCCAATCTCTCATTACAGATCCAACCAACACGATCCTCATCCTCATCTCTGACCTGATCGAAGGCGGTGTCGAAAAGAACCTGCTCCAGCGCACCAACGAACTCGTGCAAAGCGGTGTGCAATTCATCACCCTGCTGGCCTTGAGTGATGAAGGTGCGCCATGTTATGATCAAGAGCTCGCCGCCAAAATGAGTCTGCTCGGCGTTCCCAGCTTTGCCTGCACACCGGACAAATTCCCCTCCCTGATGGCAGCGGCCATCAAGAAAGAAGACATCGCTCTTTGGGCTGCAAAGGAAGATATGGTGGCGACACGACGTGCGTAGTTCTTAACCACCATGAATCGCCGCCATTTTCTTCAGACCAGCGCCGGAGTTGCTCTCACCTCTTGCTCCACTCTCAACTCACCCGATGCACTCATCATCGACACGCATCAGCATCTCTGGGACCGCAGCATAATCAGTCCACCATGGATCAAAGGAGCACCCGAGGTGCTGCGGCATGATTACGTGACCGCCGACTACGTGAAGGCCACCGCAGGTTTGAACGTGAAGGCGATCTACATGGAGGTCGATGTGGCTCCGAGTGATCACATCAAGGAAGCCGATGGCATCGCGGCTCAGTGTCGCGCCGGAAAGACGCCCACCATTGCCGCCACCATCGGCGGGAGGCCTGCATCGGATGATTTTGAGAGTTATGTGAAGCGCTACGCAGGCAATGGCATCGTCAAAGGCCTGCGCCAGGTGCTGCATGGGCCGTCCACGCCTCCCGGCTTCTGCTTGAGCAAGGATTTCGTGCGTGGAGTCCGCACACTTGGCAAACACAGGCTCAATTTCGAGCTCACCATGCGTCCCACCGAGCTGCACGATGCCGTGAAGCTCATTCAGCAATGCCCGGAGACGCATTTCGTGCTCGACCACTGCGGCAACGGTGATCCCAAGGCCTTCAATCCCAAGCTCGGTCCTGGTTTGAAGCGCGGCTGCACTGTCGGCGAGTGGAAGCGCGGCATCGACGCCGTCGCTGCGCAGCCGGGAGTCATGTGCAAGATCAGCGGAATCGTCGCCTTCGTCCCGCCGGGCCAATGGCATGCCGAGGATCTCGCACCCGTCGTCAATCACTGCCTCGACGCCTTCGGCCCCGACCGCGTCTACTTCGGCGGCGACTGGCCCGTCTGCCTCCTCGGCAGCCCGCTGCGCGGCTGGGTGGATGCGCTGAAGCAGATCGTGTCCTCACGCTCCGCCAGCGAGCAGCGGAAGTTATGGAGCCAAAACGCGGTGCGCTTCTACGGACTTAAAGTGTAACGAAGGCTGTTACGCCGCACTAGCGGAAGAACTTTTTGGCCTTCTCGAGGAAGGTCTCTTCCATGGGGGAGGTCGTTTCGCCGAGGGATTTGGCGTAGTCTTCGAGTTTGGTGCGCTGCTCGGTGCTGAGCTTGGTGGGGACGGCGATCTGGACGTGGACGTAGAGGTCGCCGTAGTGCTCGGTGCCGAGGGATCTCATGCCTTTGCCGCGGAGACGGAAGGTGGTGCCGTTTTGAGTGCCGGTGGGGACTTTGACGGTCGCTTTGGCACCCATGGTGGGGACGGTGATCTCTCCGCCGAGGGCTGCAGTGGCAAAGGAGACTGGCATGTCGCAGTGGAGGTCATCTCCCTCGCGCTCGAAGATCTCGTGGGGCTTGACCTGGACGACGACGTAGAGATCGCCGTTGGGGCCGTTTTTGGTTCCTGCATTGCCATTGCCTGAGGAGCGGAGGCGTGAGCCGTCCTCGATGCCTGCGGGCACTTTCACGCGGACGTGGGCGGGCGCTTTGGCCAATCCAGCGCCACGGCAGGTGCGGCAGGGGTCGCTGATGGTTTCGCCACTGCCCTGACAGTCGGGACAGGTCTGCTGAACCTGGAAGATGCCACGTGACATGATGACCTGACCTGCACCGCCGCAGGTGCGGCATGATTTTTTACCGGAGCCACTGTTGGAGCCGCTGCCAGAGCAGGTTTTGCAGCCGATGAGGCGCTCGTAGTCGATTTCACGCTCGACACCGTTGGCGGCTTCCTCTAGGGTGATTTCCATCCCATAACGGAGATCGGCACCGCGCTGAGGTCCGTCACTACGGCGACGGCCACCGCCGCCACCACCGCCGAAGAATTGCTCAAAGATGCCGCCACCGCCGCCGGAGAAGACTTCATTAAAGATGTCGAACGGATTGTGGAAACCACCGCCGCCTGAGCTAGGGCCGCCCATGCCACCCGAGAAGGCGGCGTGGCCGTAGCGATCATATGCGGGGCGTTTTTGGTCGTCGCTGAGGACGTCGTAGGCTTCACCGACTTCTTTGAATTTATCTTCTGCGGTTTTGTCTCCGGGATTTTTATCGGGGTGAAATTTGACCGCGAGTTTGCGATAGGCCTTTTTCAGGTCGTCTGCGGAGGCGTCACGTGAGACGCCAAGGACTTCGTAGTAGTCGCGTTTTTCAGCCATAGGGAGAGAAGAGAGTCTGGAGATTGAAGTGGGGCTCAGGCTGCGGGCGCAGCAGCTACGATGACACTGGCAGGGCGTAGAAGTCGGTCCTTGAGCTTATAGCCACGGCGTGTGACGCGGAGGATGGTGCCTTCGGGATGGTTCGCGCTGGCTTCCTGGGAGACAGCGTCGTGTAGATTGGGGTCAAAAGGCTTGTGGAGTGCCTCGATTTCTTGAACACCAGATTCACGAAGGAAGTCGGCAATTTGGCGTTGGACCATGCTCATGCCCATGAAGATCATGGATTGAGCGGACTCAGCGCGCGCGGCTTCGAGGCCCATCTCGAAGTTGTCGAGGATGGGAAAGAGGGAGATCAGGAGGCTGCTGTTGGCGTAAGCGCGTGTGTCCTGCGCCTCACGAGCGGAGCGCTTGCGGAAGTTATCGAGCTCAGCCTGGCTGCGGTAGGCGAGATCTTTCCAGCGGTCGATTTCCTGATTGAGGGCAGCAATGGGGTCGAGTGGTGCGGCATTTTCTTCCGCTGGGGCAGATTCATCCATTGTCGGTGGCACTTCTTCAAAGATCGGATCTGTCATGGTCGTTTGGGGCAATTTTGGGGGGCCGCGACTATGGCGTCTTCTGCAGGGCAATCAAGGTGATGTCATCGTGAGAACGCTTGCCAATGAGAAAGGCATCCACTTCTGAAATGAGGCCATCGATGACGCTTTTCGGTCCATTGGGGGCAAGACGGGCCAGAGCATTCTCGATGCGGACCTCGCCAAATTCATCGCCCTGCGGGGTGATGGCTTCGTTAACGCCGTCTGTGTAGAGCAGCATGCAGTCACCAGGAAGCATGTCGAAAGCGATGTCTTTGGTGACACGCTCGAAGACGCTACCCTTGTCGATGCCGACTCCGAGTCCGGGTGGGCGGAGGGCTTCGATCTTGCCGGTGGCCTGACGCCAAAGAAGTGCATCCGTATGCCCAGCACGTGCGAGTGTGACCGTCGGGCTGCCATTTTGCAGTGTGAAGTAAGTCATGGTGATGAACATGTCTTCACGCATATCCGGTGCGATGATGCGATTCACTGCCGCGAGAGCGGCGCTGGGGCTAAGACTGCCTGCTGCCACAGAGCGTAACAAAGTACGGCACATGATGGTGACAAGCGCGGCGGGCATGCCTTTGCCAGAGACATCGGCAATGACGGCACCGAAACGACCATCCGGCATGGCGATGTAATCGAAATAGTCACCACTGAGGCGGCGCGCAGGGATATTTCGGCCAGCTATGGTGAAGCCGGGCAAAGTGGGAGCGCGATCCGGCAGGAGAACCTTTTGAATCTGGCTGGCATTGTCCATTTCCTGCTGATCCGCGCGATGCTTTGCCGCCTCTTGATGTGACATGGCATTCGCAAGAGCAAAAGCAGACTGCTCCGTGATGGAATTGAAAACCTCAAAGTCGTTTGCGTTGAATTGGCGTGAGGTTTTGGGCGCTGTGAGCACTAGAACGCCGAGTCTGCGAGTGCCAAAACTCAAGGGGCCAAGAAGAGCGGTGGCCGGAATCTCGCCGCCAAGATCAGGGTTAAGCTCACTTTTTTGCTGAGTAAAAATGCGTCCGAGAATACCGTAATCTGGCGTGATGGCGTGGATGCGCAAAAAGCTGAGAATGGCGCCTGGATTTTCTTTGGCCTGAAGGCTGACGCGATCGGGAATCTCAACGAGTGGCGTGCAAAACTCGGTGTGGTGGCGAGGAACGAGGCGATTGGTCGGAGCGTCGAAGACATAAATGGCACCACCTTGGCTCTGCGTGACCCGCACAGCACCCTCGACGATGAGCCGATACATGGCCTGCTGCTGGTCCTCCCGCCAAATGGCCTCGCCCAACTCATGCAGAAAGCCAAAGAGTCGACGCTCCTCAGCGATGATGGCTTCTTCTTCACTGCGCAGGGCAAAAAGCGCGCGACGCTGTTTCCGGGAGAGTCTCGCCAAAAAGACAACGACCACTGCCATGAGCAGCACCAAAAGAGTAAGCAAAGTAGGAATCATGGTCTCATACGGCACGGCCTGGCACTTCCAGGCGGTGCCTCAAGCTGGCAAGGGCGGGGCGGAATGTGCCTGCAGCTCTTTTTCGAGGAAGTCGATGACATCACGGAAACGACATTCGTTTTCACTGCTGACGTCTGAAAGAATCTGGTGCGCATCGAGAACGTGTTGAGTCTGATCTTCTTTGCTACACGGCTCATCGGCTTCACAGAGCTTCAATGCGGCACTGGCTTTCGCACGCTCGTCAATCCAGAGTTTGCCTTCGGAGTCGAGGGTGAGGATATGATTGAGGCCGAGGCTGGTGAGAAGTTGGATATTGCGCTGATTGGCGTTGAGCACACTCAATGTACCTGTGGTAGTGCCGGTGTTTTTTAGATTCAAGGCCGCGCCAGTGAGCATGCCAAGGAAGGTGGAGTCCATCATGGGGCAGCGCTCGAGATCGACAACGAGATCGTAGATGCCACGTGCAATGATGCTCTGGAAGGCTGTCTTGGCCTGGAGGCTGTTGAGATGGGTGCCTTTGCCGTCCACACGCATCCAGAACACATGGTCAATGAGTCCGACTAGGATGCGAGTAGATGGGGGGGATGGCATGATGTGTGATCTGTAGGCTTATCTCGGTGTCAGATTAATTCCAAAGATAAGATTGCTGGCTGACGAGTTCCTCATTGCCGCGGAAAATGGTTACGCGCCACATGCTTACACGGCCACTTTTTTGATACTCGTCACCGTTGACCTCAAAGCGTGTGACATTGCTGCGGCGGATATCTTCGACTATCGCTTCCTTCGCGAAGATCTTCAGACCGGTGCTGGCGAGGCGGTACTCAAAGCGCACTTTCACGGGACCCGTGCGGTCATCGAGCCGCCAGAAGATGGTGTAATAGTGGCCAAAGCGTGCCATGATCTCCTTTGAGGTCACGGCTCCGTAAAGAAAGTGCTCCCGCTCAAAAGTGAGCGCACGCTCCTGAGTGCCAGGAGGCACGCCCGGCATAAGGTGATAATATTTGACCTTTGAGATGGTGCCGCCGGGTCCGCTAACTGAAGATGAGCAGGAGGCAAGGAACAGTGCGGTCAACGCGAGTGTCACGAGTCGAAATAATGCGGAAGTCGGCGCTGAAATCATGGGTCCTGACTATTGAAGCGGAGCGCGGACTGTCAATGCCGCCTTCGCCATGAACAGCGGTCTGTTTTTCGCACTTTAGAGCAACGAAACAGGATCCACATCCCACACTACTATGACATCCTGCGGCAATGTGGTGCCCCGAATAACCTGCTGAATGTGGCGAGTGAGTTGGCGGATTTTATCTGAACGTAGCAGAAGTTGGAAGCGGAACTGGCCGTGCGCCTTGGATAAAGCGCTCGGTGCAGGCTCCCCCATGATGGCGCCGGCCGGCAATTTCTCGAGCAGGCGACGATGCAGCGTCTGCAGTGCGAATTCTGCACGCGCCTGATGCTTCCCACGGCTGCTGATAAGCACGACATGAGTGAATGGCGGATAGTGGAACGTCTGACGGTGCTCCAATTCCTGTTGAGCAAAACCTTCGAAATCGTTGTGCCTCGAAAACTGCACAGCTGGAGTATGTGGCGCGTAGGTCTGGACCATGACCTCTCCTTTGACCTCACCCCGTCCTGCGCGCCCGGCGACTTGTACTAGGAGTTGCAAGGTTCGCTCAGCAGCGCGGAAGTCGGGCAAGTTCAGGGCGATATCGGCATTGAGCACGCCAACGAGCGTCACATTGGGGAAATCGAGGCCTTTGGCGATCATTTGCGTCCCGATGAGAATATCGAGTTTCTGCGCCCGAAAGTCCCGCAGCATATCGCGGAGTTGATGCTTGCGTTGGACGGTGTCGGTATCGACGCGTGCAAGTCTAGCCTGTGGGAAAACCTCGCGTACAACTGCCTCGACACGCTCGGTGCCGAATCCCGTGAATTTGAGCGCGGGATCTGCGCAGGCGGGGCATTTTTTTGGCGGAACTCGTCGTGCACCGCAGACATGGCAGACGAGGCGGTCGTCTTTTTTGTGCAGGGTCATCGGGATGCTGCAATCCTGGCACTGGACAGCCTCGCCACAGGAGGTGCAGGACAGCGAGGTATTGAAGCCACGGCGGTTCAGGAAAAGAATGGTCTGCTCACGCTTCTCGAGTCGACTCGTGATGGCTAGACGGAGTTTTTCAGACAGAATGCCTGCATTCGCCACGGTGACACCAGTCCCTTTGCGCCGCTCTAACCGCATATCCACGATTCGGATGAGGGGCATTGTTTTGCCATCGGTGCGTTTCGTGAGGCGCAGCAGCTCGTAACGGCCACGTGTGGCATTGTCGAAGGATTCGAGGCTCGGCGTGGCACTGCCCAGTAGAACGAGGCATTTTTCGATCTTCGCACGGACAACAGCAAGATCACGGGCGTGATAGCGTGGATTCTCATCTTGTTTGTAGGATGGCTCATGCTCTTCATCGACGATGATGATGCCCAGACGCTCCAACGGAGCGAAAATGGCGCTGCGCGCGCCAATGACGATATCGGCACGATCCTCATGGATTTTGAACCACTCATCGTGTCGCTCCCCCTCGCTTAAATTGCTATGTAAAACGGCAATGCGGTCTTTTTTTGTGGCAAATCGCGCCTTGAAGCGCTCAATGGTCTGCGGAGTCAGGCTAATCTCCGGAACAAGCACAAGAGCCGTTTTGCCCGCATCAATGATTTTGGCGATGGCTTGGAGATAAACTTCCGTTTTGCCGCTACCAGTGACGCCGTGGAGTAAAATCGGCCGCGCATCAGCAGGCTCGCGCATCGAATGAACGATACTATCGAAGGCTACTTGTTGCTCTTCGGTAAGTTGCAGTGGTTGGCTCGGAATGAATTCTTCATTCTGAAACGGATCGCGCTCAACCCGTTCCTCGCTGCAGGATATCAACCCTGCTTTGATCAACGGTTTGATGATTGCCGCGATGCGCGGTAAATCTCGGCGCAATTGGCTCGTCGTAGCATTGCCTCCAGCCGCTTGAAGTAACTCAAGCACTCTGACTTGCATGGGCGCTGAGCGTTGGAGCTTCGAATAAACTTCAGCAGTCGGCATTTTAACGACTTGCAGCCGACTATCGGTCAAAAAGGTCTCCGGTTTGCTTCGTACTGCCTGCGGTAACATCGTTCTCAGCACCTGATGGGGTGACACCATGTAGTACTCGGCCATCCAATGGGCCATTTTGAGCAAACTCGGCGTGAACATCGGCCGTGAGCCAACAATGGTGGCAATTTCCTTCAACTTCCCTCGATGCGGTGACTCGCTCAGCATTTCGATCACCACAGCCGCGACTTTCTGGCTTTGAAGCGGTACGGTCACCCGCGTACCCACCGTGATTTTTTCCTTTAGCAGCTTGGGAACCAGATAATCAAGTTCAATGACAGCGACACCCTCCAATTGAACGCGCACTATGATGCCCTCGCTAGAACGATCCGCTGAGTTCCTGCTCTCCGCAGAAGCCGCGTCTTCCACTGCCACATGGCTCTCTCCAAATAGATCAAGCTGCGGAGCGCCTTTTGATAATGGATGGGAATTCATGGCAAAAAAAACCTCCCGACTTGCGTCGGGAGGTTCAACCGAAAAGGTTGGGATCGCGCGAGGCGATGTATTAGAAGCGGACGTTCAGGGTCACGCCACCGAAGAGCACGCTCTTATAAGGTGTGTCTGGGCGGCCTGTTGCACGTGCGGTGCCACCGACGTTAGCAGTGGTGCCGAGTGGGAGGTTACCAGCGATGTAAGGAGTAAGAGTTGCACGGCTGTTAAGCTTGATTGGGAGACGGATACCAGTAGTGATAGCCGTCCAGCCAGTTAGGTCATCACGGCCACCACCGATGAATGAAGCACCAGTGATTGCAGTGTTGTTAGCAAACTGCCAATTCATGTTCTTACCGTAGCCCACGTTGAAGAAGGGAACGATGCTGATGGCGTCAGTGACAGCGATGTTGGTATTCGCGTCGAAGTCGAAGTACCAAGAATCGTTGGTGTGGTCATAGTTGGCGCTAGAGGCGATGTTAATCGGACCAAGAGCGGTAGCAAGACCAAGGCTGATTTCATTGCCGTCGTTAAGGCTGCCAATGGTGTTAAGCTGGCCCATGTTACGGAAATAGCGGTATCCAAGAGACACGGTCACAGGACCAAGGTCTTGCTGGATAGCAGCACCAACTTGGAGACGCTGGAATGAAGCGTTGTTGGTGCCAGCAGCGCCGGGCATGAAGTGATCTTGGTCACCAGCAAGGGAGCCGTAATCGACATCCCAAGCGAGGCGAGTGCCACCAGCACCGTCTTCACTGGCACCACCGACGAGTGGGATGATACCAGCAATGTTGCCATTGACCCAATGTTGGCCAAAGTTAAGGCCACGCCAGATGTAGTTGGTGTGATAGCCGAGGCCGACGTTCATACCGAGGTCATCGTTGACGGCGGGTTGGACTGGGGCAGGGCCTTTGGGGGCGGGGGCGGTTCCGGCCACAACGGGAGTGGCGGCCAGTGCCAAGAACCCCAGCGTCTTCAGTAATGTATTCAATTTCATAGTCTGATCAGGTTGGTTTGGTTGGTTTGGTTGAGGTCGGACACTCGCATGGCTCGTGCAAATGGCAGAATGCCAGTCGAACGAAGTACGTGCGCCGTAGATTTGAAGTTTAGCAGCATGAGGTTTGGCTGAAAAGCATATTTTTTGTTTTTCTTCATCTTTTCTTCATTCTTACAGTTCAATGATTCATTCTTGAGAATATTCTTACCGATAAGGCACGTTTTTCGGCAGAATCATGCACCTTTGATCCGCGTGTCGATGATTTTACACATTCGGAAAGGTGTGATTCAATTCAAAGCGTTCGCCTTCCGTGAATTCTGCGTCGAACACACCTCAGTCATGATCCGTAATTCAATACTCACACTGCTTTTGACGATTGTTTCGAGAACCTTCGGAGAAGAGATTTCGCCCATCATCACACTTCCTGTCTCAGTTCATCTTTTGCAATCGGAGCAACATCCCAATCTCAACTCCAACACCAGCAAGGCCGTTGTCGAGAATATATTTCTACACGTAAATCAAATCTGGTCCCAGGCTGGCGTTCGTTTTGTTGTTGGTGAAATTGAACCACTAAAGGCATTCCAGGTGCCTGCGCAGCGATGGCCTCAACGCGACCGCAACTGGGTAAAGTCTGCCATTCCAATGGATAAACTCACGGCTCCAGCCATCCACGTCTGCTTCATCCACGACATGGGCCCCAATGGCTTCTACTATGGGCAGCCCGCTGTGGTCAAAGATGTGGTGAAATTGCGAAATGTTAGTGGGGGAACCGACCAGCATGTCGCACGCGTCTTGGCCCACGAACTTGGACATGCGTTAAGCCTGCAACATCGTGAGCAGCATACAAACTTGATGGCATCTGCCACGACCGGTTTCTCGCTGAATGAAATGGAGATCAAGGAGGCACGTCGGCTAGCCCTTTCATGGCTGAATCTTCTCAAGCCAGTGGTGGCTCAATAAACGGCCCAACCCTGAGCATGAGCTAAGACAAATCTGCCGCCAGCACGGCACTCGCAGCGCGCATGGCCAAATCCTTTGCCTGCGCAACAACACGGATCGCTGTGGGATCAAAGCGATAGGCGTGGCAGCTCGGGCAGGTGACGGCGCGTGTCACCACGATGGAACCGCAGCCTTCGCAGACTTTGTACTGCTCGGGATGTGTGGCGATCTTCTCGGCCTGCTTCAGACGTGAGTCTGGTTTGTGCTCGTGCGCGCTCATGGGCAACGGATGCTACGGCGGCATTGCATAAGCGCAACGTCGGTGATGATCATCTTGCGCTGTTTTTTGCGGTTGCTTTGTGGATGTTAAGCAACACGGGCTTGGAGCATCAACCCAATCCTTCGACACTCCACCCATCGCGATACTTCCGCGTGAGCTGGGCGTTGAGTTCGGGCTTGTTGGTCACTTTGCCAGCAGCGGCGTCCCACTCGATCCAGCCCACCGGATTGCGCTCCGCGAGGACACCGAGCAGCACCGCTTCTGTCACCGGACAGCCATACGTCGGTAGATCGGTCGCCGCTTTTTCTCCCCTCATGCAGGCATCGAC
>JANOBP010000578.1:0-14238 GCA_031411715.1 Verrucomicrobiaceae bacterium | reverse complement strand
TGTTGAAGATCGAGCAAGGCATCGACTCGGTCATCGCGCAGGTCACGATTGATCCCGGCCCGGCAGTTGATGGCCTTTTAAAGACCGACGGTGACGGACGTCGCCCAGTGTTTGAATTGCTCGCCACCGAGCTGGTCGATGTGCTCAGCACCATCGTCGATACCACCGCGATCGATGCTCAGCTCGTTGATCTCATTCAAGACCAGTCTGCCACGCTCGATTCCGTCACCGCCACGCTCACCAGTGTGAAAGCCACTGTCACCGCCGTGCGCTTGCAGATCGAAGGCGCGACCGATCTCGGCGAGGAAATCCAAGACCTCGTCAACAACGCGGGCGCAGGACAGATCGACATCGCCGCCGTGACGTTTGCCGTCGCAACTGCCGCGAACGACATCGTGCTTTCCGCCACGACGGAGGATCTCGATAACCTTGATGAAGTCGCCGACGAATGGCGCGCGGAGATCGCACAGAAAATCAAAGACGAGTTCTACGCCACACCACTCGTCGCCGACATTCAGGAGTCGGTGAAGGAGCGCATCTACGACGTGCAGGCCAGCTTCAACGAAGCCGTGGACACCGCGTTCGCTTCGCTCAATGCCGCCGTGCGCGAGGCACTCTCCGACGTGCTCGCCGGACTCGACGAGAGCATCAACCCGCTCGAAGGCAGCTTCGCCGATGCCATCGGCGCGGGTTCCATCACCGGCTTCGCGCACATCAATGGCGACAGCCTCGACCTGCTGCGCCTCGACGCGATGGTCGAGATGAACCTGCCCGATGCGATGACGCTCGCCGGTTATTTCCAAATCAAAGAACTCGACTCCGACGGCCCCGGCACCTGCACCGGCACGGTCGGCGCGAACACGGTTGAGATCATGATCGGTGTCGAAGATGTCAGCCTGAGCTGGGTCGGCCTCGGCCTGAATGGCGACGTGCGCGCCGACATGGACGTGAAGTTTGGCATCTCCGCCGGTGCGCCCGTTTCACTCGGCGGTGCGTTCGAGCTGACCAACGGCACCATCGACTTCGAGACCTTTGAAATCTACGAACTCGGCGCGTCCGTCATGTTTGGCGATACGGAGAACTACATCGCCGCGAGTGTCGGCGTGAACTTCAGTTCCTACAGTCTGGCAGGCGGCATCTTCCTCGGCAAATCATGCGACCTGGAGCCGCTCGAACTCATCGACCCGCTCGTCGCCAGCGTCATTACCACGCCGAGCATCACCGGCATCTATGCGTTTGGCGCGGCGACGTTCCCGATCTTCGGCGGCAGTTGCTTCTTCAACATCAGCGCCAAGGTCGGCGCGGGCGTGTTCTATTTCGCCGAAGGCCCGACCTACGGCGGCCGCATGGACCTCGGCGTGTATGGCGAGGCGCTCTGCGTGGTCGAGGTCGGCGGCGAGATCGCGCTCGTCGGCGTGAAGAGCGGCAACACCTACGCCTTCGCCGGCACCGGTCGAGTCTTCGGCAAAGCCGGCGTGTGCCCCATCTGCACCGAGTTCAGCAAGCAGGTCGAATTCAAATACACCGACGTCGGCGGCTGGGATGTCGATTACTAGCCGCGCACTTTCTCAAACATGCACTTCTCGCATCCCATGTTTCGCTCCCTTCTTCTAACCTTCACCGCAGCGGCGACCCTCAGCGCGCAGCCCGCGCTCGACCAGACGCTCGTCTTTACCGGCACGACCGCCACCGTCGGTGCGGAGACGTTTGCGTGGCTGGTGTGGCAGCCGAGTGATCCGCTGCTCATCACGGGCAGAAACGTCGCGATCTACCGCAAGGCCGGCAACGCGGCTTCGGCGTCGCCGTTCGCACGCATCTCGGTGGTGGAGCTTTCGGCGGACACGCGCTTGATTCAATCATTGCTGCCGGTGTCGCAAAAGCTCGGGCAAAATCTCACCGACCTGGACACGCTGCTCACCGAGATGCTGAAGGACGCGATGCCTGCAGGCGCGGTGACCACGGCGGATAAAATCTCCGCGCTGCTCGTCGGTGCGAACGGCAACGCGGCGAACATGCAGCGCGTGATTCTTCTCGGCAGACAGCATCCGGCCATCGCGATGTGCGGCGGCTTCGGTATGGCGGACAAGATTCCGGCGGTCGGTGTGCGGACGTATGAGCTGCGCGAGTTCGATCTTGCGTCGGGCGCTGACATCGGCGTGCTCGGTCGCGTCACGGTCGATCCTGCGGCGCTGCTCGTGCTGCCAGCTCCAGGGCGGCCGTTTGAAGTGAAGGACGAGAGCGTGAAGGGCAACATCAACATCGGGATGCGCTGGGAGACGCCCAATGCGCTGCGCGATCTCTCGCCGCTGCACTACGGCTACGATGTGTATCGCGTGCCGAAGGCCACGGTGATCACGCGCGGATGGGATGTCACGCCACCGGCATCCGTCACCACGCTGCTCACTGGCGCGGGCGTGGCGAAAGTAAACCGCCTCGCCGTGCTGCCACCTGCTTTGCTCGATGCGGCGCAAGCAACGAATCCCGCCGACACGACCACGGTTTTCCTCAATGACGACAACAGCCGCTTCGACGGCGGCACGGATTTCAATGATGGGCAGGAGTTCGGCTGGTTCGCCGTGGCGCGTGATTTGCTCGCGCGTGGTGGAGTGCCTTCACCCGTGATGTTGTCGATGATCAAGAACCGCATGCCTCCGAATCCGCCGCAGCATGTGCAGGTGAAAAACATCTCGACCTACAACGGCACCGCGCGCGATCAGCGCTTCACGATCACCTGGGACGCGCCTGAGCTTCCTGCTGGCAAGACGCTGCTCGCTTACGCGGTGTATCGCTGGCGCACGCCGGCTGACATCGCAAAGAAAGGCCGTCACCTTGATCCTGTCTTCAACCGTCCCGACGCGAACCTCATCGCCATCCTGCCTGCCGCGCAGACGAGCTTCACCGACAATGGCAGCACCACACCGCCGCCGTGGGCTGAGGTCGATCTGCCGTCGCCGAGTGTGCCGACCGATCTCGGCAAGACGTTTTATTACACCGTGCGCGCCATCGACAGCACGGTGGCGCAGAATCTCTCCGGCCATAGTGCACCTGCGTGGGGTGTGCTGCGTGATCGCGAAGGACCGGCTGGCGCGCATGGCGGATTGAACCTGCGCTGCTACAATCCCGCGCTGACCTTCACCGAACTCACTCAGGTGAACAAGACCGGGCTGACCAATGATCAGGGGCATTTTATTTTCACCTGTGTCAGCACACTGCCGCGCGGACTCGACTGGGCGGAGTTTCGCATCGACAAATCCAACGGCCCGCCCGTCGATTTGGGCCGCGCGTATTTTAACAAGAACGGCACCGGCAATCTCGTCTCGGCCCTGCTCAAGACACTGCCCGATTACGTCAACGGCGACACACCAGTCGCCCTCTGCCGCGTGGGCACGAAAGGCGGCGTCATCTCCGACTGGGTGCCGAGCACAATGCTACCCGCGGCGCAGAACGACAAATTCATGCTCTTAACCTGGAACGTCGCGCTCAACGGCCTCGCGGTGGATGGCCTGCTCTGCGGTTGGAAGCATGAAGCCGTCGATCCTATCACCGGCGCCACGACGGATGTGACCGGCACCTTCACGCCGACGATTGGCTCAAAGGAATGGAAGGTGTATCGCCGCGTGGATAACAGCGCGCAGACGCTCATCGCCTCCGGCACCGTGCCGAGCGCCTCGCCGATCACTTGGACTGATCCATCGCCGCCCGCGAGCAACGGCACGCTGTGTTATTTCCTCCAGCTCTTCGACGAGCACGGCAATGCAGGCCCGCTCGTGCAGCAGGGCGAATGCGTCGAGTCCGGCAACACAACTTATATGCCGACGCCGATGCTGGAGCCGATCACCGGCACCACGCCGCTGAATCCGCGCATGAGAGTGAGCTGGTTTTGCAACACCGCCGGTGTGCAGCGCTTTGAAGTGTGGGTCGCGCGCACCTCTGGCGATGCGCCGGGCAACACCAACAGCGGCCTCTCCGACGATCTCGCCGTCGTGCATCCGAACGAGCTGCCACTGCACGACAACGCGAAGGGCCTGGATTTTTATGTGTTTGAAACCGGACTCGCGCGCAATCTCACCGCCGGTGGCGAGCCGCATTTCACCTTCACGCTGCCCGTTTCATCATCGGATGAATACACCGTGCTGGTGCGCGCGGTCGGTGTCGGCCAGTGGGGCGAGCGCATTGCCGGCGACTGGAGCCACCACGAAAAATTCTCGTTCGCCCTGCGCACGCTCGGCCTCGACATCCCGGTGCCGTGGCCCGACCGACCGCTGCCGACGAAGGCTGATTTCCATGAGGGCATCACGGGCCTGCATTTGAATGTGGGTCAGCTCAGCCCATGGAAAGGCAACGCCGTGCGCATCGGCGAATACATCGATCCGGCCGGGGGCACGATCATCACCCTGCCCAGCGACAACAATCCCACGACACCGAAAATCTTTTCCATCCCGGAGACGCGCGATCTGGAGAACTACCTCTACACGAACGACCTCGTCGCGCAGGCCGAGCCACTCGAACCCATCCCCGGCGTCATCCTGCCCATCGCGCTGTATCGCGTGCAGATGGCGAACACAAAGTATCCGTCCGTGCCCGGCGACATCGTGCAGGTCTCGCCGCTGATGGAGCAGATCGCGCAGTTCGATGACACGGGATACAATATCGTCTCCGATCCCTTCATCGCCATCCTCCCCAGCGGCGTGACCGGCCTGCCGCGCACGATCACCAACAGCGACGAAGACATCCTTCTCCTCGACCGCCAGCCCGTGCTCAAAGGCGCGCGCTACAAATACCTCATCGTCCGCTTCAGCCCCACGAAGGAAATCGAGCGCGTGATCGTGACCAACCAAGTTGATGTGCCATGAACACGAAGCTTCTCTCCATCTTCATGATCGCCGCCGTGGCTGTGGCTCACGCAGGAACCGCCGTCCAGGAAACCACGAACGAATTTTCCGCCAGTGGCGACTTCGATGGCGATGGCAACAACGACGTGCTCGTCATCGACAAAGCCACCGGCCTCTACCGCATCGGCTACGGCTCGGGGACGGGCACATTCGCCTTTGCCAATGGCCGCGCGAGCGGAGTCACCGGCGTGACCGGAGTCGCCGTCGGCAAACTCAGCGGCATCGCGGCGGATTCATTCGCCGTGACCAGCCCGGCGCAAAATCGCGCGAACGTGTTGTCTCCAACCACCAGCGGCTACACCGAGCCGAAAGCCGTGCTCGATGCCGGACTCGGCCCCGTCATCATGGCCGCGCTCGACATCGCGGGCGGCGCAGCTCCCACTCCAGAAGATGATCTCGGCATCATCGCCTCGCTGGATTTGGTGAACCAATACGAGGTGCGGCAGATTCGCTCGAATGCAGGCGCATGGTCGCTGCTCCGCAGCGACAACATTCCTGACTTCACCGTCGCGCACAGCAATCCCATCGTGCCTCACGCCGGTGCCGCCGCGATCTTCGCGCACATGGGCGACAACGGCGCCACGAACAGCTTCCACGCTTTCAACCTCACCGGCTTCAGCGCGAACGATGTGCTCAGCACATCCGGTCTTGCCGACGGCTCACAGTTCATCTGCGGCATCTTTGATGGTCCGAATGCGGACGTGATGTTCTGGGTGCCGGGACAAAGCTCGATCATCCTCGGTCGTGTCGTCGCCGCCGCGCCGTGGACGTTTGCCACCATCAGCACCGCCACCTTTAGCTCGGCCATCGCCCAACTCGTTCCCGTGAACGGCCCGAGCGGCCTGCGCGTGCTCGTGCGCTTCACCGATGGCACCATCGCGCTTCACGCTTACACGCTCGCCGGTGGATTCTCCGCCGCGGTGCCGATCACACCGACCGGCGCGACCGGCGTGCTCTCCGGCGTGGTGCCGATGGCGGGCAATGCGTTTCAACTTCTCTACGCCGCCACACCCGGCGGTCCGACCAGCAGCATGGTGAGCTTTGGCAACAGCGGCAGTGGATGGAATCAAACCGGAATCACCACGCTGCCCGCGCTCGAGCCGCTGAGCATCTACGCTAACATCATGCTGCTCGATGACGGCCTCTTCCGCCGCGACAACGTCGATCTCATCCGCACCTACCAGTTCGGTGATTGGGGCACCGCTGCCACAGTCGGCGGTGGCGGACCATTTACCATTCTCGCCGCGTCGGGCAACTATGGCGGTGCCACACAGGGCATCGGCACGCCATCGACGCAAGTTGTCGGCACCATTTCATCAGCGCCAGGCGGCACAGCGGTGAATCAAATGCACGCGCAGTTTTCCATCTTCAATTTCAACGCCAACATCGGCCCGCAGATTGATGAAGTCACCATCGCGCCGACGCCCGGCACTTACGCGACCGCACAGCAGATCACCTTCAGCGGACTCATCGGCGGCACGACGGTTTATTTCCGCATGAACGGCAGCGGCGCTTTTCAAGCATGGAGTCCCACGAGTCAGCTTTGGATCACGCGACAAACAACCGTCGAGTATTATGCCAAACGCGCGAGTGGAGCCTCGCCGACGCGTACCGCAAACTACAACTTCAGCAAACCCGCCGCGCTCCAGGACAGCGATGGCGACGGCGTGCCCGACTTTGTCGAGATCGCCTACGGCATGGACCCCAACGGCGGCAGCGACTCTGATGCCGATGGTTTCAGCGACGCCGACGAACTCGCTGCTGGAACGAATCCCAACAATGCTGCCAGCTTTCCCGCATCTCTGCCCCCATCGCTTGACTCCATGCTCGTCGATGTCCGGCTGCGTTTGCTCAATGTCGCGGGTGCTACCACCGCTCACGGCAAGCCCGGCGCCTGCACGGTCACGGTCGAGGATGCGTTCGGCAATGCGCTCGGCTCAGAAGTTATCGGCACGGGCGGAGCCGCTACCAATTTTGCGCGCGTGCATACAGTCGGTGTCGATGCCGCGATGGGTTTCCTCGTTGTGCGCAGCAGCACACACTTCACCGCCGATCCCGCGCACCTGGGCTTTGAGCCGACGGGCCGCGAGCTCATTGGCCTCGTGCCTGCGCTCGAACCCGAATCATGGAGCTGGGGCATCAGCAACGGCGGCATCGGCATCGCCACCACCTGGCCGTGGGGCGGCGTGAACTGGATCGCAGGCAGCAGCAATTGGAATGGCGGGCTCGGCGACATGCCCGGTGCTGATGCGAACTGGAGCACACGCCTGCTCGATCCACTCTGGGACAGCAGCCCGACCGGCACCTATTCCGCCGCAGGCTGGGTCAGCGAGTATCAAGCCGCGATCAATCGCGGCGCGCAACCCTATGCCGAGATCACGCTCTCGCCGCATACCTCGCTAGAGGCCGTGATCATCGGCAAAATCGTCGGCGATCTGCTCACGCAACGGAATCCCGCGACGCCTGTCGATGGCACGGGATATAAACTCTCGGATGTGCTGGTGAGTAGCTTCCAAGGACTGCGCCGCACCGATCAAGCGCATCCCATGGCTTCCGTCGTGCGCCTCAATGCCGTGCATCGTCATGTCAGTGATCATCTCGCAGCCGCCAATGCCGGAGCCAACGCGCTACGCAAACTTGCACGCGATGTTTATGCCCAGCACAACGCGCTGTCACTCGACAACCTCGACGCGCTGCCCATGCCGCTCGTTGCGCTGGCCGAATACGTCACCACCGGCCTGCTGCCCACCGCGTATCTGACTGCGACGAGCCTAAGCCCCGCTGAGCTCTCCAACGCCGCCAACAAACTATCGGGTATCATCGCCAACGTGCCCACGCGCTCATGGCTCGGACAACCCCTCTTCACACGCACCACGCCGAACCCGCCTGGCCTTTCGCTCGTGCAGACCAATCTCGGCGTGCCACAACTCCTGCTCACCGACCAGCTCACTGCCGTTGCTTTACCCAGCACTGCTGAAGCTCCCGCAGGCACACAATTGCAAGTCACCTACTACACCGATCTCCCACAAATCGCCGGTTACCCCGCGCTCGAAGTCATATCGCTTTTGCTCCCATGGCTGCCCGATGTCGTCGATGAAGACAGCGACCAAGACCTGCTCGCCGACAACTGGGAACTCCGCCACTTCGGCACACTCGCGCACAACGGCTTCGCCAATCTTGATGGCTCCGCATACTCGCTTGCCCAAGAATATCTCGAAGGCACCGACCCGCGTTGCAACACCATCAGCCCCACCGTCGGCCCCATCGCATTGCAGTTTAACTACTTCGACATCATCAGCGCCCCCCCGATGCAAGTCCGCGCCAACTGGCCCGAGCGCTACGCTAGCAATGTGAACGTCCTTCTCGAAACCAGCGAAGACCTCACCACCTGGGATACACTAAACCCGCTCCCCACAGTCGATGCTGGCAGCGGCTGGTTCCTCCGCAACATCCCCGCCGACCGCCCGCGCCGTTTCTTCAGACCCGTCGCGGAGTTGAAACGCTAAGCGATCAATTTTTCAATCACCTGTCCCCCGAACTGCGAGAGCTGCTTGAAGCGGCCGGCATGGTAAAAGGTGAGCTTATTGTCATCCAGCCCGAGTAGCCGCAGCAGTGTCACATGTACATCACGCACATGATGCACCTCCTCGATGGCCTCCATGCCGCGATCATCCGTGCTGCCAATCGTGTGCCCCGCCTTCACTCCACCACCGGCGAACCAGATTGTCATCGCCTTCGGGTTGTGATCACGACCATACGCCGTACCGCCGCGCACACCATTGTCCGGCGTGCGGCCAAATTCACCGCACCACACGATCAGCGTGTCATCCAGCAAGCCGCGTTGCTTGAGATCTTTGATCAGCGCTGCAATCGGTTGATCCACCTGGCGGATGAGATTGCCATGCGCTCGCTCAATGTAGTCATGGCTGTCCCAAGTGCCCGCGTAGAGCTGCACGAAGCGCACGCCTTTCTCCACCAGCTTCCGCGCTAACAAACACTTCCGCCCAAAGGCATCCGTTGCATCGCTACCGATGCCGTACATGGCCTTCGTCTTCTCGTCTTCGGTGCTCAGGTCCAGCGTCTCCGGCACCTGCGTCTGCATGCGAAAGGCCAGCTCGTAATTGTTCATGCGCGCCTTCAGTTCATCATGCCCGGGATGCTCCTCGGCATG
The DNA here is from genome assembly GCA_031411715.1 of Verrucomicrobiaceae bacterium. Lineage (GTDB taxonomy): Bacteria > Verrucomicrobiota > Verrucomicrobiia > Verrucomicrobiales > Verrucomicrobiaceae > Prosthecobacter. The sequence goes on along the minus strand of JANOBP010000578.1, from coordinate 5,175 downwards.
TTTGGCATTCATTTTCGCCAGTAGATCCAGATTCGCCCGCTGATGTTCCGGTGTGATGCCCTGTGGCGGTCGCAGATCGAGAATCGCCGATCCCTTCGGCCGCAACGGCGTCCCTTGAAACTGCGCAGGCAGGTAGCCATTGCCCCAGTTCGCGCTGCCGCCCTGCGGGTAGCTGATCTCCGGCAGCACGATGAATCCCGGCAGATCCTGATTCACCGATCCGAGGCCATAGGTCACCCACGAGCCAATCGCCGGATCACCGCCGAAGCGGTTCCCGCAGTTCATCTGATACATCGCCGTCGGATGATTCACCGAGTCCACCTGACAGCCACGGAAAAAACATAGCTCATCCGCCACACCGCTCAGATGCAGCCACGGCTCACTCATCCACGCGCCCGACTGCCCATGCTGCGCAAACTTGAACGGCGACTTCACATAGTATCGTTTCCCGCTCTCCATCGCCGATTTCATCTTCCCTTCCTTGGTGAACTCCTTCAGATGCAGTTTCTCCAGCATCGGCTTCGGATCAAAGCAGTCGATGTGCGACGGCCCGCCCTCCATCATTAGGAAGATGCAGTTCTTCGCCTTCGCCGGCACCTGCCGCGCCTTCGGTGAAAGCGGCCCCTTTGCCTCCGCTGCCATCAGCGACGTCAAAGCCACACTTCCGAGCGATGCGCTCATTCCATAAACAAACTCACGGCGCGTTGGCGCATGAAAGGCACGTGATCCAGCACAGGGAAAGTAAGAGGTGTTCATGGCTCAGTAGAGATACAAAAATTCGTTCGAGTTCAGCAGCACGAGGCACACATCGGCCAAAGCGCGTGTGCGGGCATCGACATCAGACGGCTGGAGGTCAGGGATGAAGTCGGCGTAGCCAGGGAGCTTTTCCTGGAAGCTGAATTTCTCACCAGTGTTCTCTTCCACGGCATCTCGCTTCACACTCAGAGGCGGCTTGGGCGTTGCGAGGACGACGCTGGCCTGCTTTTTCTCCATCTGCTGCCAATGGGCTTCACAGGCGACTTTTTCATCGGCAGTTGGCGCACGTCCATAGCTGAGTTGAAAGACGCGTGTGACCACATCGGCGGGTTTTTCCTTTAAAACACGATTTGCCAGAGCTAACGCACGGTCATGGCTAGCTTGGCCATTGAAGAGGCTGAAGACCTGCGGTGTGACGGTGGAGACCTCACGGGCTTCGCAGGAAAAGTCAGGCGCAGGTTCATTGAAGACCTCCATGAAGGGATCACGCACACCGCGAATCTTCAGCGCATACAAACTGCGTCGATGCCGCTGCTCCGGCAGCGCATTGGGCACCCAGGCAGCAGCAAACGTGCCCATGACTTGTCGCGGCTGCATGGCCACTTCGATATTGATCTCAGGACGATTCGGAATGCCACCGAGTGTCGGATTTAACTCGCCTGTGACGCTGAGCATGGTGTCACGCAGTTCCTCGGCCATGAGGCGGCGGGGTTTGAAGACGGCGTAGTGTGATTCGAGATCCTCCCTGCTAGCGGCGGTTTTAGTGCTCAGTGTTAAGTGCTGAGTGCTCAGTTTTGAACCAGAGCCCGACTGAGCACTGAGCACTGAGAACTGAGCACTTCTTCGATACGCCGCACTCATCATGATGACACGATGCATTTCCTTAAAGCTCCAGTTCTTCTCTACCAACGTCGCCGCCAGCCAGTCCAATAACTCAGGATGGGTCGGTCGCTTGCCGGTACTGCCGAAGTTGTTTGGATTGCCTGCGATAGCCTGCCCGAAGTGCCAGAGCCACAGGCGATTCACAATCGCCCGAGTGGTGAGCGGGTTGTCTTTGCTGGCGATCCAATTCGCAAGAGCCGTGCGGCGACCTTCAATGCCTTCTGGAAACTCAGCGCTGCCGAGCACAGACAACACGCCCGGCTTGACTGGCTTCGTCGGTGAAAAAGGATCGCCACCACCAAGAATGGCGGTTTGTTCCAGTTCACCGTTGGTCATGCGATCTTGCGGCATGCGGATAGGCTGATAAACGCTGACCATCTGCGGCGTGCGCCCGTTATAGACACTGAAAGCAAAAGGCTCATAGCGCTCCAACTCCCACTTCAAACGTTCCAGGCCTTTGCGTGCCACCCGCTCATTACCGTAGTCTTCAGGTTTGAAGCCGACGAGCTTGGGTGGGTATTGATCTTCGGGTAGATTCTTTTTCTGAATCGCGCTGCGAGCTGTTTCAAAGACTCCCGTAAAACTCCGCCCCTTCTTCATTTTTCCGCCTTTTTCAATGAAGAGACGAGCCGATGCCACCGCCGCATCCCAGTCTTTGCGATCCAATTTCTTCTCCGCATACCAGGCCTCCGCATTGGCCAGCATTTTCTGATCGAGGGACTCCAGCATGGCCATGTGCTCCATGCGCCGCACTTCCAGATACTTCTTCTCTTCGAAACCTGCCGTATTCTCCGCTTTCAAAAAAGGTGCAGGCTGCTCAGCAAGCTGCGTGGTGCCAAAGCAGGCCTGCATCGAGTAGTAATCATGCGTCGGGATCGGATCGAACTTGTGATCATGACAGCGAGCGCATTGCAGCGAGTGCGCCAGGAAGGTCTCGCCAACACTGTTGGTCACATCATCCAGAAACCGCTGTCTGGCGATCTTCGCGACTTCCATGCCTGTCAGTTCCCACGGCCCCATGCGCAGAAAACCTGTGGCGATGAGTACCTCGGCATCCTTCGATTTCATTTCATCTCCAGCGATCTGCTCTTTGATGAACTGATCATAAGGCTTGTCCGCATTGAAGCTGCGCACCACGTAATCACGATAGCGCCAAGCATTCCCGCGCTCGTAATCATTGGCAAAGCCACTGCTGTCCGCGTAACGCACCACATCCAGCCAATGCCGAGCCATGCGCTCGCCGTAGTGGGGGCTTTCCAAGAGACGGTTGATCAGGCGTCGATAGGCGTCGGACTTGTCGGACGAGTCGGACAGGTCGGACTCAAAGGCGGTGATCTCATCCGGTGTCGGTGGAAGACCGAGCAGGTCAAAAGTAGCGCGGCGGATGAAGGTGCGTGCGTCGGCGGGTGGTGCGGGATTTTTCACCGCCAGCAGCTCATCCAGAGGATGCAAGGAGGACTGAGCACTGAGCACTGGTTTGCGCACGGGTTGATATCCCCAGAGGGCCTCCGGCTTATACCGTCGATTCGCCCACTCTGGCGAAAGCGCCCCGGTGACCTTTACGGTGATACCATACTCAGCACTCCATTTTTCAGCGTTGGTTTTGGCGATCACGCCGCGCTTTGCCTCATCTGGCCATGGCGCACCGGCGGTGATCCATTCTTTGATCCAGCTCAGCTGCTCAGAGTCAAGTTTGTCCGCTTCCTTCGGTGGCATCGGCTCCCAGTCGTCGTTCTGCTGTGTCGCAGCGAGATACAGCGGACTTTCCTCCGGCTTTCCTCTCACGATCGACGCCTTTTCGCTTTCCCCTCCCCTCAGTGTACTCTCCACCGTGCGCATGTCGAAGTCACCTTTTATCTTCTTCTCGTCATTCCCATGACATGCCAGACACTTCTCTTGAAACAGCGGCCACACGCGCCGCACGAACAACACCTCCCCATCCTCCGCGTGAAGAGTGGTCGCGAGCAAAAGTGTGATCAGAGTGAGCTTGCTAGTCATGCCGTGTGGTGAACGAAGCGCAGATGAATTCTTTTCGTCACTTCTCAGTTCGTGCGGGTGTGCTTTTTCGAGAGTATAAGATGAGCGCCGCCGCCGCGATGCCGAGCATGGCATTCAACGTCCAGAGAATGACCGGATGATGATCATAGAGCTGCATGCCCAAGGCTGAGCTGGCGGTGTTCCCAGCGCACCATGCGAAGCTGAGGAAGCCAACATATCGGCCACGCATGTCCTCTGGTGCCAAGCTGGCAGAATAGGCCTGCTGACGCGAAAAAGCAGCCATTTCGCCAACAGTGAACACCACCATCATCAACACAAAGGCAGCGAGTGATCCACTGATGAGAAACGTGAGGAAACTGGCTCCCATGAGGATGTAGCCAAGCGCGAGCACTTGCTTCACCGGCCATTGTCGAAGACCTGCAGCCAGCGGCACTTCAAAGAGGCAGATCATGACGCCATTCATCGCCAACACGAGACCACACCAATGCAGTGGCAAGCCACTGCGCTCAAAATGCAGCGGAAAAGTCGTGTTGGTCTGCCTGAAGGCCCACGCCACGCAGACGCAGGCACCAAAGAGTGCCAGGAAGGGTTTATTGGAGCGAATGGACTGCCACGCATGCCCCCAACCCGCGTGCTCACGCGCCGTACGATTTCCGCGCGGCAGGAAGAGCCAGGCGATGATGCCAAAGACGACCGACGTGGCTGCGTCCACCGCGAAGAGCCAAAAGAACGAGTGCTCCGCCAGGAAACCCGCCGTGGCAGGCCCGAGCGACCACGCGAGGTTCACCGCGAACCTTTGCACCGCGAAAGCGATGACACGTTGCTCCGGCGGCACGATGTCCTGCACCAGCGCCGCGCTGGCCGGATGCCCCGCTTCATTGATGGCACCCGTGATGAACGCCAGCAGTGCCAGCGCGCGCCAGTCCACAGCCTGCGACATGCCGATCATGCACGCCGCGCCTGCGAGGGATGAAACGGCCATCGTCACATTCCGCCCAAAACGGTCCGCCAACCAACCACCGAGCCACGCAGCGACAAAACCACCCAGCGAATACGCCGCAACTGCATATCCGGCCTGAGCAGCGGAATTGCCATTCCGCGTGATAAACAGCGCCAGGAACGGCACGACGAACACGCCAAACCGATTGACGAACGTGGCTCCTACGAGAACCCAGAAGGGCCGTGGGAGCAGACGGAGCTGTGAGGTGAGAGTGGTCATGGGGGTGGCGGAAGATGAAGTGCTCAGTGCTCAGTGCTCAGTTCAAGAAGATGATGGTGGATTTTTACTGAGCACTAAGCACTGAGCACTTTTCCAGCGTCGCAAACGCAAAACGGGCCGACTCGCGTGAGTCGGCCCGTTCAGGGAAAGGTGACTGCGTTCTGGTAGGTTACAGGCCGTTGCTCACGATGTATTTGACGAGATCGACGACTCGGTTGGAGTAACCCCACTCATTGTCGTACCAGCTCACGAGCTTGAAGAACTTGCTGTTCAGTTCGAGGCCTGAGCCGTGGTCAAAGATGGAGCTGTGTTGGTCATGG
>JANOBP010000577.1:0-5579 GCA_031411715.1 Verrucomicrobiaceae bacterium | reverse complement strand
GCCGTGAATCACGGCCAATCCATCCCGCCATCATGGCCGGATCCCATACGCGACAAGGACCCTGCCACGCCCGACATCGGTGCCCTGCCACTCAACGTGCAACCATGGGGCATCGGCATTGATGGACGCCTGCCTCTGGCTACTCCTTGAGTTCACCATCGCCCCACACACATGAAACCCAAAACGGTCGTCATCACCGGCTGCACTCGCGGCCTCGGTCGTGCCATGATTTCACACTTTATCGACGCTGGTTGGCTGGTCATCGGCTGCGGACGAAATCAGGCCCAAATTGCCGACTTGTGCCACGAGTTCATCTCACCCCATCACTTTCAAGTCTGTGACGTCTCAAGCGAAAATGACGTCGCGGCCTTTTGCACAGCGATCCTTCAGAAAATCGGCCCACCAGACCTCGTTCTCAATAACGCGGCCATCATCAACCCCAACGCGCCACTGTGGGAAACCAGCGCTGAGGACTTCAGCCGCATCATCGACATCAACATCAAAGGTCCGGCCGCCATGATGCGTCATTTACTCCCACCGATGCTCAAACGCGGCAGCGGCGTGATCGTCAACTTCTCCTCCGGCTGGGGCCGCTGCACCGCCGCAGACGTCGCGCCCTATTGCGCCACGAAATATGCCATCGAAGGCCTCTCCATGGCCACGGCACAAGACACGGGCGGTAAAGTTGCCGTCATCCCGATGAACCCCGGCATCATCGACACCGACATGCTCCGCAGCACCTTCGGCGGCGAAGCAGGAGATTTCCCCGATGCTGACGACTGGGCCGCGCGCGCTGTTCCCTTCTTCATCAATCTAGGCACCAAAGACAACGGCAAGCCCTTAACCGTCCCAGGTGGCTGACAACATCTTGGCCCGTTGTCCGTTGACTGTTCCACCTTTACTCACCATGCGCCTCCTCTCCATCCTCGCTCTCTTCCCCGCCCTGCTGTACGCTCAAGGTCAACGTTACGAACTCACCGCCCGCGCCAGCGAGATCGATCCACGCGCCAAACCGCATCCAGAGATCAACTTCGTTTTTGAATCCAAAGGCAAGCCCGCCGACATCCAAAATGCCAGCGTGGATACGCGCGTCGCACCGCAGGGCAAGCTAGCCATCTGGCTCATGGGCCACAGCGCAGGTCTTTTCGAGCGCGTGAACAGTTACGGCATCCACGCCATCCGCGTTCACTATGCGAACGGTTGGTTTGGTGAATTCGGTAACAAGTCCCCCGGTGAAGACGGCATGCTCCTCGGGAAAATCCGTCTCGAAGCCGCCACGGGTGAGGATTTCAGTGATCTCGTCAGCATTCCAAAACCCGACGGCATGATGGAGCGCTCCTTCCAATTTGTGAAATGGTTGGCTAAAGAAAACCCACAGGGGAAATGGGAACAGTTCATCGCAGCAGACGGTAAAGGCATCGACTGGAGCAAGGTCATCATTACTGGCAGTTCTCACGGCAGCACCACCGCTGCGCGCTTTGCCAAGCATCAAAAAGTCGATCGCGTTGTGATGTTCTGCGGCCCACGTGATCAGCTTGAAGCCTGGCAGGGACTACCTTCTGCCACACCCGCCAACCGCTACTTCGGATTCAGCCACGTCCTCGATGGTGGCTGGAGTGGTGACCACTACTGCCGCTCTTGGGAGCTCATCGGCCTGCATCAGTTCGGTCCGATTGTGAATGTCGATCAAATGACACCTCCCTATGCCAACACACGCCGCCTCATCACGGACGCGGATGTCAAAGGTGACGACAAACGCGCTCACAGCTCCGTCACGCCCGGTGGTGCCGCCGTAAAGAATGCCGATGGCAAATTCATCCACGAAGCCGTTTGGAACTATCTCTTCACTCATCCCGTCGACCAAACTGGCGCAGCCACGCCTGCTGATAAAGACTGCGAGAAAGATCTGGCACCGAAGCCGGAAAAGTAGTCAGCTACGAGGCCATCCTCGCCGCCAGCAGCACGGCTTCGACGAGACTGTTGCCATTCGCTTTGCCTTGCCACGCGATGTCACAGGCCGTGCCGTGATCGACACTGGTGCGTGGCACAGGCAATCCGAGCGTGGTATTCACCGCTGAATCAAAGGCGATCATCTTGAGTGGGATCAAGGCCTGATCGTGATACATGCAGATGTAGGCGTCAACTTGGCGGCGCTTTGCAGGAATGAAGGCGGTGTCGGGGGGGAGTGGGCCTTCGATTTGAATGCCCTTTGCACGTGCGGCAGCGATGGCGGGCATGATGATGCTTTCCTCTTCTCCACGACCAAATAAGCCATGTTCGCCAGCGTGCGGATTGAGACCAAGCACGGCGATTTTAGGTTTCTTGCCTCGCACACGTTGCACGGCTTCATCCGTCAGCTCGATAACGTCCAAAATGCGTGCTGTGGTGAGTGCGCGAACCACATCTAGATAACCGATGTGCACGGTGACGAGGCTACAGATCATCTCCTCGGAGAAAAACGTCATGCAGGAACGCGCAGCGGCCATTTTCTCCGCGAACATCTCCGTGTGGCCGGGATAGGTGATGCCAGCGGCATGCAGGGCCTCTTTGTTCAGCGGTGCCGTTGCCACGGCGGCGACTTGCTTGGCTAAAGCGGCCTCGATGCTCTTTTCGACATAGCGAAAGCCCGCCGCACCGGTTCTGGCGCTCACTTTGCCAGGCGTAAAATCTTCCGCATCAAAGCCGAACAGATCGAGCACCGCCGGTCCGTCGATGGAACTGCATTTGTCGGCCCATTCGATCTCTGAGATGATGCGCTTCGGTGCTGGGAGACTCGTCTGACGTGCACAGCGGGAAAGCAACCTCGCATCGCCAAAGATCACCGGTGTGGCGACTTCGCACACGGCTTCATTGGCGAGCAGTTGCAGGCAGATTTCAGGACCGACCCCAGCAGGGTCGCCCATGGTGACAGCGATGATTGGTTTGGGCATGAACCTGCGAGTTTGGCTCAACGCAACGCCTTGTCGAGAAACTTGGCAACGATGGCGGTGCGCTCGTCATCATAGAACTCAGCGCCACCGTGCTTGCTGCCGGGCATCAGAATGAACTGCACGGGCAGTTTGGCGGCTTCGTAAGCCTTTGTGAACTCCTGCGACTGCGCTGGTGGCATCTGCGGATCAGCATCGCCGTGGATCAAGAGCAGCGGCGGATCATTCTTGCCGAGGTGCGCAACAGGGCTCGCAAGTCTGGCCAGATCAGGCTTTTCGTTTGGCTGACCGCCAAGCAGCAGTTGCAGCGCAGGCACACGCATCTTCAGGCCAAACTCCGTGCTTTGAGACAAAATCGTCTGCAAGTTCGAGGCACCGTAAAGACTCACGATGCACTTCACATCGCTGCTTTGACTCAAATACTCGCCGACTTTGCCTTCCAGCGTCTCATGATCATTCGTCACACCCACCAGTGCCGCCAGGTGACCACCCGCCGATGAACCAATGATGCCAATGCGGGATGTGTTGAGGTGATACAACTCGGCCTTGGCACGCAGGAAGCGAATGGCCGCTTTGATGTCGTGAATCTGCGCGGGAAACACCGCTTGAGTCGAAAGCCGGTAGTCCACGCTCGCAATCGCATAACCATGATCCAGCAGCTTTGCGATCGGCACATCCGACTTCGATCCTGCACGCCAAGCGCCGCCGTGGACATAGACGAGCAACGGCGCATTGGCGGTCTTGGGTGTATGCAGGTCTAGTTTGAGTGAGTGATCGCCCACGCGCGCGTATTCGATGTCTGTCTGTGTGCCGGCGAAGGCGCAGAGGCCGATCAGATGAAGGAGGAAGACGATATTTTTCATGATTCGATCCTCATCTGCTCCGCAGGCACTTCCAGCCGTATTTTCGTGCCATAGGCCAAACCTTCCGTCCACGGCAGCAGCAGTTCCAGCACATCGGGCTTCTGAAAATGCTCTGGCTTCGTGTCTGGATGCGGAAAGTAGATCAAGCCACTCACGGGTGCCGCATCATCGCGATGAACGATCACATCGAAGAATGAGAAATCCTCCTCTGGCTCCGTGGGATGCCAATTCAAAGCGCGAAAGGTCCATTTTGGTTTCACCACGCAATAACTCATCGGCGCGATGCTCACATTCAATGTGCCGAGATGGTAGCCGCTCAAATCGAGGCCCAACTCGCGAAAGAATGGCAACTGCATCCGCATCGTGCCGCCGGGGAAACGCGGATTGCCATTGAGACCAGAAGCAACGCGATGGCCTTGAACGATGGTGGCGGAGATCATGGCAGGCATTCAATGACGTGGATCAGTTCCTCCGTGGCAATGGCGAACCTCTTTCTCACAACGTCTAACGCTATAGATGGAATATGATCGTCCTTTCCAATGATGCTGCTGGATTGACGACCTGAGGCGATCTGAGGCCACTCATTTACAACAAACCCGGTCGAGAGTTCGATGACTTTTGGGTGATCAAAGAATGAGACAACGTGATTCTCACCCAGTGGCATCAGCGTTCCTACCTTTTCTTGATATGAACAAACGCTCAAAAACTCACCTGTTTCAAAACTCCATCCTCCAATATGACCAGGCTTTAATATGGACGCCTCTTCATTACCAAAATCTTCCGAATCGCCATTGGCAGCAAGAACCAGCGCCCCACCAGCCGTGAAGGCCGCAGAATTGACCTCTCCATCTAACTTCACACCAAGAGCCTCTGTCGAATCCAATGTTCTGGCGTCGTTAAGGGCTGCGGAAATGTCATGAATCGATATAAAATCAAGCGGATGCCAAATCCATCCTGCGCTGAGTAGCCTTCGATTGCACGGGCTGATGGACAGACGTGAATGGAAGAAGTCTGATGGTTTTCGATTTTCACTGACGGTTAATCTTTCTCCGGTGAGCACATCCTCGATCTCAAGCTGACAGTAATCATCGGGGCAGTGCGCAATGAGTTCTCTGCCATTTGAGTCCATGAACAAAACCACCGGGTATTCATAGGCTTCGGCGCAATAGAACGATCTGTTTAGCTCTCGGATGACCTTGGTGCCCTCTAAAAGCAAAGCTTTGGTTCCCAGTTTCTTGTAGATGACGGCATATCTGCCAGAAGGAGACTGGACGGCCGCATCAAATCCGTAGGCCCAATGGACCTGAGTCCGGTTTGAACTGCCATCCAAAAAGTAATTCGCACAGCCGCCAGCCCAGTCGATTAATGAATCGTTTAACCAACTCAGAGATCTCACTGATTTGTTCAGTGGTAGTTTGATGTGTGTGAACTCCATTTGATCTACTAATCCCGTTTTCCCTGGATTGACTGACCATCATGCCAAAATCTTCTTCACCACCTTGCACGGTTCCACGCCGGTAAGTTTGAAATCCAATCCAGCGCTGCGGAACGTCAGGTGTTCATGGTCGATGCCCAGGCAGTGCAGGATGGTGGCTTGAAGGTCGGGCACGTGGACTTCGTCTTCGATGATGTTGAAGCCCATGTCATCTGTGGCACCGACGGTGACGCCTCCTTTGATGCCGCCACCGGCCATCCACATGCTGAAAGCCTGCGGATGATGATCACGACCCATGCTGCGGCCCAGTGATACACTGGCCTCGACCATCGGCGTGCGACCGAACTCGCCACC
>JANOBP010000576.1:0-7392 GCA_031411715.1 Verrucomicrobiaceae bacterium | reverse complement strand
CGACGACTGCACCGAGGAGCTCTGGCGCTTGATTGACGACGGCACCCATCAGCTCGCCTCCTGCGCTGCCGCCACTGGCTGTAATGAGGCCCTTTGTAGTGTAGCCGCGCTCAATGAGGCCTTTAGCAGCATCGACGAAGTCATTGAAGGTGTTGGTGCGCTTCATGAGCTTGCCATCGAGATACCACTGGTGGCCGAGGTCGTCGCCACCACGAATGTGAGCGATAGCATAGGCAAAGCCGCGATCGACGAGCGAGAGGCGTGTGGTGGAAAAATCTGGCGGTGTGTCGATGCCGTAGGCTCCGTAGGCGTAGAGATGCAGCGGCTGGCTGCCGTCTTTATTGAAGCCTTTTTTCGTGAGCACTGACACGGGCACCTTCACACCATCGCGAGCGGTGATCATGAGGCGCTCGGATTGGTACTGGCTGGCGTCGTAGCCGCTGGGGATTTGCTGTACCTTAAGTGTCTCCAGCCGTTTTTCCGCGATGTGGTAGTCGTACGCGGTGTGCGGCGTGACCATGGACTCGTAATCGAGGCGGAGTTTGGTGGTGTGAAACTCAGGATTGCTGCTGAGGCCGGTGGCGTAGCTGGATTCCGGGAAGACGATCCTTTCGGCCTGCAATGGTGCGTCATAGCTGCGGATCTCGATTTGATCGAGACCATCGACGCGGCCTTCAATGACGAAGAAGTCTCTGAAGAGGCCGACATCCGTGATGTAGTGATGATCAGAGCCTGGAATGAGTGTTTTCCAGTCGCCGGGCTTTTCGAGCGATGCGGTGGCGACGCGGAAGTTCACATGCTCGTCGTTGGTGAGGATGAAAAGCGTGCCATCGCGGATATCGACGCTGTATTCTCGACCCACCTTGCGTGCGCTGACGAGGATGGGCTTCGCCGTGGGGTCAGCGGCGGGAATAAGAAGCGTTTCGTTGGTCACCTGATCGCCCGTTTCGATGAAGATCCAGTCTTCCTGCGCGCTGAGATCGACATTGGCGATGAAACCAATGTCTGGCTCTTGATAGAGCACTTTGGCCTTCTGTGGGTCATCACCTAGGCGATGATAGCGGATGCTGTCGGTGCGCCAGTTTTCATTGGCGAGGCCATAGACAAGGCCCTGACTGTCTGCGGACCAAACGAGGCTGGAAAGCGTGCCGGGGATGACATCGGGCAGATCTTTGCCGCTGGTGAGATCGCGAAAATGCACCTCAAAGCGCTCGGAGCCGTCGTCATCATACGCGTAGGCCATGAGCTTGCCATTCGGGCTGATCACCATCTCGTTGAGCTGGAAGTAGTCTTTGCCTTTGGCGAGTTCGTTTTGGTCGAGGATGAGCTGATCGGCACCGCCGGCAGCAGGCTTGCGGAAATTCCGGCTGTACTGCGAACCTTTGGTGAAAGTGGCCCAGTAGATCCAGTCGCCATCTTTTTGCGGCACGCTGCTGTCGTCCTCCTGGATGCGGGCTTTCATCTCTTGGAAGAGTTTTTCCACCAGCGGCTTCTGCGCCTTCAGGTGCGACTCGAAGTAACGATTCTCGGCCTTCAGGTAAGCGAGCACGTCTTTGTCTGTGACCTTCGGGTAACCCGGATCTTTGAGCCAATGCCACGGGTCTTCGATGGTGATTCCGTGATGGGTGGACTTGTGCGGACGTTGTTCGGCGACGGGTGGTGTGTCGTGCATGTTCGGTTCAATGGCAGTCATGGGAGTGGTAGCAATCGCTAGAGCAACAAGAGAAGCGGATCGTGGTGTCATGGTTTCGCATTCCTGTAGCGACGAAGTGTGCCCTTATCCAATGACAAGTCATGGAATTGCCACCGCAGCGAGTTGCTTGCCAAGAAGCCGCTGATCCTTCACGATGGCGGCATGTCAGACACGCTGCTTCCACTCCTTAAGCAATCCTTCGGCTATGATGCCTTTCGCCCGCTGCAGCGTGAGATCATGGAGGCTTCGCTGGCGGGAAAAGATGTCGTCGCGATCTTGCCGACGGGTGCGGGGAAGTCGCTGTGCTTCCAGTTGCCAGCGCTGGCGCGTGAGGGTGTAACGCTGGTCATTTCACCGCTGATCGCGCTGATGAAGGATCAGGTCGATGCGCTGACGGCCAGTGGTGTGGCGGCGACTTTTTTGAATTCGTCGATTCAGGGCAGCGAGGCCGCGCGGAGACGCTCAGGGCTGGAAAATGGCCTCTACAAGCTGCTCTACGCTGCGCCGGAGCGTGTGATGATGCAGGGCTTCGTGGAGGACTTGCTGCGCTGGAATGTCACGGCCATCGCGGTGGATGAAGCGCACTGCATCAGCGAGTGGGGGCATGATTTTCGGCCGGAGTATCGCCAACTGGCGCAATTGCGCACGGCAATGCCTGGCGTGCCATTTTTAGCACTCACCGCGACGGCGACGGAGCAGGTGCGTGGCGACATCATCCGCCAACTGGAGCTGCCAGAGCCAGCGGTGTTTCTGGCGAGCTTCAATCGGCCAAACTTGAGCTACAGCATCCTGCCGAAGAGCAAGTCGGCACGGCAGGTGTATGAGTTCATCCGGGAGCGTCCGAACGACGCGGGCATCGTCTATGTGCAGTCGCGCAAGAGCGCCGAGTCACTCGCCGCCGCGCTGGTGGCTGAGGGCGTGAAGGCGGTGGCGTATCACGCGGGATTGCAGCCGGAGGAACGTGCAGCCAACCAAGATGCTTTCATCCGCGATGAAGCGCGTGTGGTTTGCGCCACGATCGCCTTTGGCATGGGCATCAATAAACCGGACGTGCGCTACGTCATTCATGCCGATTTACCAAAGAACATCGAAGGCTACTATCAGGAAACAGGCCGCGCTGGGCGCGACAGTCTGCCAGCGGACTGCGTGCTGCTCTACTCACGCGGGGATCTGGTGCGGAACTTAAAATTCCTCGACGAAATGACGGACGCAAAAGCTGCCGACATCGCCGCGCGGCAGATGCGCCTCATGGCCGACTTTGCTGAAGGCAGCGAGTGCCGACGCGTGACGCTGCTCGATTATTTCGGCGAGCAGTGGCCGGGTGATAACTGCGGTGGCTGCGACATCTGTCTGCAACCGCGCGAGCCATGGGATGCCACCACACAGGCGCAAAAGCTGCTGAGTTGTGTGTTTCGCATCAAACAGAAGAGCAATTTCAGCACTGGCCTCAATCACGTCGTCGAGGTACTCTGCGGGGCGAACACGGAGAAGATCCGCAAGTGGTATCACGATCAACTCAGCACCTATGGCATCGGCAAAGACACGCCGCGTGAGGAATGGACCGCGCTGGGCCGCCAGCTCATCCGCATGGGCTACATCGCCGCATCGCAGGACAATTTTCAGACGCTCACGCTTTCGAAGCAAGGCCTAGCCGCGCTGATGAACCGTACGCCAATCCTGCTCACGCGCTCACCCATCATCGTGAGCAGCAGTACGGCCAAAGTATCACGCGCAGGCAGCATTGCCTGTGATGAGGGCCTTTTTACCGAGCTGCGTGCTCTGCGTAAACGCCTGGCGGATGAGCGTGAAGTGCCACCGTATGTCATCTTTGGCGACACTAGCCTGCGACACATGTGCCGCAGCTATCCGCAGACAGATCGCGCCTTCCTCGACATCCCAGGCGTCGGCAGTCAAAAACTCGCCGACTACGGCCAGCTCTTCATGCAGGAAATCAAAACGTGGGTATCCGCGAACGAGCGCCAAACCTTCACGGAAGAAGCCGCACCACCGCCTGCGCCGAAAATGAAAAGCGAGAGCGGTGCGAACGGCACCGCACTGGAAACGCTGAGACTTTTCCGCCAAGGCCTCAGCCCCGAAAAGATCGCCGCACAGCGCAATCTCGTCGTCAGCACCGTTCACAGTCACCTCGCGCAATGCATCACCAGCGGAGGTCTGCAGGCAGACCCGCGCGACTACTTCAGCGAAGAAGACGAACAAACCATGCGCGCCGCTGCCGCTGAGCACGGACTGGAAAGCCTCGGCAAACTCAAAGAAGCCTGCGCCAACCAATTTGATTACCCCACGCTGCATTACTTCCGCGCTTTTGAAATGCGACACGCAGCGACGTAAAAAGCCTCTCAGATTGACGACGGACATGGCCGTGGAATTCTCCCTCATGAACACAAGCACCGATTTCACCGTCCGCGATCTCAACCGTCATCTCGCCAAGGTCCTGGAGGCCTGTGACGGTGTGGGACTCATTCGCATCCGTAGCCGGAAGGGCACGGCCTACCAGCTCCGCCCCGAGCCCCCAAGCGCTGAGGCACCGAAGGCCGAGTATGCAGACTTCGCCGCCCGTCGGCGCGCTCTGAAGATGCCGATGATGACGAAGGCACAGAGCGAGCAACTGGACAAACTCATCGCTGGGAAATGACCATCTACGCCGACACGAATTTTTCACGAGCTTTCATGGTTTCGACTTACTTTCGCGGCGGCGCATTTCCGAGCGTGGGTGCATCAGGAAGTTTCTGGGTGAAAATCCAGGCGATGATGTCCCAGCGTTGTTCTTGCGTGAGAATGGCTTCAAAGCTGATCATGGGCGTGCCGTTCAGTCCTGTGGCCAGAGTGCGGTAGATGTCCTGGGGTCGATCGCCACAGCGCAGGTGTGGCTGGCGGAGATCGGAGGGCTTGGCGGGTAGGTTCCAGATGTCTTTGAGTGTCGGCACAGCCGGGCCTTGGCCATTGGCGGCGGGGCCATGGCAAACAACGCAGTGCGTGGTGAAGAGCGTTTTGCCATTCGCGATGTGGACGGGGTCTTTGAGCCACGTTGGCGGCTCGGGGAATTTCATCGGCTCGGCGTAGTTTTCGGCTTTGCGCCAGCGGCGTGAGAAAGACTTCACGTATTCGGTGACTGCGCTCACATCGGAATCGGAAAGCTGGCTGAACATACCCATCGCCGTGCCGGAGAGTCCGTGTTTGATGGTGTGATGCAGATCGTCATCAGTGGGCAACGTTCCGAAGGGCGTGGTGCGGAATTTGAACATGCCTTCGCGAAAAGAACGCGGCCTTGGGCTCAACGCAGGAGCCATTTCACCCGCACCATCACCGCGTGCGCCATGGCAGACGATGCAGTTGCGCTCAAAGATGTATTTCCCTTCCATGTAGCGGGCGAAATCCAGCGCCACTGGCTCCGCGGCATGACACAGCGACAAAGTGGTGAGGAAAATGAGAGACGTGATTCGAAGAAGCATGATCTGCAATGCAGCCAAAAGAAAACGCCGCCAAAGGCGTGTGTCCCACTCGTCTTTGGCGGCTAAATGCTCCGATCTTGTGCTTCAGCGGATCAACCTGCTTCCGCCACCTTTTCACCAGCGAGCTTGGCAGCGCGTTCGGAGAGTTCGATGTGGAATTGCTCAGGCGTAGGCTCGGCACCTTTGGTGCGTGTGCGTCCGAACCAGTCGGCAAAGATTTCGCCACTATTGCGCTCGGCTTTGAAGGCTTCGAGCAACTCCCGGACTTTCACGGGCACATCTTCACCGAGGACGGTTTTGTATTCGAGGCCAGCGAGGCGATTCCCACGAATGCTGCCGCCGACGAACATGGCGTACTTGTTGGGCGAACGACCGACAAAGCCGAAGTCGGCGTTGTAAGGGCGTCCACAACCATTTGGGCAACCGGTCATGCGGAAGAGGATGGGTTCGTCTTGGAGACCAAGTTCACGCAGTGTGGCGTCGATCTTGTCCATGAAGCCTGGCAGAGCGCGTTCGGATTCGCTGAGGGCCAAACCGCATGTCGGAAGAGCCACGCAGGCGTGTGCAACTTTGCGTGCGCGGGTCATTCCATCGCTGTGAACGACGCCGTGCTTGGCGAGGATTGCATCAACCTTGGCTTTGTCGGCTGGATCAATGTCGGCGAGGATCAGATTGGTATTTGGCGTGACGATGATCGGGCATTTTACCGTCTCGGCGATTTCACGGAAGCAGGCGCGGTATTGGGGACCGTCTTCACGGTTCACAATGCGGCCCATGCTGACGAAGACGGCGCAGTAGAGCTTGCCGTCACCTTGTTCATGCCAGCCTAGAGTGTCTTCAACGCTGTCGAAGCTGAGTTCTTTGGCAGGGAAGGTTTCGATGCCAGGAAGGCGGCGCACGACTTCCGCACGGAAGCCGTCTAGGCCCATGGTCTGCACAGTGTATTTAAGACGAGCATTTTTGCGCTCGGTGCGGTTGCCATGGTCACGCTGGGCAGTGACGATGGCTTCAATGGCATCGACGACATTGGCCCGCTTGGCGTAAAGCAGCGACTGACCGAGGAAGGGACGCGTGCTGAGCTGTCCGTGACTCATACCGAAGCCACCACCGACGGTGATGGTGTAGCCTTCAACTTCGCCATTCACCACATATGGAACAAGGCCTACGTCTTGCGAATAGATGTCCGCGTCGTTGCAGGGCTGGATGGCCACACCGATCTTGAATTTTCGCGGGAGATAAATTTTGCCGTAGATGGGATCATCGCCTTCAGGGGCCTTTGTGGCGGCGCGCACGGCAGGATTGACTTTAGGATCCATGATCCACTCAGGATCGATTTTTTCTCCATCCAACCAGATGTCGGCGTAGGCGGTGGAGCGCCAAAGGAAGCGCTGACTGATTTCTTCCGTAAGTTTCTGCGTGTCGGTGTGGACGGCGTCCTTGATTGGCGCGGCGGGTCCCATGGTGTTGCGCACGACATCGCCGCAGGCACCCATGGTGCTGAGGCCGCTGTGGCAGACGTTGTGGATGACTTCTTTGAGACCGCCTTTGAGCACGCCGTGGAGCTGGATGCCCTGGCGATTGGTGAGGCGCATGTTGCCCATGGCTTTGGTGCAAAGATCGTCATGGATAAGCCATTGTGCGGAGGAAATGCGACCGCCGGGCATCTTGCTGCGGATCATGAAGCTCCAGGCCTTGTCGAGCTTGGCCTTGCTGCGCTCCGTGCGCACGTCGCGGTCATCCTGCTGATATGAGCCGTGGTGCTTGAGCAGAATATTGGAGTCCTCCGGAATGTTCGGGGTGCTAGTGTCAGCGAATAGCTCGGCAAGTTGGCCACGGAGGCCCTCTGAGGCGAGTTTGATGTCTTCAACGGAAGCTTTGCTCATTATGAATATGGAAGTTTATGGGATGTTACGGTGCCTCAGTATGAAGCTAAAGCAAGGAGCTGAAGGTAGTGACGAAAGCGATGTTGCCAAAGTCTACTGGTGATTTTCGTGTGTGTATTGACACCGCCGAGCAAGCCAATTGAAGTTGTTGTCGTCTGCTAATGCGGATTGGTGTGTGATCGAGTTGAAAAAAGACACCCCGCACCTCTTTCGAGATGCGGGGTGTAATAAACTGGCAACGTCCTACTTTCACATGGCCTATCGCCATACTATCATCGGCGCAACAGCGTTTCACTTCCGTGTTCGGAATGGGAACGGGTGGGGCCACTGTGCCATGGTCACCAGA
>JANOBP010000575.1:0-6756 GCA_031411715.1 Verrucomicrobiaceae bacterium | reverse complement strand
CCGTGTCTCCGCGTGAAGCCAAGCTCTATGAGGAGGCGGTGGCATCGTGGAACAGCGATCTGAAGCAAACCTGCGCCAAACGTGGACTTGGTTTCCTTTCCACGAACACAGACGTGTCGTTTGAAGCTGTTATCACCGATCTACTGCGACGTGGAGGACTCGTGACATGAGTTTTCTCGCTCCAGCCTTTCTTTGGACGCTGGTGGCGCTCGCGCCGCTGGCGGCGATCTACTTTTTGAAGGTGCGGCCGCGTAAGAAGCCGGTGACTGCCTTTTTCCTGTGGCAGCGCATCTTCACAGAGAAGAAAGCCTCCGCGCTCTTCAAGCGACTGCGGAATGTATTTTCACTGCTGCTGATGGCGCTGGCGTTTGCGGCCATCGCGCTGGCTTTGGCGGAGCCAGACATCGCGGGTGATGAGCGGAAGGATTTACTTATTGTGGTTGATCACTCAGCGTCGATGTCCGCCAAGGAAGGAGCGACGACCCGGCTCGAAAAAGCCAAGAAGCGTGCGCGTGATCTCATCGCGGGCATGAACGGCACGCAGCGTGCAGCGGTGGCTTCGTTCGCGGAAGTTGCACAAATGCTGGAACATCCCACACGGCATCGGAAAGCACTGTTGGAGGCTGTAGATGGCATTCAGCCGACTGAACTGCCCTCACGTGTCGAAGCGCTGCGTGCGCTGCAACCCGGCGATGAATGGATGAAGGACACTCGTGTGCTCTTGATCACCGACGGTTGCCTGGATGCACCGGACCGACTGCCAAACGTGGAAGTGCTGCGCATTGCCGATGGCGCGAAGAACGTCGGCATCGCACGCGCAGACCTGCGCAGCATGCCGGGTGGGCCTGCAAGGCTTGGCTTGTTCATCCTACCGGTGTCTTCATTCAAGGAACCGGTGAAGACGGACATCACGCTGACGCATGTGGACACGAATGCGCTGGTGAAGCTGATTCCAATCGAGTTGAAGCCCGGCGACAACCTAGCCATCACACTCACGCTCGATGACGCGCCCACCGGCCGCTGGAAAGCCACGCTCGGCCTCGAAGATGCACTGGAGAGCGACAACACGGCCTATTTATATGTTCCACCGCGTCAGCCAGTGCCCGTCGGCGTGATCGCAGATGATCCCTTCTTCTTCCAAAATGCCGTCAGCGCCTTTGAGCGCAGCGATCAGATGCTTGCACTCGCGCCGGATGCCAAATCTGCCCAACTGGTTCTCAGCAAAGGCAAAGTGCCGGCGGAGACGAGCGCGGTTGTGTTTCAGCCAACTGGAGATTCCGCCGTGTGGACGAAGATCGGCGAGGAAATCGCGACACCCGTGGCCAAGGTGCTGGCAAAGAACCACCCGCTGCTGCGCTATCTCGACGCGGAGACGATGACCTTTGCTGGAGCGCGGCAATTGACGGCTCCCGCTGGTGCCGTGGTGCTCGTGGCGGACGAATCAGGTCCACCGTTGATCTATCTCATGCGCCAAGGCGCGCAAACAGTGTGCGTGGTGAATCTCGATCCACTCGCCGCGCAGTTTTATCTCAGCGCGTGGTTTCCAGTGCTCATCCACAACGCAGCAGCTCATCTGACGCATCGCGAAGACATGCCGCCTGCCACGCTGGCGACGGGATCAAGCGCCCGCGTGCCGGGACGAGCCGATCCGACACCCTACGGGCCGCTTTTGACCACCGGCTTTCATGAAACCGGCGAATGGACGCTGGCGGCCTCGCTCGTGTCGCCGGAGGAGAGTGCGCTAAAGAACGAGACCTTGAAGGAAAACGTGAAGCCCATCGCCAGCGGCGAGTCACCGAGCTACTGGCTGCTGGTGCTCGCGCTCGGCGTGCTGGTGGGTGAGTCGATGCTTTATCACAGGAGGAAGGTGGGATGACGTTTACAACATTCACACCGCTGTTCTGGCTCATCGTGCTTTTGGGTGCGGCGTGGGGCTATTGGCGCTCGTTGGTGGACCGTCCTTCGGGACTGAAGATCGCGTCGTTTGTGCTGCGTGTACTTGGCGTGGTGCTGCTGGTACTCGCGTTGTGCCAGCCTTATGCGGGTGAGGAGTCGGACGAGGCGCATGTGGTCTTCATGGTCGATGTCTCGCAGTCCGTGGACTTGGGGGCGGCCAAAGAGGCACTCAAATCGGTGGAGGAAGGCATGAAGGCGCTGCGCTCGCAGGACACGCACTCGCTTTTCGCGATGGCGAATGGCCTGCGGGACAAGACGCTGCCTGAATTCATAAAGATGCTCGAAGACTGGACCAAGGGCGTGGCGGATGATGCCTTCCGTGCGCACACTCGTCTGGGCGATTCGTTGCTGGCGGCACGACTGGCGTTTCCAGCGGGCAAGGCGAAGCGGTTGATCGTGTTCAGTGATGGCATCGACACGGAGAGCGGAATGGACGCAGCATTGGAGCAATTGAAGCACGAGGGCGTGGATGTGCGGTTTGTGCCGCTGAAGACATTGAGCGAGCCGGAAGCGGCGCTGGTGTCGCTGGAGAGCACGTCGCCCTTTGCCTTTCATGGCGAGGTGCTGCGACTGACGGCGCGCGTGATGGCGAACCAGCCGATGAATGCGCGTGTGCGCTTGCTGAACAAGGGCGTAGCGATCCAGGAGAAGACCGTCGCCCTCAAGCCGGGCGAGGATGCGAAAGTGTGGTTCGACACCGAGATGACGACGCCTGGGCCGAGCGTGTGGAGTGCGGAGATTGTTCCGGAGCGTGATCATTTCCCGATCAACAACCAAGCGACAACGACGATCACTGTGTGTGGTAAGCCGCGCATTCTCGTGGTGCATCAGGATGAGAAAAAGATGCGTCCCTTCACTCGGGCGCTGAAGGAACAGGACTTCGATGTCGATCTGCGAGGCAAACGCGGCCTGCCGGAGAGCATGGAGGACCTGCTGGCCTTTGATGCGGTGATGCTGGCGAATTTCGCAGCCACAGACATGACGCCGCGACAGATGAGCCTGCTGCGCAGTTACGTGTCCGACTTCGGCGGAGGCCTGGTGATGACGGGCAGCGAAAACAGCTTCGGGCTCGGTGGTTACTACAAGTCGCCAGTGGAGGAAGTGCTGCCGCTGGTGTCACGCTTTGAGAAGGAGAAGGAAAAACCATCGCTCGCGATTGCGTTGGTGATCGACAAGAGCGGGTCGATGAGCGGGCTACCGCTGCAAATGGCACGTCAGGCTGCGAAGAGCGCAGCGGAGTTGCTCGGACCTCAGGATCAGATCGCTGTGGTGGCCTTTGATGGCGAGGCGCAGATCATCTGCGAGATGACACCGGCTTCGCAGCAGGGAACGATTCAGGCCGCGATCGATTCCATCGCGGAAGGCGGTGGCACCTTCATGTACAGTGGCATGGTGGCGGGGAAGGAAATGCTGGATCGCACCACGGCAAAGGTGAAGCATATGATCTGTCTTACGGATGGCCAGACTGGCGAGGCGGACCACATGGGGCTCGTACAGCAGCTCGTCGATAGCGGCGCAACGGTGAGCGCCGTGGGACTCGGTGATGGTGCGGCGCGTGAGTTGCTGCAACAGATTGCGGAGGCAGGGAAGGGCCGCTATTACGAGAGCAACGATCCGGCGACGCTGCCGCAGATCTTTACGAAGGAAACGACACAAGCCTCAAAGAGCGCGGTGCAGGAGGGTGTCTTTACGCACATCGGCATCACGGAGCATCCGATGATCACCGGCTATGAAGCAGAGGGGCTTCCCGTCGTGCTCGGCTATGTGATGACTGAGGCGAAACCGGCGGCGCAAGTCTTGCTTGGAGCAGAAAGTGGTGATCCGCTGCTGGCAGTCGGACGATTTGGTTTGGGCATCGGCTTGGCCTACACGGGGGATCTCACGGAGGTGTGGGGCGGTGAATGGCTCGCGTGGGATGGCTGCGGTCGTTTCTGGGCGCAGGTGTTGCGTGGTGCGCTGCGCAAGGCGGATGTGGAAGGCATGGAGTCACGTGGCGAAATCAAAGACGGTGCGTGGGTAATGAAGATCGAACGTCGTGGCGAGGACGGTGCGCCCGTCTCAGGCATTGCGTGGAATGCGCAGGCCTTGGACGAGAATGGCAACACGCAGGATGTGACGATTCGCGAAACGGGCCTCGGACGTTACGAGGCGCGCATCCCGCTCGGCAAGCGAAAGCACCTCAGCCTGCGCATGCATGATCGTGATCATGACAAACTCGACGTGAAGCACTACCACGCGCCTTACCCGGCGGAATATCGGCTCAATGGCAAAACGCCCGAGAGCCTGAAGGCGCTGCCGCGCTACGAGTCGTCAGCCATCTTGGCTGGATTGGCACCGGTGATGCAGTTGAAGCCCGTGGGCTACTGGTTCGCGTGGAGTGGACTCTTGGTGCTTCTCGCAGGTGTGCTGCTGCGACGGATCTAATGATCTTCATTGAGCGGCGGCCTCGTTGGCACGCTTCACAAGTTGCAGGATGGCTTTTGCGGGAATGGCTTCGTGCATCACGAGGGTGGTGCCTGATGATGCCTGAGTTGGAGCTGTTTTGCTGGGCGGATTGCTGTTGAAGGTGGAGATGCGGGCGACGTGGCCGATGACGTTGCCATATTCGTCGAGAACGGCTGAGCCGCTGCTGCCCTGTGCCCAGTCGGTACTGACGTTCATGCGTTGCAGTTTGGGTTCCTTGGAATCGCCGAGCGCGTAGAAGCGATTCACGATGCCGGCGCTGAAATAGCCACGGTGTTTGAGCGGATCACTGAAACAGTAGGCGGGCTCACCTAATTCAACATCAGCACGGAGAGGAAGCGGTTTCAGGCCGCCAGCGCTGACGCGGATCAAAGCGGCGTCGGACGCTGCATCGGCTCCGAGGATGGCTGTGGTGGTATAGACTTCGTTTTGTTCATCGGCGATGATCAGCCAGCCTTCTTTGAGAGTCTCAGGTGGTTCAATGACATGATTGGCTGTGGCAACGACATCCGGCGCGATGGCGTAAGCACCCGCGAGATTCAGATGCATCCTATCGCACTTGGTGCAGCGGTAGAACCATCCTGCACGCAGATGGCCTGTGCGTGCGAGTCGAGCAATGTCACGGCTTGATTTGGACTCCGTGGATTCCGTTTGTAGAGAAATGGCACCTGGCTTCGGCTGCTTGAGCTGAGCCTTGGCTTTGAGATGATCGAGGAATTTACCGGACTTCACCGCCTTGGCGGCGATTTCGAGTAATGGATCTGGCGGTAACGGCGGAGCCGCTGGCGTGGTGCTTTTGGCGACCACGGGAGGTGTTCCACTCAGTGGAAGGCCGAGCGCTTTTTCAACGGTTGGCCGCAGTGAGGCACCGCGCAGTTCACGACTGGTGGCGAGAAGTTTACCTGTCGTGCCATCGACAAGGAAGCACGCGGGAATGGAGCGCACGGCATAGAGTTTGGCCAATTCCGCGTCCCATCCCTTGCCATCGCAGATCTGCGGCCATGTCATGCCCTTATCCTTGGTGAACTGCGCCAACTTGCCCTGCGTACTCTCACTATCGAGGCTGATACCGAGCACCTCGAAGCCCTTGGCACTCAAATCAGCATGCACCTTCGTGAGATTCGGCAGTTCGCCGATGCAAGGCCCGCACCACGTGGCCCAAAAGTCGAGCATGACGATTTTGCCCTTATAGTCAGAGGGGAAGCTGACCTTGGCTCCGTTGGTATTGGTGGCTTCGAAGCTCTTGGCTTTTTCTTCAGCTTGAGCAAAGCAGGACGTGGTCAGTAGAGCGAGGGTAAGCAGGGTGCGTTTCATAGCTCTCTAACGAATACTGGCGGCAAGATTGTGCGAGTGAGGTGAAATTCCTCCCTTTGGTTGGCAATGCTTGAGAGTGCGTTGGGGACTGTCGTTGTCTAGCGCAGCCGTTTTAGGTTCAAGCGCTGGGCAAAATGCACCAGCGTGACGATTTCCACCTCATCGAGCAGCACTCGATAAATGATGCGGTAGGACGCAACGTGAATCTCCCGCACGTCCAGATCGAGTGCCTCATGCACCGGATGTCCCGCATGCGGATGAAGCATGAGAATGTCCGTGCGTTCAATGATTCTGGTCGCCATGCGATCCGCATAGAACGCCGAATCTTTGGCGATGAAGGCCCGAATCGACTGCAAGTCCTTCCGCGCCTGACTGGACCAGAAAATATTCACGCCACGCCGAACTCACGTTTGATGCTGGCATGCGTATGACGACGGCCAGCATTCAGATCAGCGATGCCTGCCTCGATTTTCTGCCGCACATAAATCTGCTGCATCACATCGTCCCAAGATGCCGATGCTGGCAGCTTGTCGATCAATCTGCGGGCCTGACTCTTGGCGCTGACGGCTTTGGTCTTGGTTTTCATGAGTTCAAAATGCCTTCATCGACATATTTCTCAAGATCGCACTTCAATTATACAGTGGCAGCAAGGAGGCGCGGCGGTGTTTATCGGTAGGTTTCGACGGGAATCGTTTCAGTGGCGATCTGGTACTTCTGCAGGAGCCATTCGCGAATCTGCCATGCATGCCGAAACTTCATTGAGTCGCCATCTTCGTTTGTGAGAACACGTGTGGCTCCATCCGCTGTCACCACTAGGTAGCATTCACGGTCGATCCGCTTGATCGCTAGACTCTTAAAGGTTCGCGATCGAAGTGCGTCTTCGATTGTTGTGTCGCCCTTTTTCAGGTTCTTTTGGCAAAAAGCTGTGATTGTTATCAGGCGGGCATCATGTCTAGCTTGGCGCAATAGAAGAGGATTCGAATGCGGAAGTTGGCGAAGTTGGGCAGCCCGCGAGCATTGGCT
>JANOBP010000574.1:0-2354 GCA_031411715.1 Verrucomicrobiaceae bacterium | reverse complement strand
CCCGAAGGGTCAGCAGCCCGATGTATTGGGCACGTAGAGGTGACATAGACCCCCAGCGTAATCCCCACCCCAAAGCCCCTCACGCCCCTCCGCGCAGCGGCTCAGTTCAACTGTACGCATACAGAGAATGCTCTGATGCCTTTACGCCAAAATCCTCATAACATGCACAAGCCATGAAAACTGCTATACTCCGAATGCTCTTAATGCTTGGGCTGATCTCCATGATCAATAGCTGTTCTTATCCACGAACTAGCTGGCAGCAAATTCCAATAAGTTACCAGAAATCTGGGCTGTGGAATAAGCCGCATCTGTTATGGCGCCTGAATACGCTGACCCCCATTCCAAAAAATCTGGTTCATCACAATTTGGTTCGTGAGATTGATAAAAGTTTCAAATCATGGGAACCTGGTCGCGTCTTCACATTTTCGCCATCATCCGGCGCGCGTGCTGATATTGTTGTCGGCTTTGAACCACCACCTGGTAAAACATGGGACGGCCGTCTCGGCATTATGGGACACGCCATTTACCCGTGGAGCAAAAATCGCGGCCACATCTATCTTGATCCCTCGGAATGGTGGAGCACGAAGTCGTTTGCCTGGCTTGCGGATCCCATAACGGACTGGCTTCCGCACGAAATCGGCCATGCACTCGGTCTGCGCCACACGATTCAAAACGGCTGCACCATGAGTGCGCACGGCCCCTTTGGTCTGCCCGGCAAAGCTGACTTCACCCAATTACGCTATCTCTATTCTCCGGGCACTCCCGTTCCCGTGGGCGCAGGCAGTGCCACTGATACGTCTGGTCGCCACTACAGCGTTAATTAATAATTTTTGGACTTATAAATAAACAGAGATTCCGAGGAGAAAAGTCAACGATGCTTGTCAGACTCGCAAGTTGATGACTCGGTGCACCGCAGCCTCAGTCTTTCTTGCTAAGCTGAGGGGTGCGCAGGTGGCTGCCCCAGAGCGTGGTGGTGAGGATGAAGGTGAGGGCTAGGAGGGTGAGACCGTTGATGACGTGGAAGTTGGTGATCCAGAAGGATTTACCGGTGAGGATGACGAAGATGCCAAGCGTGACCTGGACGGCAGGAAGGTAGACCAGCAGCACGGGCACGAAACGCAGACGTGGGATGCTGATGAGCCAGCGATGGGCCTGAATGGCGACGTAGATGAGAAGCGCAGCGGTCATCATACCCCAGGACTTGTGCATGAAGAGAAGGAAGACGTCGGCAGACGAGGTGGGCGGGATGAAGTGACCAGCGGTGGTGAGAATGTCACTGGCGGCGAGGTGATCCCGCTGCGTGTGGCGAAGCGCGGCACCGATGACAAGCTGGGTGAAGACGGTGAAGAAAAGGACAAGTGACCAGATGCGGGCTTTACGCGCCGTGGCGGCACTCAGGTGGAGTTTTCCCTCCTCCCAAGTGCGTGAGGAGGCGAAGGCGATGAAAAGAAGCAGGCAGAAAAACAACTGGCCGAGGGTTCCATGAACGATGCCATAGGCGTTGGACATCTTGAGGACTCGCAGACCACCGAGAGATGCCTGAAGGATCACCAGGAAGAGCGCGAGTGTGGTCAGGCCACGCAGGAGATGCCAGCGCTGACCGAGCCAGGTCATGAATAGCCAACTGAAGGCGAGGAAGAGAATGAAGGCGGCAGCGGCAAGTTGCCCCATGTAAACAAGAACCAGATACCCTGCTCCACAAAGGACGATGATGGCGGCTTCAATGAAGTTGGGTTTGTACTTGGCGAAGGCCCAAAAGTATTGCGCGAGAACCAGAAAGCCGATGGTGGTGGCGATCCAGCGGTGGCCGTGCTCAAGAAGCAACGCAGGGATACGATACCAGCCCTCTGGATTGATTTTCCCGAAGCACAGCGGCCAGTCTGGAACGGCAAGGCCTACGTCCTCAGTTGTGACGGCAGCGCCCCACCAAATGAGCAGAACTCCAACGGCGAGCGTGAAGAGGGAGAAGCGGTGGAAGGCGCGGGTCATGTGATTGAGAGCGCTGGTTGCGGCGATGGAGGTCGTGATGAGTGCCGAGTCCTCAGTAACTGAGCACTAAGCACTGAGCACTTCGTTGCAGCAGCCCATTCCACCCGCGAATCACTTCGCGGCAGGAGCAGCGGCTGCTTCGGCGGATTTCTTAGCGGCTGCAGTGGATTGCTCTTTGCTCCAGTCGTTGAATTCTTTTTCTGGAATGACTTCGAGAACAGCACGCATCTGAGCATGGCCCGGGCCGCAAAGTTGGCCGCAGATGATGTCCCAAGTGCCTTCCTTGATGGGCTTGAACCACATGTGAGACTTTACACCGGGAGTGGCATCCTGAGCGGAGCGCATCGGGACGAGGGCGAGGTTGT
>JANOBP010000573.1:0-3119 GCA_031411715.1 Verrucomicrobiaceae bacterium | reverse complement strand
CCGCAACGTTTCCGACATCATCAGCGGCGACTACAGCTTCATGAACGAGCGACTCGGCTGGCACTACGGTGTCCCGAACATCGTTGGCAATGAGTTTCGTGAAGTCAAAGTCGCGCAGCATCATCGCGGTGGCTTATTGGGCATGGGAGCCATCCTCACCAAGACCTCACGCCCTCACCGCACCAGCCCGGTGCTGCGTGGCGACTATCTTTATCAGGTCGTTCTCGGTTTCAGCTCTCCGCCGCCACCACCGAACGTCCCTGAGCTCAAAGAAGCAGCCAAACCCGCCTCCCTTCGCGAATCGCTCATGCAGCACCGCGCCGATGCCGCCTGCGCCGTCTGCCACGAGCGCATTGACCCACTCGGCTTCGCATTGGAGCGCTTTGATCCCATCGGCCGCTTCCGCAACGACCCCGACATCGATGACAAAGGCGAGCTGAAAGACGGCACCACCTTCCAAGGCCTCGCCGGCCTGCGCGACTACCTCAAAAAGAACGAGCCCCAGTTTCTCACCCAATTCACCCGCAAACTCCTAGGCTACTCCCTCGGCCGCCAAACCCTTCCCAGCGACAAAAAACTCCTCCAGCAGATGCAGGCCTCGCTGAAAGCCAATGGCGGCCATTTTTCCGCCGCCGTGCTCGAAATCGTCAAGAGCAGGCAGTTCTTGAATCGACGAGCTGAAGCAACCGTCGCCTCCAATCCGTAATCCTTTTCATATCATACCCATGAATACCTCTCGTCGTCTCTTCCTCCGTGGCACTGGTGCAGCGCTTGGCCTGCCGTGGCTGGAGTCCATTTGCGCTTTCGGAGCTGAATCGGTTAAAAACAACACCGCACCGCGTCGGCTCGCCGTATGCTTCACGGGCAATGGTGTGAATCCGCATCACTGGGGTGCATCCATGGGTGCCAACGGCATGGAGCTCATGAAGTCGCTCACGCCGCTCGAAGGGCTCAAGAAACACATCAGCGTTTTCAAAGGGCTGTGGAATCCCACGACGGTGGAGGGCGAAGGCGGTCACTATCCAAAGATGAACGTGCTCTGCGGCCTCAAGGTGAAAAAGACAACCACCGATGTCGAAGTTGGCACCACGATGGATCAGCTCATCGCAGCGCACACGGGCAAGTTCACACCTGTTCCGAGTGTCGTGCTCGGCACGGAGCGACCGAGTTACAGCACGGATAGCGGCTTCACGTCGATCTATTCCGCCTACATTTCGTGGAGCACGCCCACGACACCCGCGCCGAAGGAAATCTTCCCGCAGCAGGCCTTTGACCAACTCTTTGACGACGGCAGCCGCCGCAAGCGCGATAAGAGCATCCTCGACCTCGTTCTTGATGATGCGAACAGCCTCAAGCCGAAGCTCAGCAGCCGCGACAAGCAAAAACTCGACGAGTATCTGACCTCCGTGCGCGAGATCGAGCAGCGTGTCGAACTCGCCGAGAAAATCAGCCAAGCCGAAACCAACGGTCAGGGCTGGATGCCCACCGTGAAGGCTCCAACCATTGGCAGGCCAGCCGCAGGCATCCCCGCGAGCAGCGAGGACCACCTGCGCCTCATGTTCGACATCATGCTGCTCGCCTTCCAGATGGACCGCACGCGCGTGGCGACCTTCATGATGAACAACGACCTCTCCAACATGCGCTTCCCCAGCCTCGACGGCATTAGCGGTGGTATTCATGAATTGTCCCACCACGCTGGAGATGAGCATCGCCTGAGCATGTATCAGCGAGTGAACGAGCATCAGGTCAAGCTCTGGGCCGAGTTCCTCACCAAGATGAAGGCCACGAATGAAGGCGAGCGCACGCTGTTGGAAAACAGCATGATCCTACTCACCAGCAGCCTCATGGACGGCAACGCGCACGATTCGAGGCAGCTCCCCGTTGTCCTCGCAGGCGGTGGTGGAGGCACCATCCAAGGCGGACGCTTCCACGACCTCAGTGCCGACCCGAATCGCAAACTCTGCCGCCTTCACATTGCCTTGATGGATCGTATGGGTGCTCATACGGGGCATTTTGGCGACGCGGAGAACGCGCTGGCGATTTGAGCTGTTACAGCATTGCCCTCAGGCCAGTCCACCGTTTCCGACTCTCCTGCTTGCCCACGGCCAGTGAAAGCGCGCGCTCGTCACCGACAAGGACGCACAGCTTCTTCGCACGCGTGATGGCGGTGTAAATCAAACTGCGCTCCAGCAGCACGTAATGCTGGGTACTCACGGGAATGATGACGCAGGGAAACTCGCTGCCCTGGCTTTTGTGAATCGTCAAGGCATAGGCCAGTTGCAGTTCATCGAGTTCGCCGGGTTCGTATTCAACGAGGCGCTCCGCATCGTAGCGCACATGGACTTTGACCGGATCGGTGTCGATGACGGCGATGTGGCCGATGTCGCCGTTGAAGACTTCCTTGTCGTAGTTGTTGTGCGTCTGAATAACCTTGTCGCCGACGCGGAAGGTCACGCCAAAGCGCTCGATTTCGAACTTCAGCTCGTTCGGCGGATTGAGCGCGAGTTGCAGGGATTGATTGAGCGATTGCGTGCCTAGCAGATTGCGATTCATCGGCGTGAGCACTTGGATGTCAGCGATGGAATCAAAACCATATTTGGCCGCCAGTCGTGTATGCGCCAGTTGCACGAGAGTGTGTTTGATTTCCTCCGGTTCGCTGGCTTCGAGGAAAAAGAAGTCGCTGGCGCGTGAGGGCTTCAGATCGGGCACCTGACCGCGATTGATGGCATGGGCACTGGTGATGATGCGACTGCTGGCGGCCTGGCGGAAGATTTCCGTGAGCTTCACGCACGGCACGGCACCGCTGGCTATCAAATCATGCAGCACCATGCCGGGACCGACGGACGGGAGCTGATCCGCATCGCCAACGATGAGCAAATGCGCGCCCTGCGGCAGTGCGGAGAGCAATTGCGCCATCAACGGTGCATCAATCATCGATGCTTCGTCGATGACGAACAAATCGCCCACGAGCGGCTTGCCGCGATGACGTCCCCATTGACCGTCGCCTTGGAACTCAAGCAGTCGATGCAGCGTTTTGGCCTCCAGGCCGGTGCTTTCGGTCAATCTCTTCGCTGCACGGCCGGTGGGTGCTGCGAGCACGAGTTTGACCTGCTTGCTTT
>JANOBP010000572.1:0-9945 GCA_031411715.1 Verrucomicrobiaceae bacterium | reverse complement strand
GCCACCGGCCATCCACATGCTGAAGGCCTGCGGATGATGATCGCGACCCATGCTGCGGCCCAGTGACACACTGGCCTCCACCATCGGCGTGCGACCGAACTCACCACCCCAGACGACGAGCGTGTCATCGAGCATGCCGCGTTGTTTGAGATCCTTGATGAGCGCAGCGCTGGCTTGATCTGTGATGCCGCAGTTTTTCTTCACATTGCCTGCGACATCGCTGTGCGCATCCCAGCCTTCGTTGTAGATATTGATGAAGCGGACACCGCGCTCGACCATGCGCCGAGCCAGCAAGCAGGCACGGGCAAAGGACGGCACCTTCGGATCGCAACCATACATCTCCAGCGTCGCCTTGTCCTCGCTGGTGAGGTCCATCAGCTCAGGCGCGGAGCTTTGCAGGCGGTAGGCCATCTCGTAGTTCGCGATTCGCGTCGCGGTCTCGCTATCGCCATCCAGTTTGAGTCGGCGATGATTCATCGCGTTGATGAGATCAATTGTATCGCGCTGCGTGCCATCTTCGATCCCCTGTGGCGTGCTCACATTCAAAATGGGGTCTCCCGTGTTACGGAAGCGTGTGCCCGAATAGATGCTCGGCAGGAAACCACTGCCCCAACATGCCGCGCCACCACTGATGCCGCTGCCAGTGCTCATCACGACGAAAGACGGCAGATCACGCGACTCCGAGCCGAGACCATAAGTGATCCACGAGCCCATGCTCGGGCGACCAGGCTGCGAGAAGCCCGTGTTCATAAAAATTTGTGCCGGTGCATGATTGAACTGCGTGGTGCGGCAGGATTTGATGATGGCGATGTCATCCACCACCGTCGCCAAATGCGGCAGCATCTCGGATAACTCCAAGCCACTCTGCCCATGCTTGGCAAACTTGAAGCGCGGCCCCAAAACCGCCGCATCCGGCCGGATGAAGGCATAACGCTGCCCACCGATGATCGAAGGCGGGATCGGCTTGCCCTCAAATTTCGTCAGCAGCGGTTTGTTGTCGAAAAGCTCAAGCTGCGACGGCGCACCCGCCATGAACATGTGGATCACAGCTTTCGCCTTCGGTTGCGAATGCGGAGCCGCAGCCACATTCGGGCTCTTGCTCGATCCATAAGCCGATTCCGCCAGCAGCGATGCCAAAGCGATCTTGCCAGTGCCAATGCCGCAGTCTTGGAAGAAATGGCGGCGGGTGATGTTGGAGGTGTTCATGTCTATCTCAAATGAAGTTCAGATGCAAAAGATGTAAATATAGACCTCAGTGTGGTCTTTGTTGGTCAGCAAGTAGTAGGACCACGAATCGTCACATCTTCTATATTGAGTGCCTCCGATCCATGTCTTCGGGTCTGAGCGTTCCGGGAATCCTGCAATGAGTGTATAAGACTCGCGAGACGTGTAACCCTGATCAATCTCTAAGCGCATTTCGCTGATGAGGCGTTTCACCTCGTCGGGACTGCACTTAAAGTAATACTGATCTCCGTAATCAGCCAGACCCCCGCCGCTGAACGAGTAACGAATATTGGAAGCCATTTCAGGGAGTTCCACCTTTGTGAACGATCTGAATCGGTTTTGCGGCGTTGGCGGCTCGAGAACGAGTCCAACAATTACCATCAGGAAAATGATAATTGTTGGCCCGAAGATCCAATAAGTTCTGAAACGTTTCCATTTCATCCAGCGATAGAGCGAAAAGATCGCCACGCTCCAAGGGAGGAGATAAATGCACCATCCGATTCCAAAGTAGATGGTTTGAAAGAGGCCGTTTACGAAGCCATGAAAGCGGTCCGTCCAGCGAGCTGTCTGATCAATCACCATGCTAAGACTGAAAAGGCAGAAGGATAAAAACAGAGCCTTGGCAAGGTGCATTTGGCGCACCTCTCCGACGGAGTCTGTTTCTTTTCTTAGAGCTTGTTCGGTCATGGGTGAGTAATCGTTTCATCCAGATTCAGCGCCGCGCGGCTCACCGCTGCCCAGAGCGCTTCGCCTTCGAGTTTTTTGTCGCGTTGTTTTTGGAGGAAGGATTGGAGCATGGCGAGTTCATCGGCAGCGGTGGGGCGGGTGGTGCAGCGGCGGAAGATGTTGGTGAGGCGCTCGTCGTCGGATTGGGATTCGGCGATCACTTGTTTGGCCATGGCTTGAGCGGCTTCCATGAACATTTGATCGTTAAGCAGCGTGAGGGCTTGCAGTGGGCTGTTGGAAACATCGCGTCTCGCGAGGCAGGATTCGCCGGTCGGCGCATCAAACGTGGTGGCCATGGCGAAGGGCGCGGTGCGCTTGGTGAAGGTGTAAAGGCTGCGACGGAAGTGGTCTTCGCCTTCGCTGATTTTCCACTCGATTTTGCCATAGGCACCTTCGGAGGTCACGCTGGCGGGTTGCGGCGGATAGACGCCGGGGCCGCCCATTTTTAGCGACAGGACACCTGCGGCTTTTAAAGCCGAGTCGCGAATGATTTCGGCATCGAGTCGGAAACGTGCACCGCGAGCGAGCAGGATGTTTTCAGGATCGCGCTGGAGCAGTTCCGGCGTGACTCGGGAGGACTGCTTGTAGGTGGCGCTGGTGACGATGAGTCGATGCAGCTTCTTCATGGACCAACCTTGCTTTACGAACTCAACGGCAAGCCAGTCGAGCAGTTCGGGATGGGAAGGTGGGTCGCTTTGATAGCCAAAGTCTTCGAGTGATTTGACGAAGCCGCGACCAAAGAAGGCCTGCCACTGCCGGTTGACCGTGACGCGCGCGGTGAGTGGATTTGCTGGAGCGAAGAGCCACTTGGCAAAGGTGAGTCGATTGGCTGGCGCGTCTTTTGGCAGTTGTGGAAGAAAGGCTGGCACAGCGGGCGGCACCTCTTCTTTGGGTTGAAGGTATTCGCCGCGGTGATGCCGTTGCGTGGGACGTGGATTCGATGCTGGTCGCTCGTTCATGACCAGCGTGGGCTGTCCACGCGGAGGATTTTTCCGTGCGGCGAGAAGCGGGGCAACGGCTTGCTTCATCTCAGGCGAGGTTTCGAGGAAACGACGCAGTAGCACTTCGCGCTTCGATGGGTCATTCGCTGCAAGTGCTTCTTCGACCTCCGCAGGGTGTCCCGTGGCCTCGGCGTGATCGCTGGTGGTCAAGGAGATGCGGAAGTGGCCGAGCGGGCAGGCGAAGTGCTTTTCAAAGAGCATCTTCAAATCAAAACCGTCAGTGAGATCCACAGGCTGCTCGAAATAAAACACTGCAGCGTGTTGCACGCCGTAACCACCGAGCACCTGCCAGCCACTGGACATCTCTGAATCCAGTGCGGCGGTGGCGTTGTTGGTTTTCTTGGGCTTACGAGCTGCTTTGGCCTTCGCTTTTGGATTGGCGGCAGCGGCATCGCTGATGCGGTCTTCTTCCTCATCGTTGGTGGCCTCGGCGCGAGTGATTTTGATCGGCTGACCTTTCTGGAAGGCTTGTAGCTCACTGAGGAAAAATCCTCCGAGTGGTCCTTCGTAATTCGTTAGGCCAGGTCCGTCGTTCGGCAGACTCGGATGACTGGCGACTTCGAGCTTGATGGCAGTGACGCCTTTGATCGGCGCTTTGAAGCTCAAATCATAGACATCGCTCTTCGAGATGTCGCCGCTGCCGAGAATGAAGCCATCGGCCTGTTGCTCCAGATGCGGCATGGTGGTCTCCATCTTCGTGGGTCGAATGATTTGCCACTTGGAAGCGCGATGCGATTCACCTTCGATCCAACCTGCGAAGCGGCTTTGCATCGCAGCGGCACCACCAGGAAACTTCGAAGGCAATTCAGCCTCCAATTTGGTGATCTTCTCGGCCTGCGCTTTCTTTTGAGCTTCGATGTCAGGCGTGGGGATGTAATGGGTCGGCTCGCTGGCGTTGTTCAGCAGCGCCATGGTGCTGTAGTAGTCGGTGTGCAGGATGGGATCGTATTTGTGCGTGTGGCACTGGCAGCAGTTCATGGTCAGGCCCATCCACGTGGTGCCCGTGACACTGATGCGATCCACCATGGCGTAAAAACGGTATTCATTTGGATCGATGCCGCCCACTTCATTGAGCATGGTGTTGCGATGAAACCCTGTGGCGATGAGGTCCTCTGGCGTGGCCTTCGGCAACATGTCACCAGCGATCTGCTTGATGCTGAATTGATCAAAAGGCATATCATCATTCAACGCCTTCACCACCCAATCGCGATACGGCCAAATGCTCCGCGGACGATCCTTTTCAAAGCCGTTCGTGTCCGCATATCGCGCAAGATCCAGCCAGCGCCGCGCCCAGCGCTCGCCGTATTGCTTGGAGGCGAGGAGTGAGTCCACAAGCTTGTCATAAGCATCCGGCGCTTTGTCATTCACAAAGGCGTCCGCTTCTGCGGGTGTGGGTGGCAGGCCGATGAGATCGAGATAGACGCGACGAACAAGCGTGTAACGATCTGCTTCCTCCGAAGGCTTCAATCCTTCTTTGGCGAGTCGCTCCCGAATGAATCCATCAATACTCGCCTTGGCATCGGCACCAGCCTGCGGCGGCGTGTAAGCCCAATGAGCCTCATACTTGGCCCCTTCGGCGATCCATTGCTTGAGGATGGCCTTATCCTTCTCAGAAACGACCTTCTTCGTATGCGGCGGCGGCATTTGCTCATCTTCATCCGTGGAGAGAAGTCGCTTGATGATCTCACTCGTCTCCGGCTTGCCAGGAACAATAGCGATCTCACCCGATTTCCCCGCGCCCACTGCCGAATCACGCAAATCGAGCCGCAGCTTACCTTTCCGCGCATGATCATCCATGCCATGACAAGCAAAGCACTGCTGCGCGAGCACCGGGCGCACTTCACGATTGAAATCGACGGCGTGCGCGGTGCCAGCGAGGAGAAAGGCCAGCGATATTCGATGGAGAATGGGTGACATCATTACCCTCTCACTAACGACGCAAATCAGCTCTTTTCACGTAAAGAACCTTCGACTTACCTTTGCTGCCATGTTGGGCGGACTGGCACTAAGCAGGATCTTAGACAGCCCCAAGCGACTTTTTTT
This sequence comes from Verrucomicrobiaceae bacterium, assembly GCA_031411715.1. Taxonomy (GTDB): domain Bacteria; phylum Verrucomicrobiota; class Verrucomicrobiia; order Verrucomicrobiales; family Verrucomicrobiaceae; genus Prosthecobacter. Next base: position 4,951 of record JANOBP010000572.1, on the reverse strand, counting down.
CATGAAATGCTTGAAGGACATGGCTCGACATCGTTTTCTAGCCACGACGCATGCCTGCCAATAATCGAACATTCCGTGAAAAATGCATCTTGGCTTTCGGAACCATTCATGCGCTGTTCTTGATTGTAGCTATCACCCCATCAGCAGTCAGAGATCGCTATTTCTTTGGAAAGGCTATTCGATTTTACGAAGGATGTACAACCAGCCTGCAGGAATGGTCCATGTTTTATACGATTCCCGTTCTTCACAGTTTGGATATCAAATTCACCGTACGTGCACCGTCGCAACCAGTGAGATTCGAAGGCATTGTGCTTCCAGGACTAAAGCCTTATCCAAAACCAGAGAATTACCATTTCTACGGTTGGGTGGCTGAGATTGTTTTGGCCAAAGGGAATGCTGAACAACGCGAGGCCTACATGCGCCGAGCTGCCAAGGAGCTTTTGTACAAGAAGCATTATCCACCTGAGAGCATAATCAGCCTAGATCTAGAAGCGTACTATACTAGAAGCATGCTCGGAGTACGGACGCTGAGGGAAATTGCTGTGAAGCGCACATCCAGCATGGGGCCATTCATCCTATCCGATTTAGCCAAGGACGCCCCCATCCCCGTGAAGCCGTGAATAACACCTTCAAATATTTACAGAGCAGATACATCAACCTGTTTCTAGGGCCTGTGGATGCACGTATTTATTCGATTTTTCGAATAGGTTTTGCACTCGTATCACTGGTGAATCTTTTGGATCTTTGGCCTGATCGAGAGAGCCTCTTTACTGATGCTGGCATGCTCGATCAGGAGTTTTTGGCAAAGTACTACAGATGGCCATATGTGACAGTCTTTTACTATTTCCGTGATGCGACGTCTGTAGCCATCATCATGCTCATCAGTGCTCTGAGCATGGTTCTCCTGCTACTTGGGGTGAAGCCACGATTAGCAGCTCTTTTCGTCTACATCTGGTATGTTTCTTATACCGCACGCTCAACATTGGCAATGGGGGGCTGGGACCTCATTCTGAGGACGCTTTCATTTTTCGTCCTGATTTGTCCATTGCCAAAATGCTGGTGTCTCGGAGGCGGTCGCGCACTTCTAAATACGACCGAGACTGCCCCCAAATACGGCCTCACTCTCATTCGAATCCAAGTGTTGACTATTTACTGGCAAACGGTTCTGGACCGCATGGATACCAGTTTTTGGTGGAATGGTGAGTTCATGGGCTATTTCTTTCTCTCTCATAACTCTCGCTGGCCCATGATCTGGATTGCCGACTATGAGTTACTGCTGCAGATTAGCACATACCTTGTCATTGCAGTCGAAATCATGCTGCCCGTTCTCCTCATGGTGAGACGCTGGCACCGAGCAGGCCTTCTCATTGGCTTCTTACTGCACGGCGGTATCGTCCTCACCGCCTACAACCTCGGATTGTTCTTTTTGACCATGATGACACTCTACTTGAGCTTTCTCCGGCAGGAGGACATTGAATGGATAACGGAACGCATTCAGCGTTTAAGGAAAAAAACATCTCCCAGACCAACCACGGTGAACCAAAGAAAGCAGAGCCACCCACAAGTTCCGATTCTTTAATTCTTTGGTGTTAACGATTGAGGTGAAACCCCTTGCGCATGTCGCAGGGTTTCATCTCAATGACGACCTTCATACCACCCGTGAAGCTGAGCATGAGGTCAGATCAGGCGAGGGATTGGACAAGTCGCGCCGCCAGCACGGCTTGCAGTTCATCGGCCACCTCCGCGGTCGCGCCACCAGGCAAGCGCACGAGCAAAGCTGAGGCGGGCGCAGCCTGCGCCACCACCTGCACAAAGCGCACCGGAGCGTGGCTGCTGGACTTCGAGGGCGAGAGGCCGCGCTTTTGCGTCAATCCATGGCTTTGCAGCCAGCTCCAGAAAGTGTTCTTGGAGATGCCCGCCATTTTGCAAGCGGAAAGCTCGCTGCGCCCTGCGCCGATACTCGGAGACGGCCCCCGACCGCGCCTCAGCCGTGCTGGCACACGAACGCGCACGTCCCGTTTCAAAACCGTGAGTTGGTTGTCCATAACGTGGGAGATCCCCTACTAGCCAACGCGAGCCCGACCCCATGATCATTACGGTTTCGTTTACGCTAAAATTAGCAATAAACATAAGATCAACAACAAAAGATTTGTATTTTTAGGCTTTATTGTTACTCATATGTTTTGAATCCAATAAAACTCAAGCCGAAGACGGTGATAAAATCGTAATTTTACTTGTAATTATCTGACCATATCGCTAAGCGTGCGCTAAACAACTTTATGGAGTATTGTCACCCTCCTGCCCAAGAATAGATCGCTCATCTCGGAGAATTATGTTTTTAATCATCAAATGTTAGACGTCCAGAGACAACGCGGACTTACCTACCACAATGAGGTGAGTTTCACACGGAAGGTTATGTGGTGCCACATGATCACGGGCGCTATCATTATCGCCATGCTGCTTTTCCATGAACTATTTTGGTGGCTGGGTGGTGCGATTCTCTGGTATGCAGCTTCTATTTATATTATGTTTGGGTACATGAATGAGTTTAACTGGTGTCGACTAGTACTGGCTGGGCATTTTGCACTGATTGCACTCGCTGGTTTGTTTTTTATAAACGTTGTCTACCCAACCCTATCACCTATTTCGGCTCCCCTAATCCCACACAGTTTCATGCCAATCTGGGTCGGTTTCTCTAATATGCTCTATGGGTTCGCTTCGGTGCTCATGTTGATTAGTGACAAGATCCGCAAAGCTGGAACTGTAGGCTTCACTCTCTGGTAGATGAGTCGGACATGTCCCGCAGCCCGTCACTAAGTAAGGAATGCTGCCAAGTCATCAGGTGTAAACTTGGATCACCTTGAACAACGAGATCTTCAATAGTCGCCCGAGAACCAAGCAGTGACGCCTCGATTTCTAGTCTTTGGGCAACTTGATCACGATGAGCGCATAGCCTGTCAATTTGGTCATGCTGTGCATCACTGAGGCGACTTTTTATTTTCTTGGGTCGAACTGGCCACGTAGATGAATCAGACGCAGTAACGACGCTCACAGCGTCAAAGAATTCTTTTTTCCAGCGAGGCCGCCAGCCATTGGGCGGATTGAGTTGCTGTCCAGCTTCAAACTGTTCCGCATAAGCCACCATCTGCTTATTCGACATAATTTTAAAACACGGGATATCTCGTTGCTGAGCGATTCCCTCACGCCAATCCCACATTCCCTTCAGCAAGGCCAATCCCCTGGGCTGCAGACGTCCACAGCCATTGACGCGCCAAGGATCTTCGCGCGCGGCATTATCACGAGCAGCGACATCTTCTTGAAGTGAACGACAACTTTCATGGAACCAGTCTTCACGATTTTTTGCTTTGAGATCTGTAACAAGACGATCGGCAATCGGCAGGAGATAGCGCACATCATCGACGGCATAGCTAAGCATGTTTGGCGGCAACGGCCGACGGCTCCAATCGGCCTTTTGAGAGGCCTTGCAGAGATCCAGATCAAAATGATTCTTCACAAGAGCAGCGAGGCCGAACTGTCGGGCGCCAAGTAGTCGCGCAGCTATCTGGGTATCACGAATCAGACGAGGGCTCCAACCATAGGTGCGACGAAGCATGGTGAGATCATAATCGGCACCATGGAACCAAAGCTCATGTGCATCGAGCAATTGCAAAAGCGGTGAAACATCGGCAATAGCCAAAGGATCAACCAGAGCAAAGCGACCTGCGCAATTAACTTGAAGGAGACAGAGTTTTTCGTGGTAATGGTGAAGGCTATCAGCCTCGGTGTCAAGGCAGCAGCGCTTGTCAGGACTACTAGCCAGCCACTGATGCATGCTCGCGACCCATGATTCTAAATGAGCCGACGTATCGATAAACTCATGGTCATTAACAGGGGGCTGTTGATGAGATTGCACTGCCTGCGCGGATGAACCCACACTGCTAGGAAGGACAGCACTCATCACTTCAGGCCACCGAGAAGGATCTCGGCGTTGTTGCTCGTGCGGTTAATATTCCGAATGAGCAGCTCAAGTGCTTCAACTGCCGGCACTTGGGCGAGTTGTTTTCGAATTTGGGCAATGCGTTTAAACTCCTCTGGGTGGTAGAGTAGGTCATCACGTCGTGTCCCTGATTTAAGAACGTGCAATGCGGGGAATATGCGGCGCTCTGAAATCTCACGATCCAGAGTGGCCTCCATATTGCCGGTGCCCTTAAACTCTTCAAAGATGACTTCGTCCATTTTGCTTTCGGTTTCAATGAGAGCTGTCGCGATGATGGTAAGACTTCCCCCCTCTTCGACATTTCGTGCAGCACCAAAAAATTTCTTAGGCTTGATCATCGCATTCTTGTCCAAACCGCCTGACATAGCAGCCCCTTTCCCGCCTTTCAGCGAGTTGTAACCTCGAGCAAGCCGTGTGACACTATCGAGCAAGATAACGACATCTTTCTTCATTTCCACGAGCCTACAGGCACGCTCACGAACGATCTCTGCAACTTGACTGTGTCTTTTTGGACTTTCGTCAAATGTGGAACTGTAGATCTCACAGCCTTGGACGGTCTCTTCAAAGTCCGTGACTTCTTCAGGGCGCTCGTCGAGTAGGACTACGATGAGAACGATCTCCTTGTGATTGGCAACGATTGATTTGGCAACATCCTTAAGTAGAATGGTCTTTCCGCTACGCGGCGGCGCGCAGATGAGTCCCCGCTGACCTTTGCCCAGTGGGGCAACCAGATCCAGAATGCGAACACTGACTGGACAAGGCTTCGCTGTTTCTAGAATGATGCGCTTTGTTGGAAAGGTGGCAGTAAGCTTGTCAAAATCAATCGGTGACTCCCATTGCTCGATTGGTATGCCCTCGACCTCTGTGATTCGGTCGATAGCGATGTATTTGTCCTTATCCTTCGGCGCTTTGGCTATGCCCGCAATTCGTTGGCTGGCTCGAAGATTGAATTTT
>JANOBP010000571.1:0-12393 GCA_031411715.1 Verrucomicrobiaceae bacterium | reverse complement strand
CACCGGAGCCAGCGGCGGCACCGGTGTCGCAGGTGGCACCGGCGGCAGTCTCACGGTTGCTGGCAACATCATTGAAGGTGTTGGTGCAGGTAACGCAGCCATCGTCTCTACCATCAATCTCGACGGCGGAACACTGAACCTCACCGGTCACAACATTGGCAGTGCCACGGAGACGATCAACACGCTCGGCTTCAAGTCCGGCACCCTCATGAACGTGGCTGCCATCAACGGCACCGGCGGTTTGACCAAGACGACGGCTGGTTTGCTCCTCGTCGAAGGAACCAACACTTGGACTGGAGCCACTACCATCAGCGCGGGTACTCTCCAGGTCGGCACCAATGCCACGGCGCTCACGGCTTCCATTGGCGCAGGCTCAGCGGTTTCAGCTACAGCCACGGGATCCACCATTTTAGGCACGGCCCCCACCCCCACGACCGGTGGCAGTGCCACAGTCACGGGTGCTCCTGTCTTGGCTGGTCGGGGAACTATTATCGGAGCCACCACTATCGGCATAGACGCTCTCTCTGTTGGCGTTCTTCGTCCTGGCCAGACAGGCGGCAACGCTGATGGCACACTGACCTTCACCAGCGCCTTGACAGTCAACAATGGCTCCCAAGTGCAGTTGGGACTTACTTCCACCAACGTCAATGACGCTGCCTTCTTCACGGCCTCTGGTGGCAATGCAGGCGGTGGTATGACCGCTCTTACTTACCTCACCGACAACCCCCTTGCATATGCAAATACCTGGAGCACCGCCACCACCGGCCATGACTACCTCATCACTGGATCTCTTAGTTTGGGCACGGGTGCACTGGCAAATTCCACGGTGCTTGTCACAAGCAGCAGCTACACCGGAGTCGTCGGTGACGTATTTAAGCTCCTAGACTGGACCTCTGTCACCAGCACGCCATTCACAGGTAGCTTTGACCACACTGCTGGCATCAGTAGCACGGGTAATGGTGACTTGTCCCTTCCCGCACTCGGCCCAAATCTCGCTTGGGATACGACCGCCTTCCAACTTTATGGGGTGATCGCCGTTGCTGGTGCTGTGCCTGAGCCGAGCCGCGCGCTGCTACTGCTCTTTGGGCTTGCTTCACTCCTCATGCGCCGTCGCCGCAGACTGGTTTGATCAATAACGGCTGAGTTTGACCCTCAGTTGGTGTTGTTTGACGAAATCTCGGAGAGAATGCTTGCCAAGAGGGTGTGGCAGAGTCGTATCATGAGCTTCATTTTATGATCTATCGTTTCTGCCTCCTCTTAGTTTTTGCTGCGGGCTTTTCACTCGCCTCACAGCCAGTGTCTGTGGCAGATCTACCAGATTCGGACCCGGAAGCCGAGCGGAAGGCCTTCGTGGTGCCGGAAGGCTTCGAGGTGAATCTTTTTGCCGCAGAGCCGATGATTCAAAAGCCGGTCCAAATGAACTGGGATGCCCAGGGCAGGCTCTGGGTCGTCACCAGTTCCACCTATCCGCACATCAAGCCGGGTGAGGCGGCCAAGGATCAAGTGGTGGTGCTTGAAGACACCGACGGGGATGGCAAGGCGGACAAATCAACGACCTTCGCAGACGGTTTACACATCCCCACGGCCATAGCTCCAGGTGATGGTGGTCTGTATGTGGCGAACTCGACAGAAGTCCTGTTTTTGAAGGATACGGATGGGGATTTGAAGGCAGATGAGCGCACGATCTTGCTCAGTGGCTTTGGCACCGAAGACACGCATCATTTGCTGCACACCATGCGCTGGGGGCCGGAGGGAATGCTGTATTTTTTGCAGTCGATCTACATTCACACACACATGGAGACGCCCTACGGTGTGCGTCGCTTGATGGGTGGTGGTGTTTGGGAATTCCGGCCTGAGACGCGCCGTGCTGAAATCATCAGCAAAGGACTGATCAATCCTTGGGGCTTTGAATTCGATCGCTGGGGGCAGAGTTTCGCCTGCGATGGAGCTGGTGGGGAAGGGGTGAACTTTATCTTTCCCGGCTCGGTATTTGCGACATCACCCGGAGCAAAGCGGATCCTCCACGGCATGAGTCCAGGGCAGCCAAAGCAGTCTGGGCTTGAAATCATCGAAGATCCGCATTTTCCCGAGGACTGGCAGGGCACTTTTGTCCTCAATGACTTTCGTGGGAATCGTGTGAATCGATTTAAGCTCACGCCAAGCGGCAGCAGCTACATCGCCAAGCAGATGCCGGATGTGCTGGCTTCGACGCATCGAGCCTTTCGTCCGATTGACGTGAAAACAGGTCCAGATGGAGCACTCTACATCGCAGACTGGTACAATCCGATCATCCAGCACGGCGAGGTCGATTTCCGTGATGCACGCCGTGATCATGAGCACGGCCGTATCTGGCGTGTGACGGCGAAAGGTCGCCCACTGAGCCCAAAGCCAATGATTGCTGGTGCGGCGACGCCAGAACTGCTGGAGATGCTAAAAAGTGACCGAAATTACGTGCGGCGCTTTGCGAAGCGTGAACTACGGGATCAAGGCGCGACTCAAGTGCTGCCAGCTCTCGAGGCGTGGACGGCGAAGAACGATGATGCGCATGCTTTGCTGGAGGCAGCTTGGGCGCGGGAAGGCGTGAATTCATTTTCACCGACGCTTTGGAGGAAACTCTGGGAGAGCAGCGATGCGCGTATACGTGCAGCGGCACTGCGCATTCTAAGTCATCGCTGGAAGGAAGTGCCGGATGCGATGAAAGTGCTCGATAAGGCCGTAGCGGATGAAAATGCTCAAGTGCGACTGTGGGCGCTAGCGGTGCTGGCTGAGATGAAAAAGCCTAGCGCGATCAATGTGGCACTGAAGGTGCTGGATTCTCCGATGGATGAATCGCTGGACTTTTTGCTGGAGCAAATGTGCCGTGAGCAGGCGGAGGTGTGGATGCCTGTGGTGCTGAGTGGCAAGCTGAAGCTGGATGAGAGGCCGAAGCAGTTGGTTTATGCCATGAAGAGTACCGGGCGCAGCGATGCCCTGCCGCCGCTGTTTGCAGCGCTGAAGGCCGGCAAACTGAGTGCCGATGACGCAGCGGCTGTGCTGGCAGTCGCGGGTGATGCGGTGGATGCAGCACAGGCAAAGATTTTGACTGATTTGGTCAACGATGCAGCGATGGGGCCTTACTACATCGGTCTGCAGGATGCGCTGCTTAAGGCGGCCACGGATCGCAAAATTGTGCCCGAAGGTGCCGCTGAAATCGCACAAGCATGGTTGGTGCGACCAGAGCCGCATGTGGTGCATCGGGCGACAATGCTGGCTGGACTCTGGAAGATCGAACCGGCACGGGAAAAACTGGTGACTCTGCTAACGGATACGAAGACAATCCCGCCAATCCGCGAAGGTGCGATGCGTGGCCTCACCGCACTCGGCGGCGGCAAGACACGGGATTTATTCGACAAGCTCTTCGTGGAATCGACCGACAACAGCCTGCGTGGCCTCATGATTGACGGTTTGACCACCGTAGGGGCGCAGTTGGCAGCGAGGCGGGCCGTGGAGTTTTTAGCAAAGGCGGATGTCGAGGTTGCGAAGCCGATTCTCGCTGCATTTTTGAAGAACAAGCAGCTTCCAGGCGTGCTGGCAAAGGAACTGACTGGCAAGACGATTCCTGACCTCGTGGCTGTTGAAGGCATCCGTATGGTGACCTCCCGTGGCATTCAGGGACCGCTGGCGGATGCTCTGAAAACAGCTGGTGGCGTTAAGCAAATGGACAAGCCTCTCTCAGGCCCTGAAATGGCCATTCTGGTCGATAAAGTGAAGAATAATGGTGATCCGGCCCGTGGTGAAGTTGTATACCGCCGGCAGCAACTCTTATGCATGACTTGCCACGCCATTGGTGAGTCTGGCGGGATTTTGGGGCCAAATTTGGTCAGCATTGGAGCAAGCGCACCAGTGGATTATTTGATCGAAAGCCTGCTGGAGCCAAGCAAGAAGATCAAGGAGGGCTACCACATGGTTATCGTGAACAAAAAGGATGGTGGAGTGGTGTCCGGTGGTATGGTGAACGATGGGGCTGAGGAGTTGACGATTCGTGACCCAGCTAATCAGATCATCAAAGTGGCCAAAGCGGCCATTGCGAGCCGGCAGATGAGTCCTGTGAGCATGATGCCGCCCGGAATGACCGCCAGTCTCAGAGAGGACGAATTTATCGATCTGGTGCGCTTTCTTTCGGAATTGGGCCGTGAAGGCAACTACAAGACGCAAACCAACCGCTACGTGCGGGTATGGAAGACGATGGGGAAGATGGAGCAGAAAGACATCGACCATGTGCGGCATGTCGGCAGCTTTGCGCTAAATGATACGACCTATGCATATCCATGGCAGGTGGCGATTAGTCAGGTGAATGGTGAACTGCCGCTGGCGGAGCTACCCGCAGCTCAAAAAATGTATCCATGGTTTCCGAAGATTATTCAATTTGGTCTCAAGCTGGAGGCCGCCGGAAAGGTGAAAATGGGTTTCAGCCAAGTGAAGGGCATTGTGATCGCCGTCGATGGTGCTGAACTCAAGGAACTCAATGGGCAGCAAGAACTCGATTTAGCGTCTGGCACGCACCGGATTAGCGTTTTAGTCACGCGCGACGCCGCAGATTTGGCGGCTTTCCGAGTCGAAATCCTAGATGGCACTGCAGTGGTGGTGCCCTGAGGATTTTCAAATCCAGATTTTCGTATGGCCAATGTATTTGCATTGACGCTAACGGGGGGCTTTAGCTATTCTGAACGATAGCTGGAAATATCTGTCTGTATCCCCAGAAATTTTAGCGACGATACCTCGCAAACATGTCCATGAGCCAACTACCCATTACCCAGCCCAAAATCGAGATGATCGATTTGACTTCACGCTGTGTCATTAGGCCGAAAATGTTGCCCGTTTTGCAAAGCTAAACTTCCATTCCATTTCGCATTTCACTGTTTCTTTTAAGCCCCACTTTTTGATGAAAACGCTCCGCCAAAATCGCATTTTACTCGGCTGGTTCATGACCGTGCTCATGTTCTTCTCACAGATCGCCACGCCGCTTAAGGCAGCGGTCGTTTATTGGGGGCCTGGAGGTGATTCATCACTCAACGATGACTGGAATCTATCCAGCTTCAACTGGGGGCCGACACTCAACTCAGGGGGGGCAACTTGGGTCAATGGCGATACTGCGATTTTTGGTGACCCGACTATTTCCAATACAATACGGGTGACACTGCAGGATTCGGTTTCCGCTGGTGGCATTACGTTTGCCGGGACGGATGTGCTGCTAAGCTCGGCTGATAACAGTAAGGTTTTGACGCTGACAGGGACGCCGACGATCAAGCTTGGTGATGCTACGAATAGCAGTGATGTGGTCGCATCAATGAATGTAGCACTTGCAGGCATCAATGGGATGGTCATTCAGACGGTTGCACCAAGTCCAAATCGAGGCACGCTCATTCTTGGAAACGGAGACCTTAATTTTGGAGACGGCACCGTCTTTACCAACAATCTGATTGGTGGAATCACCGTTCAAGATCGCACAAATTTGGAAGTGCGCGCTCAGACCTTCGTGGGAACAAGTGCTGTGCTGCGAGCCAATCCGCTTGGAGGGAACGCCGTCACTCTTGAAGGTGGTTCCAAATTGGATCTCGTTGGGACGAACAATTTCAATATTGGCTTGTCTGGTCGTCTCTTCAATACGACTGGCACTGGGGACTCTAGTCGAGTGGACTTCACACAGACTGCCACGGGTAAAACATTGCCTGTGCGCACATTCATCTCGACTGGAGCCGTTAGCAGTAATGTGGTGACAATCAGCACGACTTCTGTGGTGGCGGTAGGGCAGGGAGTAACAGGTGTGGGGGTGCCGGCTGGAGCGAAAATCGGCGCGATTCTCAATGGCACCCAATTCACGTTGGTGAATGGCAGCAATGCACCGCTGAATCTGACCGCTCCTGACCCGACTTTGACGGTGACACCGTTTCTAACAGCGAATTCACTGCCATTGACACCCACGCATACGCTGGACGTGCTGAATGGAAATGCAGCCACCACTTCCATCCGATACCAAGATGCGACTAACGTCACTCAATCGGTTGCGACGTATGGCATTCAATACCTCAGCAAGGTGGAAATCACCAATCCTGGGCTTTATTCGTTCTTCATGGCACCTGACGATGGCTCCCGTATTTTTATCGACGGCCAAATGGTGCTTAACAACGACGGAGGTAAAGGAGCGACGGATCTCTCCAGCGTCTTGGTGCAATTGGGATCGGGGTTTCATGAAATCCGAATCGATTATGTGCAGGGAGCAGGGGGAGGTTCTCTCAACCTCAACTATTCTGGCCCTGATACCGGCAATGTCCGTGCTGCACTCACAAATTTAACCCAAGCAGAGGTGAACACCGCTGCAGTTGGTAGCAATGCGGTGCAGTTGGGCAATGATGTACGGATAACGGGTAACTCCGAGATCAATCTCAAAGGTAACGCGAGTTCTTTCCAACTGGGTGCGCTCTCTTTGGATACTGGTAGGCAGCTGACCATTAGCTCTCGCGACGGCGCAGATCAGCTTTTGACAGGCAATGGGTCAGGTTTTGGTAAGACTCTGCGCTTTGGAGGGACGGTGGGTTCCCCAACCTTGTTTGGCAATGGAGCCGTGAATGGAACGGTCACGATCAACTCTGATTCGAATGTTGCCTTTGATGGGGTGGTCTCCGATGGGACACGGGCCATGACGATCGAGAAAACTGGAGCTGGCTGGTTGTATTTCAATCAAACAGCCAATGCCAATCCATTGAGCGCGGCCTCCACCATCAAATTAACTGGAACCTCAGCAAATCTGGCCTCCAACACCACGGGTGGATCGACTACAATATCGGTGTCCGACTCTTCGGGTTTGAAACTGAACATGGGGGTAAGCGGAGTAGGTATCAATCCAGGGGCTGTCATTACAAATATCATTGATGGAACAACGATCGAGATTTCCACGAAGGCTGCTCTGACACAGTCCTCCGCGCTGACCTTTTCAACATCGCCTACTCTCGTGCTCACAGGAAGTACAGCGACGGGGGCTTTCAATCCAATCGGTACTGGCAAAATCTTGTTGGATGGGAGCAATTTGGTTCTCGATTCCAAAGGTGCGACGAATGCAGGTCTCGGACCAACTTTTGCCAATGACGTTGAAGTGAGAAAAACCTCCACGATCCAGTCCATCGTCAATGCTGCAACAACGACTCTTGGCAGCACTAGCAACAACCTGACTATTGCTTCGCAAACCATCAGTTCGACAACCGTGAATACCAATTCGACAGTAATGGTGTTGAGCACGGCTGATTTGCGAGTCGGCCAACGTGTGTCCGGCACTGGCATCCCCGCTGGTGCGACCATTGCGAGCATCGAGAGTCCAACAAGTTTCACATTGTCGGCACCGGCAACTGCAGGCGGGACCAATAACCTTACATATGGCGGCATCCTGACTTTGGACGCAATTGCGGGAGGTCTGCCCGTTGGAGATCCAGGTGCTACACTTGCAATTGGCTCAAACATCGTGGGTGGTGCGACAACGACTTTGAATATTCGTTCCTCGCTAATGAATGCTGGGACGACAGTTGCGGGTGTTGCCTCTGGCGAGAATGACCCTCAGCGCATTGGTAATAGCAACGTCACGCGCGGCACAGTGACATTACGTGGCAATAACGCGGGGTTTGTGGGTCAATTGAACTTTGATCCAGGTGGCGCACTGCGATTGGAAAGTGTGAACGCACTGCCGGGCAGGACGTTCTCGCTCGATCGCAATATTCTGTCTTTGCTGGAGGATGGGGACGGCACTGGAAGCCAGCAGTCGTTTAACTTTAATCAAAGCATCACCGTGGTGAGTACTAGTACGATTGCCACGGGCCGTGCTGGAACGGCCTTTGCGCCCTATTTCCTCCAATCCAACAACAAGACATCGCAAATCAATTCGCTGAGCATGGGGCAGACCACATTGATCGTGGCTAACAATAATGGTTCCAGACTCGAAGTGCTCAATGGCACGACCCTGACGGGTGCGCCGACTTTCCAAGTAAATACTGCCTCTGGATCAAACTTGGTTCAGGGCTTGGCGCTCAGTGGAATTGTCACAGGAAATGTGAGTATCGCCAAGACTGGTGCTGGCACTTTAGTTCTGGGCAATGCTTCGAATTCGTTCGGTGGAAATGCAATATTGACAGGTGCTTTCGGTGCATCTGGCAGTGCTACCCTGACTTTGCCATCGACAACTCAATTGGTAGCAGGGCAGCCGATTACAGGTGCTGGCATTCCTGCTTCGACGGTCATCAATGCTGTCAACAATTCGACTCAGGCTACAGTTGGGGCGGTTGGTTCAAATGTGCTGCGCACAACAACAAATAATAATTATGTCGTTGGCCAGCCAGTGACGGGTGCGGGCATTCCAAATGGAACGACGATCGCATCCATTCCTGCGACTACAACCATCGCCACGACAGCGACTGTCGGGACAAATACACTAAGTACAGCAGATACCTCAGGACTCCTTCCTGGCATGGTGCTGGCACCCGGGCCTGGTATTCCCGCTGGAACCACGGTCTTGGCGGTGACTAGCTCTACAGAATTTACGCTTAATAATAATGTAACTACTAACAACCCAAATGTGAGTTGGAATCAGATCACGCTGAGTAATAACCTGACCGCTGCCAATCCGACGGTGAATTTGCAGCAAATCGTGCTCAGCCAGAATCTTAACGCGACACCTGCTGGAACTTACACGGCTACGCCGATCATCTCCATCAACGCAGGGATCGTCTCAGCGGCCACTGACGGGGCTTTCGGCGACCCACTGAATCAAATCCGTATCAATACCAATGCGGCCACTGGCGCGGGACTGCGAGCCACGGGCTCTTTTGGCACTTCCCGAGTGATTACCCTACAGCAGGCGAATAATGCCATCGAAGTCACCGGTAATAACGCATTGACCCTTAATTCCGACTTTAAGTACAGTAATGTGTCCAACAACCTGCAAAAGAATGACACGGGAACTCTGGTGCTTACCCAACCCCAAACGGGCTGGAATGGCCTGCTGATCATTGGGCAGGGGCGGTTGCAGATCAACAACGTGGGTGCTTTTGGCAATACAGGCTCGACGGATGGAAATTCGCTGCGTACGATCATCGGGGATACAGCTGCTGAACTGGCGCTCAATCTGACGGGCACAAACACCATTGATGAGACAATCCAGATTAACACTCAGGGTGGGCGCAACATCTCAGGCATTGATTCACGCGGAGCTATTCGCAACGTGGTCGGCATCAATACAATATCCAATCCAGTCATCGTTTCAGGTGCGCCGGGAGATAACTCGACTCGCAATGCGATCATCGCAGGGGTGGAGAATGGAACGGAGTTGATTTTGGCTGGTGGCGCGCGGTCGAACTGGGGTGTTGGCGGAACCGGGCAGGCGATGAACATTTATCTTTCGGCTACAGGAACAGGGAAGGGCACTTTGTCTGCTCCGTTGGTCAATCTGAGCAACTCGCCTGCCCTAGCAACTTTCAATAAGATAGGAACAGGGACATGGGACATCACAGCTGCGGATGTTTTCACATCGGCCTTTACTGCTACAACGACAGCCACCAGCAATGTGGTGACCGTAGCCAGCACCAGTGGTTTTTATGCAGGCATGACCATCAGTGGCAACCCCAATATTCCGGATGGTTCTACCGTTACCGGAATCCTAACCAATACGACCTTGTCGATCTCCGCCCCTGCCACAGTTGGCGGCAGTGTTAAGACTGTCTTTGGATCCAGCACTCCCGGCAGTGGCGGTGTTAACATAATGTCCGGAACATTAAGTATCAGTGGAGCTGGTTCTATTGTTGGCACTGGAACAATATCGGTGACTCCTGGAGGCGTATTGAGTTTGAATAATGGCACCACAAACGTGGGCAATCGTCTTGGCGTGCGCCCGACAACATTGTTTGGAGGCCAACTAAACATCTCAGGCAATGCAGGAGCAGCGACGGTTGAACAGACAGGAACGTTTACCTTCGGTCCTGGCCACAGTATCGTTACCCTGACTCCAAACGCGGCGCAGGCCACGACATTGCTGTTGGGAACGACAACGACGACGGTTAGGAATACAGGTTCCACAGCGCTGCTGCGTGGGACTGGCCTGGGGAATGCAGCCGCTGCCAATACGGCAGTTATTGCAGGGCCGTTGGCGGCAAATGGTTTGACCTTCCTAGGGCAGACCGGCGGCACTGGCAGCACCAATAAGTCCATTTTGCCATGGGCAATCGTCGATACGACTGCAGGGGGCTTGGGAGCCTCCTTTGCGACTTCGAATTCCAATGCTGGAGGACTTACGACGGGGGTCGATCTGCTGCGAGCACTAAATCCTTCCACGGAAATGACCAGCACGATGGTGGCCCAAGCCAACGTCTCATTGAGTGCGAATACGAGTCTCACCATACCGCAATCGATCAATTCGCTGACTTTAGCCAATGGAGTCACCCTGACGACGACCTCGCCTTTCACGCTCAATGTCGAGAGCGGTGGTATTTTGGCACTTGGTGGTGCGGGTACGACGACGATCACTGGTGGCGTTTTGAGCGTGCCAGGCGCTCGCGATTTGGTTGTGCATGCACTTTCTAATGTGAATCTAAATAGCGCTATTATTGGTAGCACCTCTGGTTTGACCAAATCGGGTGCCGGAGTGATGACCATTGGAACGGTGAATACTTACACAGGACCGACTTTTGTGAACCAAGGCACACTGAGGTTGCCTGCTGCGTCTACAAATTCGATTTTCTTTAATAATGGACTGGTCGTCAATAACGGTGGCACTTTGGATCTCAATGGTAGCGTCCAGTTTGTTCAAAGCCTCTCCAATAGCGGCAATGTCTTCCTCGCAGGCAATGGCGGGACAATTCTCAACAGTGCCGGCGGGCAGGCAACACTGGTGCTGGGTGCTGGTGGTGCCAACTGGGCTGGGAAAATCAACGGCAACATCGCTGTTGCCCGTGCGAGTACCGGGGGAACTGACTGGAATGTCTATGACGTGCAAGGCTACACGGGAGCCACACTTCTCTATGGCGGCAGAACTCAGTTACTGGATGCCGGATCCATTTCTGGCAGTACCGCGATTGAGATCAATAGCGCTAATCTGTTAATCCAAGGGGCCGGAAATCTCGGAGTGAACGACAATAACCGTATTAGCGATACCGCGCCCATCACGATGCGTGGCGGTATGTTTCAGTATCGCAACCGGCAGGGCACTGAATCGACTGAAACCATGGGCGCTATGACGCTTAAGGGCGGACAAAGCGTTATCGACTCCTTCCTCAATGGTGTGAACGTCAATTCCACGGTCCTGACCTTGGCAAGCCTGACTCAGGAACCAGGCTCACGCTCTACGATTTTGTTTCGTGGTGTCTCAGGGCAGTTGGGCAACAACAGTCGGCTGCTTATTACGACGCCCCTTGCAACACCCAACAATTTGATCGCCAACGCAGCTGGGCAGACCGGCTGGGCGATTATTGACCGTGAATTTGCCAGCTACTCGGCCGGTAATGGTATCGGTGCTCTCAATGCGGTCGGTTACGCTGGTTACTCGCCTAACACGCTGGCCAACGCAACCGCGACAGACAACATAAGGCAATCAGTGTCCGCCATCGCCTCATTCGGATCTGCTGGCACAAGCCTTCTCACCGTGGGTGCAGCCACTGGGTTCGCACCTGGTCAGCCAATCGAAGGTAACGGCATTCCAAATGGCACAACGATTGTCTCGGTGAACAGCACCAATCCGGCTCAGGTGCAGCTGACCTTGAGCAACCCTCTCACGGCGGGCAATCCAACCATCGCTCGTACCGTCACGTTGACTGGCAACACCACGGTTAACAGTTTGGTGATGGATACCGCAAGCGTGACGACTCTCGACCTCGGCGGTAATACCCTGACGCTGGCTGGTGGCGGTATTATTGCCAGTCAAACCTCTCAGAACTCCTCCAACATCACCATTCTTAGTAGCAGCGTGACGAGCAATCAGGTCGTCGTCGATGAGATCGTTGCTGAAATGACCGTTGGAGTTGGTATTCTCGGACGAACGGTTACGGCGATCAATACAGCAACGAACACGCTGACCTTAAGTGGAAATGCAGACACTGGCCTCAATACTCCGACCAATCGCGGCTTCACCAGCCTCAATCCGGCTCTATTTACTCTCCGTAACGGTAATATCACAAGCGGCACGACCAGTGCTGCTGCTGACCTTTATTATCATGCGTTGCCGTACGCATCTGGAGATACCAACAGCCGCATTAGCACATTAGCGGCGAATGTGACCAACAATCTGGCAGGTGGTGCAGTTACGCTTGTACTTGGTGGTAATATCTCGCGCTTTGGTCAACAGGGCGTGACCATCACCGGTGACAATACTTACACTGGCGGCAC
>JANOBP010000570.1:0-4340 GCA_031411715.1 Verrucomicrobiaceae bacterium | reverse complement strand
CCAAAGC
Source organism: Verrucomicrobiaceae bacterium (assembly GCA_031411715.1). Taxonomy (GTDB): domain Bacteria; phylum Verrucomicrobiota; class Verrucomicrobiia; order Verrucomicrobiales; family Verrucomicrobiaceae; genus Prosthecobacter. The sequence continues at coordinate 4,333 of JANOBP010000570.1, read as the reverse complement.
ACCGCACGGAAGCCATTGTGGCCCAGCGGCCTCATGCGGGCGATAAAGGCATCATAAGCCGCTCCATTGCTCGCCCACCGGCCATCCGGCAGCTTCATCACGCGACTTTCAATCGTCGGCGGATTCGGAAACGCCGTGCCTTTCGGCAACCACTCACGCACACTCGTCGCGCCGATGCCGCAGGCGACGAAGCCGACCGGCACGTCAAATCGCTCCACCAATGCATCCCCCAGTGCCGTCATGAAACTGCCCATGCGACCGCTCGCGCCCGGCTGAGGATCATCGGCGATCTGCCACTTCTTGCCATCAAAGGCCGCCACACGCCGCGTCTGTGTCGTTTGCTTCTCCTCGCCATGATTCGCCGAGTTCGACTGCCCCGCGACGACAAACACCTCGCCAATGCCCACATGCTCCACCGCCGCCGTCGCGACCGCCTTGCCATCCAGCATCGCCCGTACTTCCACCCGATGCCAACCACCCGCCGGAGCCGTCACGCTCGCCGAAAACTGCTCCTTCTCGATCTGCGCGCTTAAAGCCTGCCACCTGCCCTTCGCGCCGATCTTGGCCTCAAACTTTGTTTTGCCCGCATCGAGCCCGCTTTGCGTCCCACGGATCAAAACGGTGCCCTCCGTGCTCGAATGCCGCTGGATCACCTCATATTGTAGCGGCGAGGTGAGCGTGATTTCCGCAGCGGAGGCGAGAAAGGGAAAAAGGAGGAAAGGTGCGAGCTTCATGGGGAAATCTTATTCGGTTGGGACGAGCTTCTCACCACTGGCAGGCATGGTCTTCGTCGGCTCGCCGGTGAGTAGGCCGTGTTTGACGAGAAACTTGTCGGCGGCGATGAGGGTAACGGTTTGCCAGGGGCCGCTGTTGAAAAAGCTGTGGGACTGGCCGGTGGCGATCTGGAGGTTGATGGTTTTCGTGCCGAGGGATTTCCATTTGGCGTGGGCGGTGTCCCAGCCTTTTTTCCAGGTGTCCTGATCGCCGAAGAAGGCGATGGCGGGCGGCAAGTCGGCCTTCAAATGGCGGAGGATGTCGATTTCGGGGTCTTTGTCGTCATCGGTGGCGAAGGCGGGATTGAACCAAAGGTAGGCGACGACGCTGGTGTCGATGTCTTTTGGGTCGGCGGGGTCGTTGAGGCCGGGATTCATGGTGGCGAGGGCGCTGATGTGCCCGCCCGCCGATCCGCCGCCGGTGATGATGCGCTGCGGGTCGATGCCAAACTCGCCCGCGTGCTGTTTGAACCAACGGATAGCGCTTTTGGCATCGGTGACGCAGACACGCTTCCTCGTTTCACCTGCGGGCAGTTTTTTGGCATCGGCAGCGCTAAGCATCTGATATTCTGACGTGGCACAAACGAGCCCACGACTGGCGAAGTAAGCGCAGGCGATGCGGAATTGTCCCAACGAGCCACCGCCCCATGCGCCGCCATGAAACAAGATTAATCCGGGCACTTTGGTTTTGGCCGGATCGTGATTCGGCGGGAAGTAAATCTCCATCTGCCGCTCTTTGCCGGCTGAGGTTTTATAGATGTAGGGTTTGCCTGCTGGCGCATCGGCGCCGAGGCCGCCTTTGGCTTTGGCAGGTTTTTCAGCGGCTAGGGATGCTCCACAGAGGGCGAGGAGAAGTAGGGAGAGGAGTTTCATGAGGTGGGTTGGTGATGTTACTTCTTGGATTTCTTTGTGACCTTCCACTCCGGCTCCCATCCAGCGAGGGGAGTGCGGGCGGTTTTGAGGTAGTCGCCGATCTTGGTGGCAACGTCGGGGTGCTTATCGGCGACGTTGGTCTGCTCGGCGATGTCGTTTTGTTGATCAAACAGCTGCACAGGAGCATCGGGGCCGCCAGTGCGAATGCCTTTCCAGCGGCCTTGGTAAAGCGCGGCCTGCTTGAAGCCGCCCTCGTGAAATTCCCAGTAGAGAAAGTCGTGCCTGGGCTGCTCTTTACCGAGAAGAGTCGGCGCGAGGCTGATGCCGTCAGTTTTTTCAGGAGGTCGTGCTCCGGCAAGCTCCGCAGCGGTGGGGAGCCAGTCGGCGAAGTAGCCGACGTGATCAGATTCGCCAGGCTGGACCTTACCAGGCCACCACGCGATGAAAGGCACGCGGATGCCGCCATCAGTGAGGCTGCGCTTGATGCCGGTGTAAGGGCCTGAGGGATTGAAGCGCGTGAGGTCGTGCTTGCTCTCGTTGTGCGGGCCGTTGTCGCTGGTGAAAATGATGAGCGTATTCTCCGCGATGCCGAGCGCTTTGAGATGCACCATCATGCGGCCGACGTAGCTGTCGAGGCGTGTGATCATGGCGGCCTGACCTTTGTCTTGTTTGGGCCAGTCTTTGTCGGCGTAGGGGCCGTAGTCGGGCACGTGTGCGCCATCACCGAGCGCTTTGGCGCGCTCGTTGTTCGCATGAGGGATGACCATGCTCCAGTAGAGGAAAAAGGGCGCGGATTTGTTTTCACTGACAAACTTGAGCGCATCTTCGGTGAAGAGATCATCAGCGTAATGAATCGCTTCCGTGGCATAACCCGCGCCGTCTTCGCCAACAGGAGCGATGATGTTGGAAAGCGGTTCTTTGCTCTCATTGCGCCAAAGAAAGTCGGGGAACTGGTTGTGAGCATGGTGTTGGCTCAGGTAGCCGTAGAAGGAGTCGAAGCCGTGTTTCCGTGGCAGGCCGCTGTTTGCTTCTCCGACATCACCGAGGCCCCACTTACCGATGAGCGCGGTTTTATAGCCCGCTTTCTTTAAGACGTCTGCGACGGTGACATCATCCGCTTTCAGGCATTGCGCGGATGGCTTGCCATTGCCACGGACGCGCGTGTGGCCGTGATGCAGGCCGGTCATGAGCACGCTGCGTGATGGTGCACAGACGGTGGCACCGGAATAGAAGTGCGTGAAACGCATGCCCTCCTTCGCCATGCGGTCGAGATTCGGCGTGGTGATGACTTTTTGTCCGTAGCAGCCGAGATCGGCATAGCCGAGGTCATCCGCCATGATCCAGATGAGATTTGGCTGCGCCGAAAAGGCCGAATGCTGAAGGAAGTATGCGGAAAGGAGAATGAGTGAGTGAAACAGCTTCATGGAATGGCTGCGAACGAGCGCCAGAGTCTGCATCTTCCATTCAATCCAAACCATAGCTCTTCATCCACCAAGCGAGGCGTTCTGTATCGGTTGGCTCAGGGTTCTTGAGACGGGTCTTCCAGGTGCGTTGATAGTCGAGGCGCTTGTCCTTTTGAATCTGTTCCATGGTCGGCTCGGTGGGTGGATCGCCAGTGGCTCCACGATCTCCGCTGGATTTGATCCAGGCATCGAGCTTGCCGCGCATGGCGGTGATGGCGGTCGATTGATCGGGATGCTGCGAAAGGTCGTGCAAGCCTTGGGGATCGGTCTTGAGGTCGTAAAACTCGATCGGAGAGCGAGTCGGCTTGAACCACTGCGACTGGAAGGTGTTGAGCCCACCAGTTGCATTCAGCACGCGAAGCAGGGGCATGCCGGGATAGCTGGCTTCTTTGTATCCAGACCAGTTCAGACGTGAGAGGTCGGCGTTGAAGTTCTGCACCAGCCAGGAGTCGCGACTGATCACGGCGCGGATGCGGTCCATCGCATCGCCACAGCGGTCACGGGCTGCGAAGAGGTGATCACGGGATGGAAAGTCGCCGCTGAGGATCGCTTTGCCTTCCATCCAGCTTGGAATCGGCAAACCTGCGATTTTGAGCATCGATGGCGCGAGATCGATGAGGCTGACGAGGCGCTCTTCGACGCTTTTGGCCTCGATTTGCGGTCCACGCATGATCAGTGGCACTTGCAGGCCTTCGACACTGAGCCACTGCTTGCCCCATGGCATGGGGCGGCCGTGATCGGCGAAAAACATGACAATGGTGTTCTCGAGCACGCCTTCGGATTTGAGTTGATCGAGGATGGCACCCACACGCTGATCGACGACTTCGACACTGCGCTGATACGCATACCAATCGCGGCGCATGAGCGGATGATCGGGGTAGTTTGGCGGCAACTCGATGGCGCGGAGCTTTTCTTCGTCGAAGCGCTCAGGAATCGGAAATGGACGATGCGGCTCAGTGATTTGAAATTGCGCGAAGAACGGCTGCCCGGGCTTACGCTTGCACCAGTCGTCGCCATCGAACATTTCAGCGGCATCATGAGCGAAGTTGTAGTGCGTCTTGCCCTTCGTGATCGTCTTCCCACTGCGCTGCGCACCTTTTGCGGCTGCATTCGTGACAAACCAACCCGCCTCGCGCAATAGCCCCGGTAGATGCTTGTAAGGTGCAGGAAGCGGCTGCGGATTTTCCACATCAAACGACGACAGGGCTGCATCCGCATGATGTG
>JANOBP010000569.1:0-6962 GCA_031411715.1 Verrucomicrobiaceae bacterium | reverse complement strand
GGCGAAGGCCATCCTGACAAAGTTGCCGACACCATTTCCGATGCCATCCTCGACGCTTGCCTCAAGATCGACCTGAAAAGCCGCGTCGCTTGCGAAACTTTCGTGAAGAGCAACATCGTCGTCGTCGGTGGTGAAATCACCATTCCGAAACTCCAGAACAAGAAGCTCGGCACCACCAAGCCCATTGATGAAGTGATCAACGTCGGCCAAGTCATTCGCGATGCGGTCCGTGGCATCGGCTACACCAACGTGGACGACGTCTTCCACGCCGACCAGATCTTCATCAACAACTACCTCACTATTCAGAGCCCCGACATCGCTCAAGGTGTGGACGCTGCGGAAGCCGAAGGCAAAAAGCACGGTGAACAAGGCGCTGGCGACCAGGGCATCATGTTTGGTTATGCTTGTGACGAAACACCCGAGCTGATGCCTGCACCGATCATGTTTGCGCATCGCCTTGGCCGTGAGCTGACCCGCATCCGCAAGGCTGGTAAGCTTGCCAAGTGGCTCCGTCCCGACGCCAAAAGCCAGGTTTCCGTCGAATACGTCGATGGCAAGCCCACGCGCATCGTCAACGTTGTCATCTCCACTCAGCACTCCGCTGACGTGAGCCACGCCGAGATCGAAAAATTCTGCATCGAGCAAGTGATCAAGAAGGTGCTGCCGAAGAACATGCTCACGAAGGACACCGAATATCTCATCAATCCGACTGGCAAGTTCGTCGTTGGCGGTCCTCAGGGTGACAGCGGCCTCACCGGCCGTAAAATCATCGTCGATAGCTACGGCGGCATGGGCCGTCACGGTGGTGGTGCCTTCTCCGGCAAAGACCCTTCCAAAGTGGATCGCAGCGCTGCCTACATGGGTCGCTGGGTCGCTAAGAACGTCGTCGCCGCAGGCCTCGCCTCGAAGTGCGAAGTGCAGTTCGCCTACGCCATCGGTCATCCGCTTCCCGTGAGCGTGCACATCGACAGCTTTGGCACCGGCACCATCGGTGACGACAAGATCCTCGACGCCGTGTTGAAGGTCTTCTCCTTCAAGCCAGCCGACATCGTGAAGCAACTCAACCTGCTTCGTCCGATCTACAGCAAGACTACCAACTACGGTCACTTCGGCAAGATCGACGATCCAGACATCACTTGTGAACTCACCAACAAGGCCGAGGCGCTCAAGAAAGCCGCGAAGTAATTCGCCACGAGCTTCTACCATCATCAGCCGCGCGGGGAAACCTGCGCGGCTTTTTCATGCCAGAATCCCTTTCGCCACGTCTCCACTCACATTCGTCAGGCGGAAATTTCGGCCACCATAGTTGAAGGTGAGCTTCGTGTGATCGAGGCCAAGCAGATGCAGCATCGTCGCGTGCCAGTCGTGGATGTGCATCGGGTTCAGTGAGGCTTTGTGGCCGACTTCATCGGTCGCGCCATAGGTAAGACCACCTTTGACACCGCCACCGGCCATCCAGATGGAGTAGCCTTTGTGATTGTGATCACGACCGTCACCGCTTTGAGCGTACGGCGTGCGGCCAAATTCGCCCGCCCATACGACGAGCGTGTCCTTCAACATGCCGCGTGCCTTCAAATCGGTGAGCAGTGCTGCGATGGGCTGATCGGTAGCCGCGCAATTCGTCGCAAGCAATTCACGCAGTCGGTTGTGATGATCCCAGTGACCAGGCGACGCGATCTCAATGAAGCGCACGCCCGCTTCAGCCATACGTCGTGCCAAAAGGCATTGCCGCGCGAATTGATCCTTGCCCTGACCGATGCCGTAAAGCTTCAAGATATGCTCAGGCTCGCTGCGCAGGTCGAGCACGTCGGGAACCTCGCTCTGCATGCGGAAGGCGAGTTCAAAGGACTCAATCGCTCCCTCGATCTCGGGATGAAATCCATCACGCTCCAACTTGCGCTCATTGAGACCGCGGATGAGATCCACCTGCGCGCGTTGAAGATCATGCGGCACGTTCTTGTTTTCAATGTTTCGCATCGGAGGCCCCGGAGCCACGTCTTTCTTCAGCAACGCCGCATACAACTCCGGCAACTGCGATCCACCGATCCGCGTGCCCTGACAAATCGCCGGTAAAAATGCACTCCCATAGTTCTGCGCACCACCGTTATCTGCCGGAGGATTCAGTGTGATGAAACCCGGCAGATTCTCATTCTCGGTGCCAAGACCATAAAGAGTCCACGCGCCAATGGATGGTCGCACAAACTGAAAACTGCCCGTGTGCATCTGCCCGAACGCCTGCGCATGATTCGGCAGATCGGTGTGCATCGAGTTGATGATGCAGAGGTCATCCGTGTGCTTGGCCAGCTTTGGATACAGCGTCGTCATCCACTGCCCGGACTTCCCAATCTGCGCAAAGGGATGCACCGGCCCAAAAAGCTTCGCGCCCGATGAATCACGGCCCAAAGTCGCCGACTTGCCGTTTCTCGCGATCAACTCCGGCTTGTAATCAAACAAGTCCACATGCGACGGCCCACCGCGCATCGTCAAAAAAATCACCCGCTTCGCCCGGGGTGCGAAATGCGGTTCTTTGGCGGCCAGACCGCTCTTGGCGTGCGCCAAGGCCGAAAAGGCGAGCCAACCGATGCCAGACGACATCGTCGTCAACATCTCGCGTCGTGAAAGGATCGTGTTCATGATGGTTAATCAGCAAATCGAAATTCGGCACTCGACAGCAATGACTGACAGAATGCCGCAAGCATCTTTAAATCATCTGTGGAGCTTCCTCTGAAGAAATTCTTCGCCAGCTCGATCTCTTTCGCATCGGGTGGTCGATTAAAGCAGAGATCGAAGGCGCATTGGACACGATCTGAAGAAAGCAAAACGCGTTTGGCTAAAGCGCTTGCCTGCTCTTGGACAAACGGACCGTTCAGGAGATAAAGCGCCTGCAGCGGCACATTGGTCACATCACGATCACCGGTGACGAGATTCGGATTAGCCACATCAAACTGCTCCAGCACGTCGGGTAGATGATCGCGAAGCACCGGCAGATAAATCGAGCGATGCTTGGACCCATCGAGGTCGGATGGCAGTTTCGTATTGAAGCCAATGAGCGACACGGACTGGCCATCCAACTCCGCCACGAGTGATCCAGAGCGACGCGTGGTGTCGAGAACGCCAGCCACCGCGAGCATCGAATCCCGAATCACCTCGGCATCGAGACGGCGCTTGTTCGCGCGCCAGAGAAGCCGGTTATCGGGATCCTTATCAAAAACATCCGCACGATGCGTCGAAGATTGGCGATAAGTTTTGGAGAGCACGATTTCGCGAATCAACGACTTCACCGACCATCCGCCGTCCATGAATCGATTCGCGAGATAATCGAGTAGCTCAGGATGACTCGGACGCTCACCACTGAAGCCAAAGTTATCCACCGTGCGCACGATCCCGGCACCAAATAGATGCCGCCAGACTCGGTTCGTCATCACGCGTGCCGTCAGCGGATTTTCGCGGTTCGTGAGCCACTTGGCTAACTCCAGACGGCCACTTTGCGCTTTCGTCATCTGTCCACTGACATCAATCACACGCGGAAAACCACGCGGCACGGACTTCGATGGATGAGCAAGCTCGCCACGCTCATAGAGCGGTGAATCCATGATGCTTTTAGCGTCCTGCACGCCCATGCAAAGCGGCAGCGCATGTCCCTGATCATCCACCGTTTCCAGCGCACCTTCAATGCCGCCACGTGACCACAGGATGCGAATCGCGGTGGTGAGGATTTTGTTATACTCACCACTGATTTCGCGTCCCTCCGCCTTCGCTTTGAAGATGTATTCGTTCTGAGCCATCTCCTCGGCATTGAGCTTGGCCAGATCATCTTTGAGCTGCTTCACACGAGTCTCCGGCAGCGATTTACTAGAGATCACCTGGCCAGGCACATCAGGCAGACGGATGAGATGACCGTGATTGCCGTTCTCAGAGTCGATCCAGTTACCGTATAAAGTCCGTGTGCTCTTGAAGATGCCCGCCAGCGCATAGTAGTCCTCCATGCTGAAGGGCTCTGTCTTGTGATCATGACAGCGGGCGCAGGCCACAGAACTTGCCATCACCGCACGACTCACCGTGTCGAGTTGCTCGTCAGCCACGTCCGCCGCAAACTGCGCCGGATTCATCTCATTCAGTCCCTTCGGCCCCATGGCGAGAAATCCCGTCGCGATGAGCAATCTCGCCCGCTCCGCATCATTCTTGGCTGGCAAGAGATCACCCGCGATCTGCTCCGTGATGAAACGATCAAACGGCATATCACCATTCACCGCATCGATGACATTGTCGCGATAACGCCACGCATGCGGAAAGGTCAGGTTGGACTCACGTCCGTTCGATTCCGCAAAGCGCGCCACATCCAACCAATGCCGTCCCCAGCGCTCGCCAAAGCGCGGGCTTTTCAAAAGTGTGTCCACTGTCGCTTCCCATTTCTCCATCGAAAATGCCTTCACCTCCGCTGGTGTCGGCGGCAGGCCGATCAAATCGAAATACAGCCTGCGCAGCAACACTACCGGCCCTGCTTCAGGCGATGGTGGAAGACTATTCTCCTTCAACTTCGCCTCAATGAACGCGTCCACGCTCCCCGCGGCCTTCACAAGCTTCTTGTAACTCCAAAACTGCCGCCCCGCCTTCAGATCAATCAGCGGACGCTCTGCCATCTTTGCCGCTGAATCACGCGGATCAGCCGCACCAGCTTTGATCCACGTTTCAAAATCCGCGATGACTGCAGCCGCCAGTTTCGGCTTCTTCGGTGGCATTTCGAGATCAGGATCGCTGTGCTTGATCGCAGCCAGTAGCAGACTTTTTGTGACATCGCCCGGCACGATCGCAGGCCCCGTTTCACCACCCGTGCGAATCCCTGACCGCGTGTCCAACTCCAGCCCGCCCTTTGATTTGCCTGACTCTGCCGAGTGACACTCATAGCAATGCTTCACCAATACCGGACGGATCTTGGACTCAAAGAATCCAAAATCCTGAGCCGAGGCAAGGCTCGAAAACGATAGGAGCAAGCTAAGTGCGGGTCTCATGGTGATTTGGCTTTCGGGGCAGCAAGCCATTGAGATATCGCAGCCGCAGGCCACTTCTTGCTGATGCTGCGCGTTCCTTTGGCAGCCGACCAGAGCATCCACTGCGTTGTTTTGGACTCTGGATCGACTGCAGCGAAGGTCAACTCAGTGGCCGACCTCCACGATGGAACCGTTCGGCAATCCCAATCTTCGTGAGGTGGTGAAATGATTTCCGTTTTACCTGTGCTCACCTCGACCACAGCCACCGCATCGGTGGATCCTTCAACGATCGCAACGCTCTTGCCATCCGGCGAAAGGACAAACCAACCCAGATCCGTTGGCAGATCTCCGGGCTTCGTGGGAATGGTGCTGAGCGACTGTCCATCTGCTGAAATCAGGAACAATTGAGATGCCAATTCCGGGCCTGCCAAAGCTGGCAAGGTGATGGGCTGGCTTGCAAAAAGAATACGACCATCAGGCAGAGGCTCGAGCGTTGTCCCGATTTGCAATCCTGGATTTGACATGATGGCTAAAGCCAAAGGTTTGGGCGGCGCCAATCGATCGGTTCCTTCGATCTTCAAAAGTGAGCCATCCGGTTGCTTTTCGTTTGTCGGCTTCATCAGCTCACCGGATTCCTGCAAGGCAATCACCTGCTGGATGCTTTGAAATAGGTCAGCCTTTCCCCCGGGTGCTTGGGTGAAGACCAAGGACCGCCCATCTGGCATCCATTTAAAATTCAAAGAGGAAACCTGATGTGCAACAACAAGAGTCTGCCCACTGTCCACCCGAGTCACGCAGAGAACCGCTGATTGGTCGTCTCCGTCTTCTTTGAAGCGCAGATAAGCCAAGGCGTGATGTTTGAGCGAAACCCTGGGCATGATCGGGGATTCCAGCAAACTAAACGCAAATTCCTGCATCGGTTTTTTCGCTGACTTGTCGAGATCCACCAAGCAAAGCTCTCGCACATCGAATCCTGTGTTTTCGCCTTCCAGTTCGGCCAGGATCGGCTCGCCATGGGGCAATTGGCGAAAGAGTGCCCTCAATTCTTCAGGCTGTTGCTCCCAAAGCAGTCGAATTCCTGCTTCAACCACAGCCTTGTCATCCGAAGGGAGAAACCAACTCAATTTTTCGACTTCACTCGGGTCTTTGATCTGCGTGACTTTCCACTGAAGTGTCGGCATGATGTCTGACAAGCCATTCTCGACTTGTTTTGCTTCGTCAGCCGGGATGAGCTTTTTAGTTTCTTCCCAACTGCGAATCCGGAGCGCTCGACTGCACACAAAGCCAGAGCCATCTGGGAACCAAGAAAGGTGCATTACGCCCCAATCCTCGACTGACGCGCCTTCAAACAACGCCTCGCCGAGTTCACCGTCCACAGTGACGAGATGCAGTTTGTGGTCATCCGTCATGACGATGGCGCGATCACCTTTTGGCGACCACCAGATGTGTTCCTCTGGATAGCAGCCACTGAGGCAAACAGCGACCAGCATGTAGCAAAAACGGGAGAAGGCTTTCATGGTCGCGCCTCCCTTTGTGGAAGGTCCACACGCACCACTTGCATGCCACCACCTCCAGGATCGACGGCCATTCGATACTTGGCCCAGGGACTATCTTTACGCGCCGCTGTTGGCATGGCGCTTGCGATGATCGATGCACCTGAGTGAGTCTTTCCGGCGAAAAATCCACCCGCCGACGTAATAGCAGCCAAAGCGATCACCGCCGCCGCCTTCAACCACATTGGCACTGTTTTTCGCTTCGCTTTCGGCTGTGAGATCGGCTCCACAAATCGTGATAACTCAAGATGCAGTTTCACCGTTCGACTCGTGACATCCAGTGCCGTCAAAATACAGTCCGCTTCTTTGCGTGCGGGCTCATTCGAGGCGAGGAAGGCTTCCAGCAAGTCCGCCACTTCAGGCGGCAGTTCACCCGCGTGATGGTCGATGACCAGGGCATGTAGTGATTCAGGTTTCATAG
>JANOBP010000568.1:0-9347 GCA_031411715.1 Verrucomicrobiaceae bacterium | reverse complement strand
CTCTTGGATGTGAAAGCCCTCCTTACCGAGCATCCTACCAGACATGCTTTTTGGCTCGGCTCCAAAACGATACGCTGTGCGAAATTGAAGCGCTTCCCATATTCCATTCTCTTCTGCACCTACCCTGCCGAGATTCGAATCCTTTGCCTGCGTCATGATAAAAGACACCCAAACTACGGCTTCAGCAGACGTTGAACTCAGTGAAGTATATGAGGATGTGTTTCCGGCGGCGTGATTACACCAGCACGTCCTTCACTACCTTCGCGGGCTCCACGCCGGTGAGCCTGAAATCGAGGCCCTGCGCGCGGAAGGTGAAGCGTTCGTGGTCGATGCCGAGTTGGTGCATGACCGTGGCGTGTAAGTCGCGGACGTGAACGGGATTTTCGGCGACGTTGTAGCTGAAGTCGTCCGTCGCGCCATACGTCGTGCCGGGCTTGATGCCGCCACCCGCCATCCACATCGTGAAGCAACGTGGATGATGATCACGACCTGCCTCAGGGCTGTCCCATTTGCCTTGGCCAGCGACGCCACGCCCGAATTCGCCACCCCAGATGACGAGCGTCTCATCCAACATGCCGCGTTGCTTCAAATCTTTGATCAGCGCCGCACTTGGTTGATCCGTATCGCGACAACGAGCGCTGCACCAGCTCGGCAGGCGGCTGTGATGATCCCAATCGGGATGAAACAACTGGATGAAACGCACGCCACGCTCCGCAAGCCGTCGCGCGAGTATGCAGTTCGCCGCGTAACTGCCCGCGCGACGCGAATCCGGCCCATACATGTCGAACACATGATCTGGCTCGTCATAGAGATCTGTCAGCTCCGGCACGCTCGCTTGCATGCGATAAGCCATCTCGTACTGGCGGATGCGTGTAGTGATCTCTGGATCGTGTGTTTGCTCAAAGCGCATCTGATTGATCTCCGCCAACCCATCGAGCATGCCACGGCGCAGATGACGCGGCAGACCTTCGGGATCGGTCAGATACAAAACGGGGTCCTTCGAGTTGCGCAGCTTCACGCCTTGATAACGGCTCGGCAGAAAGCCGCTGCCCCAGTAGTGATCGTAGAGCGGCTGATCACTCGGGCGCTGCATCTTTGAGATGAGCACGAGGTAGTCCGGCAGGTTGCGGTTCATGCTGCCAAGGCCGTAGCTGATCCACGCGCCCATGCTCGGCCTGCCGGGAAGCTGATGTCCGGTCAAGAACTGCGTCATCGCCGGTGCATGGTTGATTTGATCCGTCGTCATCGACTTGATGAAACACAGATCATCCGCCACCTCGCCGAGATGCGGCAACCATTCGCTAATGGTCGCGCCGCTTTGTCCATGGCGTGAAAATTTCGTGATGCCTGGCAGGATAAGCTGCTTTTGGCCGGAGGTCATCGTCGTGAGCCGCTGACCGTTGCGCACCGACTCCGGCAGCTCTTTGCCCGCCCATTGCATGAGACCGGGCTTGTGATCAAACAACTCCAACTGCGACGGCCCACCGGATTGCGTGAGGAAGATCACACGCTTCGCTTTCGCAGCAAAATGCGGTAACTGCGGCAGCCCAACGGATTCCTGCTGGCCCATCGCATGCAGCGCCATCGCGCCGACGGAAACGCCAGTGCATTGGCCGAGGAAGTAGCGGCGGGTGGTCTGCAGGGATGGGTGATTCATGGAGTCTAATGGATGTTTCATTCAAACCATCCGCTCAGCGGAGAGGCACGCTCCACAGATGATTGCCGGAGGTGATGAAGAGGGTTTTGCCATCCTTGCCGCCGAAAGCGCAGTTGCAGGCCTCGTCGGGCGCGGTGGGGATGAAGTCGATGAGACGTCCGCTGGGCGAAAGGATGTAGCAGCCGGCTTTGAAGCGGTTGGTTTCCCATTCGGTCACTTTGTTTGTGCCTGCGGCGACGTAAATGCGGCCCGCGGCATCCATTTTCATGCCATCGGGACCACGCCCGTCTTTCCAATCGAAGATGACCCTTCGGCTGCCTAATTTCACATCGCCATTCTTATCGAGTTCGTAGCGCAGCAGCTTCCGCGAGCCACCGTGGTTGTTGTTATTGTTGTCGGCGATGAAGAGATACTTGTCGTCGGGCGTGATAAGGATGCCGTTCGGGCGCTCTGCGCCGTAGCAGTTGATGCGGGTGACTTTATCAGGGGCGTCGATGCGATAAACGCCTTCAAAGCTGAGCTCCATACTTTCACGAGGGCCATAACGCGGATCGGTGAAGTAAATTCGCCCTTTCGAGTCCATGCAGAGATCATTTGGTGTGTTGAAGCGCTTCCCTTCAAAGCGATCGGCGAGCACGGTGATGCGGCCGTCTTTCTCGGTGCGCGTGACACGCCGCAGACCCGACTCGCAAGCAACCAGGAGGCCTTCGCGATCAAAGAGCAGGCCATTCGAGGCATTGTGACGAAACACCGTCGTGTGGCCTTTCGGGTCCATGCGGTTGATGTGCTTGCCGTCGGTGAAGTAGAGCGAGCCGTCCTTCCACGCGGGGCCTTCACCGGCGCCGATGAGGCCGTGATCTTTGGGCACGGCACCAGGCACGATGGGCGATCGCATGGTGGAACAGGAGGCCAGAGTGAGGCCGAGCAGGAGACTGGAGAATAGCTTCATGGTCATGATTTCAACTCAACGTGGCAAGCCGGCGATGTCGGCCCTCACTTGATACAAATTTTTGCCGGCGGTGATGTAGAGCGTCTTCATGTCGGGTCCGCCGAAAGCGTTGTTGGTGATGGTATCCTCGACGATGGGGATGAACTTGATGCGTATTCCCTGCGGCGAGATGACATGAACGCCGCATTTCGTATCGAGCGTCTCAGCGCTGCCACGCAGATGATTCAGACCGGCGGAAGCCCACAGATTTCCCTCCACGTCGATGCTCATGCCGTCGGCACTGCGTCCCGGCGAGAAGTCATAATGCACGCGCATATTCGACACCGTGCCGTCCTCTGCCAGATCGTAGGCGCGGATGAGTCGTGCGCCTCCTGCGGCCTTGTTTGCCTCCACGAGATAGAGCGTGTGGTCGTCTGGTGAGATCTGAATGCCATTCGGATTCTGCACCGCGGGCGCGGCGAGGATGCGCGAGATTTTCCCCGGCGCGTCGATGCGATACACTGCGGCTCCATCCAGCTCAGTGAAATAGAGTCGGCCTTTGGAGTCGATGGTCACATCATTTGGTCCCGTGAGTGGCTTGCTCTCGAAACTGTCTGCCAGCACCTCGATCTTGCCAGTTTTTAGGTCGGTGCGAGTCACACGCGGGATGCCGCTGACTTTCACGCCGGGCCGCTCAAACGTGGCACCCTCGCATGCGACGAGTCGGCCTTCTGCGTCGAAGAGCAGGCCATTGGCCACATTGCTGTTCTCACGGAAGACGCTCAATTTGCCATCCGTGCCGAGGCGCATGATGCGCTGGTTCACGATCTCGGTGAAATACACGCTGCCATCTGGAGCGGTGGCAGGCCCTTCGGTGAAGGTGAGCGTCGCCGCGAGCTGAACGTCCTGCGCAGCGGCTAGAGAGGCCCATGCGAGTGAAAGGATGAGTGTGAGGAGTTTCATGATGGCTTTGGTCATAGCAATTACTCGTGAGTGATGGCTTCGTCGAGATTGAGCACCAAGCTGGCCACCAGTGTGTGCGCAGCCAGTTCAGGTGTCGATTTGAGCTTTGCCGCATCGGCTGGATGATCGCGATAGTGACTCAAAGCGCGGTCAAGTTCGCGCTGGAGCACGGAAATCTCGCGCGGCGTGGCTTGGCGGGTCAGGACGGCCTGATAGAGGAGTTGCAGACGATCTTTGGGAGCAGCGAGCATCTGCTTGGCGAGTGCTTGCGCGGCTTCCATCATCGTCTCGTCGTTCAAAAGCGTGAGTGCTTGCAGCGGTGTGTTGGTGCGCGTCATCGACACTTCACACACGCGACGTTGAGCGCTGTCGAAGAGGAAAGTTGGCGCGATGCTGCGACGCCAGAAGGCATAGAGTGTGCGTCGATGCTGAGCGGCTCCTTGGCTGGGTTCATAAGTGAAGCGGCCCATGAAAATCTCTTCCCAAACGCCTTCGGGTTGATGCGGGCGGACAGGTGGACCACCGAGTGCGGGATTGAGGAGGCCTGCGGATTGCAAGGCGGCATCCCGCAGCATCCAGGCGGGTAAGCGGAAGCGTGGGCCACGCGAGAGAAGAAGATTGGTCGGATCAGATGGGTCGGTCTGATCCGACGACTGCTGATACGTTTCGCTGGTGACGATGCGCTTGATAAGATGCTTGATGTCCCATCCATGCTCCATGAAATCGACGGCGAGCCAATCGAGCAGCTCTGGATGCGTGGGGCGCTGACCTTGAAGGCCGAAGTCATCCGGTGTGCGCACAAGGCCTACGCCGAAGAACATCTGCCAGAGATTGTTGACGAAAACACGAGCCGTGAGCGGGTTGTCCTTTGATGTGAGCCACTTCGCGAGGCCCATGCGATCACGCGCGAGACCCACTGGCCACGGTGCGATGGCTGCGGGCACGTCACGCTTCACCACGTCGCCTTTTTTATCCCACACGCCACGAACCAGCACATGCGTATCGCGCGGTGTTTTGCGCTCGGCGAGAACCATGACGTTGAGTTTGCCTGCGGCAGCGGTGACTTCTTTGAGCTGTGCGGTGGCGAGGTCGAGCGATGCCTTGGCGGTTTGATAGGGCGCGTGGTCTTCGAGAAACTGCGCCATAAGCCGATCTCGCTCGATTAGACCTTTGGCGAGTTGTTCGAGAGGTGAAGGAGCAAGCTCACGCACAGCAGGCCCAGGTTGGTCGGATGCGGAAAGACGAAACTTCGCGATGTTGGCATCGCCATTGGTGGAACGGTGGCGAAGCTCGAAAATGAGCTCTTCATCGCTTTCGAGCACGAGAGGTTTGGCGAGAGCATAAAGCGCGGTGTGGGGCTGATCTTTGGGGAAGCCTTTGGTCGTCCAGCCATTGCGTGGATCGTCGTCGAGCGTGCCTTTCACGTCGCCATACTCGCGCGCTTTGCCTTCGACCTTGGTATCGGCCACGGCACCGCTCAAGAGGATGTCGCGGATCTGCGAGCTGCCTTTGCGGCGCACTTGAACCTTGATGTCGGTGAGGATGAACTCGCCAGTCTTGCCGCGTGAAAGCACGCCGTCTTGCGGAAACACTTCGAGCTTCAAACCGGTGATGCGCTGCAGTTTGATTGGCGCGATGAGCCGATAGTCGTCCTGCTTCGGATTCGGGCCGCTGGCGCTGACGATGGAGTCTTTATCTTGAGCGAGCTCGGTGCCTTCCTGCGACTCCAAAAGACCACGCACGACATGCCACGCTTTGAAATCAGCTTTCACGTCGTTTTGACGATCACCGAGCCATTTCATGAAGGGTTTCTCGGCTTCCTGATGCGCCTTGGCTTCGATGGGCTTTCGCTGATCGACGAGTAGTTGCGCCTCTACGACGGCACGCTTGGCATGAGGTGATTGATAGCTCAGATAGGGCTTCGCTGCCGTGCCCGCTGCTCCGTCTTCGTCGATGCTATTGAAGAAGGCATTCAGACTGTAGTAGTCCGAGTGTGTGATGGGATCGAACTTATGCGAGTGACACTGCGTGCAGCCGAGCGTAAGGCCGAGCCAGACCGTGCCCATCGTGTTCACGCGGTCGATGACGTAGTCGATGCGCGACTCTTCTTTGTCGCGACCGCCTTCGCCATTAGTCATGTGATTGCGGTGAAAGCACGTTGCGATTTTTTGCTCCGGCGTGGCATTCGGCAGCAAATCACCCGCGAACTGTTCCAGCGTGAATTGATCGAACGGCTTGTTCGCATTGAACGACTCGGCGACGTAATCCCGCCAAGCCCAATTGGTGCGGGTGGCATCGGATTGGAAGCCGTCCGTGTCCGAATAACGCGCAGCATCGAGCCACCACATGGCCATGCGCTCGCCGAAATGCGGTGACGCCAAAAGGCTATCAACCGTTTGATCGGGCGAGGGCGGCAGCCCGGTGAGGTCAAACGAGAGTCGGCGCTTCAGAGTGTGAGCTGCAGCAGGTTTGGAAAGCGTGAGGCCTTTTTGTGCGAGCTTGGCTTTGACGAAGAAATCCACCGGATTTCCCTCCGTGGGCACTTTGACTGGCTTCTCAAAGGACCAATGCCTGCCCCACTTCGCACCTTCAGCGATCCAGCGCTTCAGCGTGTCGATCTGCTCGCTGCTCAGCTTGGGCTTATGCGACTTCGGCGGCGGCATGATCTCCTCAGGATCGTCAGAGATGATGCGGGCGATGAGGTCGCCGGATTGGATGACCTCACGCGCTCCTTCTTGCTTATCCAGCCGCAGATCGGCTTTACGATGCCCCTCATCCTGACCATGGCAGGCAAGGCAGTTGTCCGAAAGCAGCGGCAACACCTCACGGCTAAAGCTTACCGGCTCTGCATGGGCAGCGGTGGCGACGATCAGAAGGAAAAATGGCATGAATCGAAACATCCCTGCACCATACGCTGCTCGCCATGCAGAGGACATGCATTGGTTATGGACAATCCTGATATTTTCGTGGCATGTTAGCCTCCGCCTCATGAAGACCATCTCAATCCTTGCTGCTCTGAGCATGCACCCCGTTTTCTTTGCGTGCCTTAACTCTCCTTCAATGGAGAAGTCTCTCAGCGGGTGGACTTCGGATGGTCACAATCTTTCGTATCATCTAACAGATGCGATGGAAAGCGCGCCGGCAGATAAGCAACCTCGTCTGAGTGATCGAGCAGACCCACAGGATGCCGCGGTGGTCGCCATTCTGAGAGGTGATCATGCCAAGGGGATTGCAATGCTGAAGGAGCTTGAAGCCAAGAAACCGGGCAATTACGACACTGCGTCCAATATCGGGACAGCTTTTGAGTTGGCGGGCGATAACGGGGAAGCGTTAGAATGGATCAATGAAGGCATCAAAAGGAATCCGCGATCTCATAACGGAACCGAATGGCTGCATGCTCTGATTTTAAAGGCAAAACTGGCCGCAGATAAAGGCAACAAGCTGCCAGAGACAAACCGCTTTATACAGCTTCCGGACGAGTTCGAAAAAGAAGCGGTCTTGACGATCCAAGGGGCTAAACACAAGGCGACGGATGTTTTTACCGCTCTCGCCTACCAGCTAGAGGAGCGGATGATATTCGTGAAGCCAAAGGACCGATTGGTCTCTGAGTGCCTCTACAGTCTGGCCATTTTGCAGGCCCATTTTTATTCCATTCAAGATGCTTTGAGGATCCTCGCGCTGGCGGAGCAATATGGCTTCCCGGATGTCGTGCAACTGAGAAGCCAGCGACAACAGTTCGAGCGCTCCATTTTGATTGGAGAGGTTCAATACTGGGGATTGATCGTGGTAGGCGGCCTGGCAGGAATTGCGGTCATCCGTTTCACCTACCGCAAAATTGCTGATTTACTTTCGAATTGATCTCAAGGGACAGAACATGCCAATTTAAGCGAGTAAATGAGGCTACTTTAAGGAGGGTCCGAGAGCGGTTAATGGGGGCTGTGTACACGGTGAATGAAGTTTGTCGCGACGTTGACGTTGCCAGTGCCTCCTATGAGGTTCCCTCCCGCCAACTCATGTGGCACTGAATAATCTCGCACCACCCCTCGTCACATTCCGCCATGAAGTCGTCATTCGGTCTGTATACACTTGTTTTCGCGTTCACTTTGACTGGATGTGATAAGCCCACACCTCAGGCCGCTCCATCAGCTCCTGCTGCTACGGTCAAGAATACTGAATCCGAAAACCAGTTGGCGGAAGCGCGAGATGCGCTGGCCCGGCAAGCCATGGAAATCGAGACGCGCAGCGCCTTAATGGACAAGCAGCTCGCTGACATGGAGCGAAAACTCCAGCAGCGCGAGAATGCTGACTTGCGGGCCAGTTTGGACACACTGAAGCAGCAAAATGACCAACTTCGCACTCAGGCGGACGCCACCCGCCGCCAGAGTGATGCACTCACGCAGCGCATTGCCATCACCACACCGCATCCGGTCGTATCACAGCCAGCCGACACAGCACCGCGCGATTACTCGATGTTTTATGACCGTCTCACCCTTTATGGCCGCTGGATGGACGTGAGCGGCTACGGATACTGCTGGCGGCCGACGGTTGCTGCATCGCGGACCTGGCGGCCCTACGTGGATGGCTGCTGGGGCTGGTCCAGTCTTGGCTGGACGTGGCAATCGAACGAGCCTTTTGGCTGGGCCACGTATCACTATGGCCGCTGGATCAATCTGACGCGTTATGGCTGGCTTTGGGTTCCAGGCAGCGACTGGGCTCCTGCATGGGTAGCTTGGCGTCAAAGTCGGGATTACATCGGCTGGGCACCGCTACCCCCTGAGCGTGGCATTTGCACCGGCGTGCAGCGTGATTGTGACACGCGCTACAACCTCGGACCAGCGAGCTACACCTTCATCAACACCACGCATTTTGTGCGTCCGAGTTACAGCACAGTCTGCCATCCCGTTTCGTACAACAGCACGATTTTCCATCACAGTGTGAACACCACGCAAATCGTCGCCTGCGGCGGCAACGCCCGTCCTCACACTTACATGCACCATGGTGGCCCACCGCTACATCACGTGGAGGAAGTCTGCCACAAGCCGGTGCCGCAGACGCAGATCCAAACCATCGCGGCGCAGGATTTACCGCTCAAGCCTCTGCATGCAGGACTGCACAATCAACATGGCGCACTGCCGATCGCCATGGTCGAGATACCCGTGGCCAGCCAGCAGCAGGTCCTTCCACCCGTGAAACTTGCGGATCGGATCGAGCGGCCACAGTTGGTGGACACTTTTGAGGGTGTCCCACTCAATGCCCGTCCCGCCATGGTCGCTGCCATCCAAGCGGAGCAGCCAATACCCATCGTGGCGAGACCACCCATCGTTGGTCCGCTTCCAACAGAGAGCATCAGGCCCGCTATAGCCTCTGCGCCCCAAGTTGATGCTCAAGTTGGAAGCCAAACACCTGCTCAAATCGCCTCACCAAACGTTGTAGTTGGGGATTTGCCAGCAACGGTGCCCACACAGCCAATCCTTGCTCTCGAGAGCACGGCTCCCGCCATTACGCCGGTCAACACGCCTGTTGGGAACCAAGCTCCAGTGCCAATGATCACGCCAAGCGTTGTGAGTGGCGATTTGCCAGCAACAGCTGCAACTCAGCCGCCCCTTGCGCTAGAGGGCAACATCGCATCGCCGAACACACCGGCCATGCAGCCAGCAGTGATCGCTTCGGCACCAGCCATCGCGGAGTCCTCGCCGTTGGAACAAGTTGCAGCGCCCTCGCTTCAGTCCCCACAACTGCCTGCATTGGGCGAGCAACCCGCAGCAGTCGTTCCAATGCTCCAACAACCGACGGTTACGG
>JANOBP010000567.1:0-8704 GCA_031411715.1 Verrucomicrobiaceae bacterium | reverse complement strand
CGCCCGGCATTCGTGAGGTGGAACAGACGAAGCAGCACATCACGCTGCCGCAGACATTCACGACTGCCGGTTACTTCACCTCAACCTCCGGCAAGATCTACCACGACGGCTCCATGCGCGGCGGCGATCAGAAAGCGGAGTTCAATGAATGGACCAAAGTCGCTGGTATGCCGAAGCCGAAACAACCCATCGCCAGGCTGCCAGGCAAAGACCGTCATCCTGCAATGGACTGGGGCGTGTTTCCTGAGAAAGACGAAGACAACATCGACTGGAAGATCGCGGACGCAGCCATCGACGCCATGAAGCGTGCGCCAGCCGATAAGCCCTTCTTCATCGCTGCTGGATTCCGTCTGCCACACGTGCCGTGCTTTGCCTCACAGGCTTGGTTTGATCTCTATCCCGATGTCGAACTCAAAATGCCGCCCGTCAAAGAAGACGACCGCGCCGATCTGCCTAAATTTGCCGATTTCCTTCACTGGAAGCTCCCAGAGCCACGCCTGAGCACCTTGCGCGCGATGGGCGAGTGGCGACCACTTGTGCGTGCCTACTTGGCCTGCGTGAGCTTCATGGACAGCCAAGTCGGACGCTTGATCACCCAACTCGAAGCCACTGGCCGCGCTGAAAACACCATCATCGTGCTGTGGGGCGATCACGGCTGGCATCTCGGCGAAAAAGGCATCACCGGCAAAAACACCTTGTGGGATCGCAGCACCAAAGTGCCGCTCATCTTCGCCGGTCCCGGCGTGAAGGCCGGACAAGTCTGCCACAGCCCTGCGGAACTGCTCGACATCTTCCCCACGCTGCTCGCGCTGACGAAAATGCCAGCACGCAGCGATCTCGAAGGCCACAGCCTCGTGCCGCAGCTTCAGGATGCCAACGCACCGCGCGAATGGCCCGCCATCACCACGCACAACAAAGGCAACCACGGCATCCGCACCACCGACTGGCGCTACATTCATTACGCCGACGGCAGCGAGGAACTCTACGACATGAAAAACGATCCCAACGAGTGGACCAATCTCGCAGGCGATTCGAATCACGCCGCCAAAAAGGCCGAACTCGCGAAATGGTTGCCCAAGATCGACAAAGACCCCGTTCCCGGCAGCAAGAGCCGCGTGCTGACCTACGACCCGGTCACGAAGGAAGCTGTCTGGGAAGACAAACCGATTGATAAGACCGCTCCGCTGCCTGAGCCGTAAAGTAGTGCAGAGCTTTAGCTCGTTGACTGTCGGCCGCGCCTGTTATTTTCGCCCCCGTTGCGGTCCAGCGTGAGTTTTCACGGGCTAAAGCCCATGACTACTTTAAAAGTACCTCGTGCCATCGTCCTCCTTCAGACTCCGCCTTACTTTCGGCCTCGGCTTCCTCGCGTTCATTGTCGCGGGATCGCTGCTGCTGTTGTCATGGTTGCGTCAACGCGAGCGTGACGAGTCGAATCGCTTGTTCCAGGCCTTGGTTCAAGCCGATGCCGAATTCGTGCGGCGCATGAATCTGCCGCGCAGTGAGAAGTTGGCGAAGGATCTGGAGCAACTGCTTGGCATGCAGATTGAGTTTCGTGAACCAGGTAAGCTCGCGGAAAGCGAGAACACCGTGAGCATTCGCCTTGATGACAAGAATGACATGATTTTCACGCGCAAACCCGTCGCCTCATCGCTCTCCTTGCGCGATCCGGCCACGCGGAATGCCTTCATCGCCTTCTGGCTCGTCTCCGGCCTCATGGGCTGGCTGCTGGCTCGTGAGCGACTCAAGCGCGCCCAATCCGAACGACTCGCGATGCTCGGCCGCGTGGCCACGAGTCTGGCGCACGACATCAAGAACCCGCTCGCCTCCATCCAACTGCATGCGCAGTTAATGACACCCAGCGATGGTGAAGATGCCAAGGCCCTGAAGATGATCGAGAGCGAGTCTGAGGTGATCGCTGGGCTGGTGAATCAATGGCTGCACCTCGCCAATCCGCTGCCGCCCAAATTGGTGAAGCTCGATGTGAGTGAATGCATTGCTGTCGTGGCACGAAATCTCGAAGCGCAAGCACGGCATACCGGAGTTGACATCGAAAACGGCCTCACGGGCCCGATTTGGGTCATGGGCGACTCGCAGCGGCTATCTCAGGCGTTTCGGAATCTTATCGTGAATGGCATCCAGGCGATGCCGCGAGGCGGAAAGCTGCGAATCAGTGCCGAAAGCCGCGATAACGCCGTTTCACTCCGTTTTGCCGACTCAGGCACCGGTTTCTCGGAATCCGCGCTCGCTCGCGGCACGGAGCTATTTTTCACCGAGAAGGAAGGCGGCATGGGCGTGGGCCTCAATATTGTCGCGAGCATCATTGAGGCACATGGTGGCCAAATTGAATTGCAGAATGACCCCAAGGGCGGCGCGGTTATCATCGTATCGCTTCCCTCACTCTCCGCATGAACGCCAACATCCTCATCATCGAAGACGAATATGCCCTCGCCGCTGCGCTCTCGACTGTGGTGCGCCGTCTGGATGCCACACCCGTCGTCGCAGCCAGTGGACAGGGCGGAATCGACAAACTCGGCTCGCAAAACTTCGCGCTCATCATTCTCGATGTCGGATTGCCGGACATGAGTGGGCTGAAGGTGCTGGAGAAGATCCAAACGCTTCCAAAGCCGCCACCGGTGCTTATCATCACCGCACATGGCACGCTCGACACGGCGCTGGAAGCACGTCGGCTCGGCGCTCGCGAGTATTTCCTCAAACCGCTCAATCTTGCCGATCTCCAGCGCACGATCCGCGAGGTCTTCAAGCCCGCGAAAGTCAATGCACCCACGCCGACGACCATGATCGGCAGCAGTGAACCGATGCAGCGTGTGTTTGCCATCATCGCGCAGGCGAGTGGCCATGACGCGCCCGTTTTGTTCCTTGGCCCGCCCGGTAGCGGCAAAAGCCTCGCGGCGGACGTGATTCATCGTCACAGCTCACGTGCGCATGAGCCACTCATCGTTTTCCGCGCCGATGAATGGTCTGCGGATCGCGTGGAGGCCGCTTTGGATGACGCTATCGAAAAAGCAGGCAGCGGGGTGCTCTTTCTGGATGAGATCAGCACGTGGTCCAAGCCGCTGCAGGCCGCGTTGATGCATCGTGTGGGTAATCTGAAGGCGCGAATGTTCAGCGCCTCGAGTCATGATTTGTGCGCGCTGCGAGAAGACCTCTTTTACGCGCTAGCAGTGTTGCAAGTCACGCTGCCGCCGCTGGTAGAGCGCACAGTCGATATCCCTGCTCTGGCAGCATCCTTTTTGGGTGATCGCGTGCTTTCTGCGGAAGCTTTGGCCGCCATGAAAGCGCACGCATGGCCTGGAAATGTACGCGAGTTGCAAACAGCCATGCTCCATGCTTCAACGGTCTGTGGTGGCAGCACCATCCTACCGCATCATCTACCCGCAGGCATCGCCTCAACGAACACGTTTAACCATCTTGAAGACGCGATGCAGCGTAGTGTCTCGGCCTGGCTCGATCAACGCACCACGGGCTCAGATGAGGCAATGCCAGCCTATGATGACCTGCTGGAGACGGTGGAGTCCGCCATGTTGACCACCTTGCTAAAGCGCTTCGATGGAAAACCCACTCGAATGGCCGCAGCGATGAAGATGAACCGCGCGACTCTGCGTCGGAAGCTGCAGGATGAGTGATTCTTCAGCGATTATTGCTGCGGGGAAACGGTGGCGAGGGCGACAGCGTAGCCTTGGTGATGCGCGAGATTCGTGACCTCGATAAGACGTCCTCCGGGTGCCGAGCGGTCGTGGTAAATGATGGCGCGGCGCTCGCCATCCCGGTGGGCTTTGAGTTGGTCTTGGAGTTCCGTCAAAGTGACGGGCGAGCCGTCGAAATACAGCGTGGCGTCGGTGCCTGCGGGAATGGTGATGATGTGCGCGCGATCAAAACCGGTGAGACGTGAGGTGGACTCCGGTGGGATGACGTTGATGCCGGATTTTCCGGCGAATCCGCTACTGAAGAGATAGCAGATGATCAACAGCATCATGGCGGTCATCAGCGGTGCGGCGAAGAGCCAGGGGCTTTGGCGCGGGAGATGGCTTTCGAGCTTCATGATGCGACTTGGATCTCCAGAAACGCTGCGATGGGCCTATAATCAGGCTTTGAAGCCGCGTGTGCGAGCTTTGGGCAATGGCGTGGCATCTGCCGCTTGATGGAACTCGACGATGTTGCTGGCGGCTTTGGAGTCCTCAATCAAGTTCACGATTTCGATGCCTGCACGCTCAAGGTCATGCATGTGAGAGCGGGCACGCGCGCTGAGGAAGGCATAACTCAAGTAGGCGGGAATGGCGACGACAAGACCAAGCGCTGCCGTGATGAGACTCTGATAAACACCTGTGGCGACGTCATTGGGAGTGATGAGTCCGTTTGAGGTGGTGAGCTTGGTAAAGCTGTTGAGCAGGCCGAGCAAGGTGCCGAGAAGACCGATGAGTGGACCAATGTGTGCGAGGGCATTGAGTAGGCCAAGGAAGCGCTCAAGACGAGGGACTTCGAGCTGCCCGGCTTCCTGAACGATCTCCTTGAGCTGCTCACGCGGAGCGCTGTGGCGGAGAAGAGCGGCGTGAATGACGCGACCAGCAGGGACTCGGGTGGCGACGCATTCCTGGAGAGCCTCTGCGAAATTTCGGCGACTAATGAGGGTAGCGATGCCAGCGAGGAATTCACCAATGTTCATGCTGGCCCGGTGGAAGAAAGCCATGCGCTCCAGAAAGATAGCACCCGAGAACCCAAGGCAGCCGAGCAGGAGCCAGACGAGCGGACCGCCTTTGGAAATCAACTCCAAGGGGCCAGCGGTTGTGCTCAAGTCGATCATGATGCGGGAGGGGAGGTCAAATGTCTTTCAAGTATCTATTTAGCAGGTTCTGGGCCTAACGTGAGGCAACATTACCCAAGGATGGGCCAAGTGAAAAGACTTATTTACCTTCGAGTGCCTGCTCCACGGCGCGCCAGGCCAGCATGGCGCATTTGACGCGCTGGGGGAATTTTTGGACGCCTTCCAGCAAAACGAGCTCTCCGAGGGCGTCCTCGTCCTCTGGCTTTCCATCCCCCATGACGATGCGGCGGAAGTCTTCACGCATCGCGGTGGCTTGTGGGATGGTTTTACCTTTGATTTTGACGGTCATCATGGACGCGCTGGCCTGAGAGATGGCGCAGCCTTGTCCGGTGAATTTGAGGTCTTCGATTTTGTTTTGATCGTCGAGCTTGAGATAGAGGTCAATCTCGTCGCCGCAGGAGGGATTGTCACCATGGGCGTGCAGGCATGGTGGCGGAAGCTGGCCGTGGTTTCGAGGCTGGCGGGAGTGGTCGAGAATGACCGATTGATAGAGCTCGCGAAGGTCGTCTGGGGACATGCGGATTAATTGAAGAAGGCGTGCGCCGCCTGGAGGACCTCTGCAAGGCGGTCGATCTCGGCGGTGGTGTTGTAGAGATAAAAGGAGGCGCGCGTGGTGCCAGGGACTTTGAAGCGCTTCATCAAGGGCTGGGTGCAGTGATGACCACCGCGCATGGCGATGCCATGGCTGTTGGCAAACTCCACGAGATCATGCGGATGGGCCCAGTCGAGGTGGAAGGCCACAAGGGAGGCACGCGGGCCCGCTTGCGGGCCTAAAATGCGCATACCGGGAATTTCAGCCAGGCACTGAAGGGCATGATCGGCGAGTGCTTGACCATGCTGCTGGATGTTTTCCAGGCCGATGGCTTGCAGGTAGTCGATAGCAGCACCGAGGGCGATGGCGTCGGCAATATTGGGTGTTCCAGCTTCAAAGCGTGCGGGAGGTGCCTTGTAGGTGCTGGTTTCAAGAGTCACGGTCTGAATCATCTCGCCACCACCGTGCCAAGGAGGCATTTTCTCGAGTAAAGCCATGCGGCCATAAAGTATGCCGATGCCGGTGGGCGCGCAGATTTTTTGGCCAGAGAAGACAAGGAAGTCGCAATCGAGATCACGAACACTGAGCGGTATGTGCCCGGCACTTTGAGCGGCATCGATGAGGGTGACGGCACCGAAGGCGCGCGCGCGGGCACAGAGCTCGCGGGCTGGATTGATGGTGCCGAGGGAGTTGGAGATGTGGACGAAGGCGAAGAGCTTGACCTGCGGCGTGAGGAGTGTTTCGAGCGCTTCGAGGTCGAGCGTGCCGTCATCGAGCACAGGAACGTGCTTGAGCGTGGCACCCGTGCGCTGAGCCGCGAGCTGCCATGGCACCAGATTGCTGTGATGCTCCATGCCAGTCGAGAGGATGATGTCTCCGGGCTTTAGATTGGCGACAGCCCAAGTGTTGGCGACGAGATTGATGCCCTCCGTGCTGCCACGAGTGAAGATGATTTCATCTGCCGACGTAGCATCGATGAACTGGGCCACTTTTTTGCGTGCAGCCTCAAAGGCATCGGTGGCGCGGTTGCTGAGCTCGTGCAGGGCGCGGTGGACGTTGGAGTTGTCGCGCTGGTAGTAATTGACAAGCGTGTCGATGACCTGACGCGGCTTTTGCGATGACGCGGCGCTGTCAAGATAGACGAGCGGGTGCCCGTTGACTTGCTGGTCGAGGATGGGGAAGTCTGAGCGGATGCGCTGCCAGTCCATGGTAGTGCGCGCGCTTAGCGCGAAACGACGGCCTGCGCAGTGCTGGGTTGTTTTGCCCAATCGAGACGGCCTTTGTAAGTCGGCGCGTTCTGGATCTGGCCAGCGCGCGCTTCGATGCCTTGCGGGTCTTTTTTGGCCGCAGGATCATCCTCCGCAAGCATGAGCGCGTATGGCAGCAGGCGGAGTGCCGCGCCGATCAACTGACAACTGGTCAGGCAGAGCGCAGCTGAGAGCATTAGGGTGATACGCAGGATGATTTTCATGAAGAGCGCCCAGTTTATCATCAAGCGGGCATTTGTGCAACCATGCTCACAGGCCCTTCACTTGGGTCTTCAAGCGGAGCAGGAACATGTCGGCAGTGATGTAGAGCGTGTCGCGCTCAGGTCCGCCAAAGGCGCAGTTGGCGGTGGCTTGGCCGGTAAGAATGGTGCCAAGATGTTTGCCGTCTTTGCTGAGAATGAGCACGCCTCCCGGGCCTGTCGTCCAAATATGGCCACTCGCATCGACTTTGAGTCCATCACAGCCACCTTTGCGCTCGGGTGATTTAAGAGGCTGCGCATTGAAGAGCACGCGGCCATTGCTGACGGCGGGTACATCACCGCTTTTGAGGTCGTAGGCCATCACACGCGTGTTTTGGGGATCAGAGACGGCGACGTAGAGGATGGACTGATCCGGGCTCAAAGCGATGCCGTTGGGGAAACGAATGTCGGAGATGAGGAGCGTGACTTTGCCAGACTTTCCGACCGCGTAGATGCCGTGATGAGGAAGCTCAGGCTGGGTGCCCTTTTTGAGACCGTAGGGCGGATCGGTGAAGTAGATGACACCCGACTTGTCGATGGTGAGATCGTTGGGGCTGTTGAAGCGCTTGCCATCGTAGCGATCCGCCAGTGAGGCGAAGCTGCCGTCTTTTTCGAGCCGAGCGATGCGGCGCTCTCCGTGCTGGCAAAGGATCAAACTGCCGCTGGCATCCACAGCGAGGCCGTTGGAGCCTTGGCCATCATTGCTGAGGCTGCCGCTGGGCTTGAGAACCGTGGTGGCGGCTTTGTCTCCTTCCTTCCAGCCGAAGACCGTATTTTCCGGCACATCCGAGAAGACGATACCGCCATCCCGCCACACGGGACCTTCCGACCAATTGAAACCCGAGGCAAGAAGCTCGATCTTGGCATCCGGGCTGATCAGCGCATCCAGCGCGGGATCAAGGCGCTCGATGGAGCCCGAGAAGGTGGGATCCGCAGCAAGGGCGGAGGCGGTGAGCAGCGTGAGGGCGAGGAACTTCATGATGTAGGATTTAAAGTGAGAAATTGGAGGGGCGCAAACCGTCATCACTAAAGCCATCATTGTGGACTTGAGTGAGCTGCCAATTCCAAGGCCAAGCGCCGACTTTGCGCCAATGAAACAGCCACGGTGTCTGGATTTGATTGGCACGATCACGCACCGCGATGGCGATACCATCTCCCAATCCGATGAGGCGAATCTTCTGCGTGGCAAGGCCGAGATCATTGCTGGCCTGAATCGCTTGTGTGGTGGCCTGGATGTCGAGCGTGATGAAGTTGCCGAGCGCTTGCTTGAGATCGGGCATGACGGTTTCGCGAGTGTGTCCTGAGCTGCTCGCAAAATCAGTGGCAAGCATTTCTTGAGCCCGATCCCATTGGTGGCCTTCAAGGGCAGCGAGAAAGTTGGCCTGTGCCGCAGCGATTTGACGCTCCGGCGAGCGGAGAAAAAGCCACCATGCTGCGTAGCTGATGATGAGCGCGAGGATGATCAGGAGAATGCGTTTCATGGTTTAGAAGAGCTGCATCTGCGAGTGTGCAGGATCGGCGACTAGCTGGAATTGACTGCGTGGACGGGATCGGGCGACCTCGACGGTGGGCGTGGGTTTGTGGCGCTCGGCACAGAGGACGCGTGCCTCTTTGGCGCCGGCGGTGTCGAGAGCTTTGCGGATGTGGCGAATGGCGACGGCGGGATCGTTGCAGTCATCGCTGAGATGGCCGAGCACGACATTGCTCAGGGTGGGATGCGCGATCTCGGCGATGAGCTCGGCAGCTTGCTCATTCGAGAGATGGCCATGGCGAGAGGCGATGCGCTGCTTGGTGGACCAGGGACGTTTGGTGTCGGCCTCAAGGA
>JANOBP010000566.1:0-3504 GCA_031411715.1 Verrucomicrobiaceae bacterium | reverse complement strand
CGACCACGGATTTGTGGGGAAATGCATTCCTGTATTCAAATCCGTGGTCGTCCTGAGCCGAGTCACCGAGACAGACGAAGTCAATCCGTGGCAGGAGCCCGGCGAGACGCTGTGAACGATGGGAGCCACCTTGGCCACCTACGGCCCACCATACTGGTCCTTCCAGATCGGTCCGTGATCCAAGCCCTGGCTATCGGAATGCAGGCTCATGGTGGATTCCATGTCATTGAGGAAGGCAGCAAACGCAGCGTCATCGCGATGGAAGATGGACTTTGCATCATCCACGATGAGCGATGCCTTGCGCAGGGCGTGGTGAAGCTGAATGAGATTGTCGCCGAGCATGGCGAGTCTTTGACGCTGCGTGTCGGTGGCACACTGCGCGAGTGTTTCGCGGTAGTGTTGCTCCATGGAGGCAAACAGCGGCGCGTAGATGGCCTTCATTACCGGTTCGTTGGCTTCATACTGGCCACCGTTGTAGATCGGTGACTGCGCTTCCTTGTGCGCGAGCATCCTGGCATCGAGTTCATCATGCATCTGCCGCATATGCTTCCAGCCCGGGCCATAGGCACGCTGCAGCCACTCATCGAGCGTGGCACTGACATCGAGTTGCGCGTTCCAGAGTTGTTTGGCCACCAGGTAGTTGATCGGCGCATTCGCACCCCACGCATTGGTGCCGATCATGCGTGCTCCCCAGGCCTTGTTGCGTGCAGCGGCGGTGAGTTCGCGCTTCAAAATGTCGATGCTCACCGGCAGCGGCGCGCCGTGGTAGCTGCGCATCCAGGTGGAGTAATTGTGGTAGTAGAAGTGCGGCGTGATCTCGCACCAGCGCTTCATCACGCTCTCAAACTCCGCGCGATACAACGGCTTGAGCAAACCATAGCCATAGTAGTTCAGTGGCGCCCAGCAGAGGGAGAGATTGTCCGGAAGCTTTGGAGCTTCCGGCGGCGGATACTGGTAATTGTAATACACGAAGCCGCCAAGCCGCCGACCGGGACGCTCACGCTCGATGATCTCGGCTATCTGTTTGTAGAACGTCAGGATCGCCACGGCGTGATTCTTTTTGCCATGGGGATCGGTGCTGACGAGCTTCGAGCAGCGCTCGCACAAACAAAAGCCGCCGCCATCCGTGGGTGAGATGCTCGACATCTCGCGCGTGGGATTGCGATCCATTGTCTCGATCACTCGGTTAGCGAACAACTCCACCAAGCCAGGTGCTGTCGTGCAAAAGAACATCACCTTGCCTTTGCGCACAGCCTCACCGTTCGACGACTTCCATTCAGGGTGCGCCTCCATGTCGGCAGGCTTGAGGTAATCATCCCACGAGTGGCCATAGCCGGTCAGGAAAGGGTGCAGCGCATTGGTCAGCCGCTGACGCTTCATCCATTCGATGGCCGTTTTCCGACGCAGACTCGCGCCAGGATCACTCTCTCCCACACCCGCAAGCTGCCGCGCAGCAAAAGCAGGCACCCCACGAATCGGCTCCGTGATCGCCACGCGCAGCGCATCATGATGCGGCACGTCCTCGCCAAGCTCTCCAGGAAAAAGCCAGCGCACACCAACATATCGCTCCAGGAAATCCATCGCACCAAACAAGGTCCCGTGACTCGGCACGAACCAAGTGTCGGGCTTTGTCGGTATGAGCTCATCTTTCCCGGCGATGATGACATCCATGCCTTCACGTCGAATCTCAAAGCCATCCTGCGGCAGCTTGCCATCCGATACGATTCGAATCGCCGGAGTCGTCAAGGTTTCGCTCGTTAGCATCAGCAACACGCCCGTGGACTTCTGAATCGTCTGCTGCAGCTCCAGCGCGGCTAGCTTTGCAGTCTGAGGAGCATCCATAGCATGATGGATGACATATGAGGTCTTGTGCTGATCGACTAGTGTGATTTGCGGATCAGCAGACTGTGCCTGCAACGTGAGCATCAAGGCGATGGTGAAGCAGAAGGCGTGATTCATTTCGATGCTGCTGCTGGTGCCTTGCGTGCCTTTAGCCATTCGGGTGCGAACTTCACGAAGGCGATCTGTTCATACACGTCTTTCGTGCCGCATTCGATGAGCATGCCGACGAGACCGCCCTGGACGCGCACCATGCTGGTGTAGGCACTGGGACCGCTCCAGAGCATCTGTGCGGAGGGCCAGGACTTGCCTTCGTCATCGCTGATCCATGCGTGGACTCCTGTGCGGCCGGAACTGATCGGATGACTGAAAATCCAGTCGTATTGGCCGTTTGAGCCGTTGCGGAAGCACTTGTAGATGCAGCCTTGGCAATTGTTCTCCACTAGCGCAGCCATTTCCTGAGCGGGCTGCCAAGTGGTGCCGCGATCCTTGCTAACGGCGAGCGTGCGTTGCGTACCATGGCCGGAAATGGTGCGTGCGTTCATCAAAAGCGTGTGGCTGTCCATTTCGATGACCTGCGGCTCGCTGGTGTGATCGGCGACATCCGCGCCGATTTGCCAGGTCTCGCCGTGATCGTCGGAAAAGAGCACATGTGTCCGATACACGCCGTCCTCGGTGTGATAGGCCGGAACGAGGAGTCGATCCGGCTTAGAGGCTCCACCGCGCAAATACAAGCCCTGGCCCGGCCCGGTGCCATACCAGCCCCAGTTGGGCTTTCGTGCCGTGGCGGAGATGTCACGCGGCGCGGCCCACGTGGCACCGTCGTCATCGCTGTGCGTGATCCACACGCCGGTGCCGGGCACATTCGCAGCGACGATGTCTTCCTCGGTGTCTTGATTGCGACTGCGGGTGAAAGCGAGCCATAGACAACCGTTTGACGCATCCTGAACGACGCAGGGATTGCCACACGTGTCGCGTTCGAGATTGGCGATCACTTGCTGCGGCTCCCACGTCTGCCCATGGTCCAAGCTGCGTCGCAGGACGATGTCCATATCGCCAAACATGCGCCGCTGCTCCATGCGACGCTCGGCAAACGCCATCAACGGCTTCTTCGGCAGCCACCAGATGGCCGGAATGCGGTAAATCTTCGCGCCTTCATCGCCAGCCTTGAATGGGACAGTGTAGAGCAATGACTGGCCCTGCCCGCGGGCGAATGCGGTGACGACGAAGAAGAGAAAAAATCGCGCGAGGTTCATCGAGTGTCTCATTGCTTCTCAAAACGTCCCTCAGGCCAGCCTTTCGCATAACTGATGACCCAAGTGCCATTTCGAGTCGGGTAGCGGATGTCTTCCTTTCGCTCAAAATCAGTCGGTCCAGCGCGATGCAGGCTCTTGAGATGATCGCCTGCGACTTGGCTCACGATGGCGGTGCGATTGCCAAGCGCATGGCCAGTGGTGGTGAAGACTTTGCCGTCCACGAGGTCCTTCGTGACACGCACATAAGTAAAGTCGAGGCCGCTGGCGGTCATGTGCGCGGCGTATTGGTCCACCAGCCCGTCGGTTTGATCATCCACACCGTGCACGGTGAAGATCTTTGCCGTGCATCCGAGTTGCTTCATCACGGCGAGATGCGCGGGATTGCCCAGGTCGTGCAGTTCCTGCAGGT
>JANOBP010000565.1:0-27043 GCA_031411715.1 Verrucomicrobiaceae bacterium | reverse complement strand
ACTGACTAAATGAGCTCGCGCCTTGGTCAGATGGCCATCGTCCGCACGTGGTAAACGCTCAAATAGAGCATGACTCAGGGCCACCTGTAAGACCGCATCGCCTAGGAATTCCAGGCGTTGGTTGTCCGCGCCCCGTCGTTGAGATTCATAGCTCACGCTGCCGTGTGTGAG
Organism: Verrucomicrobiaceae bacterium; assembly: GCA_031411715.1. Classification (GTDB taxonomy): domain Bacteria; phylum Verrucomicrobiota; class Verrucomicrobiia; order Verrucomicrobiales; family Verrucomicrobiaceae; genus Prosthecobacter. The sequence goes on along the minus strand of JANOBP010000565.1, from coordinate 26,872 downwards.
AGCCTCGGTGAGCAAGCGCGGCTCTTTGAAAATGTGGCCGATAATGCTGTCGAGCGTGTCCATGCGTGGAGTGGATAAGAGCGGTGAACGTGACCGTGCTCCACTAAAAAGTGGGGTGACCGACGGGACTCGAACCCGCAACAACCAGAATCACAATCTGGGGCTCTACCGTTGAACTACGGCCACCATCTCTACCGAGAGTGCGCGGATGATAGCCGAGTCCATCGCATGCGCAAGTCCCTGTTCTGCAACGTAGATTGACCACGGGCCTTCTGTGCGTTCATAGTGGCCACCATGTCGGAACCCAGGCCATCTCACCCTCCACCTGCCGAGCTGTCGGAGGGCGGCCCCTCAGGGCGCGGTGCCTCTCCTTGGGAGTTGGATCCAGAATGGCAGCATGCTCCACGTGAACCGGTGCAAATCCGACCCGTCATTCCAATACCAGCCGCTGCGCCAGTTATTGCCGAAAAACCCGTCGAGGAAGTGTCACAGCCACCGCGAGAGCCCTATGTGCCCATCGTGCGCCGCCCGCCGCCAGCAGAAGCCGCACAGACCAGCCTCTGGTCAGCTCTGATAGTGATCAGCATGGGCTTGTTGTTCTTTGTTTTCATCGCCTGGCAGTATCTCAGTGATTCCAAGCACGGGGCGGATGATGATCTGCGTTTGAAACGTCCCGTCGATCAGGTCGCCACCGTTCGCAGTCCAGAAAAAATCCAGCGCTTGCTTGATTCCCTCATTCCGCTACCCACGGGCACCATGCCGTCCAGTGTTCCATGGTTATGGGACACGCCAACACTTTCTCGCCTTGTTAAATCCAACAGCGCAGCGCTGGATAATTTGCGGGATTTGCTCGAAGACGAGGACTGGCACACCGCACATTCAGACTGGCACGCTAGAGACCTCGGCAGTGACTCGCGCTGGTCACTTGTTTTCATCTTGAAGCAAGGAGAGGCCGCCTATCTCTCACGTCTTCAGAGAGAGGAGGCCGCTTTTGTCGCTGCCATCGATCTGGCAGAGCTTTCATGGCGGCTGGAGCAGCTTTGGGCTTGGCCGTCCTTTTATTCACGCGCGCTTGAAGGTCAGGAGCGCTCTTCGCAGTCCCTCGCCGAGCTGCTCAAGAACGCACGCCTCACCGAGCCGCTGCTGATGCAATTCCAACGTCAATACAGCATCTGCCAACCCATGACCAGTGTGCTGGAGCAGGCCCTCAGCGCTTTCTACGTGCACGAAAAGAAACTCATCTTCGGTGCCGATAGCGGGGAGCCGCTCGACACGATGCCTGGTCGCACACAACTCAAACGCCCTGGTCGTCTGTTCTTCAAGCCCAACACCACCTTGCAGCTTTTCATCGATCACTTTCGCCAATTGAAAATGGAAGTGCGTGCACCACTTGCGAATACTGGCCTCATCACCGTCAGCGACAGCGCGACTCAACATTCGCAGGGCTACCAGCCGAATTCTGCGGGTGAATCCTACTGTGCCGCGCGCATCGCCAACTACCGCTCCCTGCCCGCGCAGCTTGGTCTCGCTCGTGCGCGTAGCGGCCTCGTGCTCACACTCTTCGCCGTGCGCCGCTGCGTCGCTGAGCAAAAAACGCTGCCACCCACACTCGACCATTTGCGGCCCAAATACCTCCTCGACATCCCCGTCGATCCTTTCTCCACCGTGCCATTGCTTTATGACATCCGTCGCGGCTGGCTCTGGTCCGTCGGTATTGATTTAAAGTCCCAAGGTGGAGCTCCCACTGTCCCCGCCATGCATGACCCCACGGAGCCTACCGTTGAAATCGGCATCGGCATCGCTACGGCAACTTCCAGGTGAGGAAGACTCAGCCAATCGCCTCCGCAAACCGCGAAATCAGCTCCGCCGTGTCCTCCATGCCTGCTGAAACACGGATCAGCCAGCGACTCACGCCACAGCTCTCCGCCCATGGCAACTCATCATAATGCGCCAGCAAGGTGTAGGGACAAGCCAGCGTGAAATTCGTGCCCAAGCTTGGCCCTTTGGTCACGCGCAGCGCATCAAACATGGGCGCACTTGTCAGCTCAGGGTTTTTGAGTGTGAACGACAGCAAGCAACCGTAGCCGCCGCCTTCACGACGGATGAGCTCATAACCACGACCACCTTCACGCGCTGCATGCCACACACCATCCACCTTTGGGTGCGCACGCAGAAACTCCGCCAGCGCCAGCGCATTCTGGCTCATGGTGTCCGCACGCGTCACGAAATCACGACTGTGCTCCTCCAAGGCCACCGCATCTCCACGCCACAGCTCGTGATCTGCATGCTGCGTCAGAAAAGCCACAAACGCTGCATGATGGGGCGATGCGCGGTTCAAAATCACGCCGCCAGCCATTACATCACCCGCGCCGGAAAAACTCTTTGTCAGGCTCGTTGTTACCACATCAGCCACGCGGCACGCATTCACATGCGCCACCGTCGAGATCGTGTCATCGACGATCAGAGGTACGTCAGGTTGCGCTGCTGCACGGATCTCCAGCAAGCGTTCAAAGTCCACACAGCGCAGCAGCGGATTGCTCGGCGCTTCACAAAAAATGCCCGCCAGCGGTTCGCGCTTCAGCAATGCATGCAGTTCTTCATACTCGTGATCATGGATCATCGGCAGGAAGTGTGCGCCACTGCCAAAGAGCTGCTGCAGCTTCAGCACATCCACATACGGAAAGTCGAGCTGCGCCGTTTTGCGACCCGGAAAAAAATGTGTCAGCATGCGATGCACCGCAAAATTCGCCGCCATGCCTGATGGGAATAAAAACACATCCGTCGCTTCCTGCCCCGCCAGTTTGGCCAAGCGCTCACGGATCACTAAATTCGCCGCACGTCCTTCTTCAGCCGTCGCTGCGGTTTTTTGCGTGCCCAGGGCATCACAAGCCTGTCGCGTGCTCACACACTCACCGCAGAAGCGCCAGAAGCGTCGCGCATTCACATACTCGGGGGCCGGAAAAATGGCCACGCCGAGATTTTCGTTCGTCCAGGTCACCGCACGGCCAGCGTGGATGAAACTCACACAACGCTCCGCATGCACCGCACGCGGGAAAACCAAACAGCGCTCACCTTCCTTGGCCAAAGCCTTCTCAGCTGCCGCAAACAGCGCCGTGATCGCCGGCGGGCAGCAGAAGCGCGGGTAACCGCTCTGAAACTTCGCCACGATCTCCGCATCGCCTTCCTCATAGCCAACCACATGCTGCCACAGCGGCAAACACACCGACACACCGAACTCATGGGGTGGGATCGCCTTACCGAGGTCATCGGCATGGCAGAGAGGGTTTTTCAGGAGATCAATCATGTGGAGCAGTCAGCGGGCGCGCATCAAACCACGGCCCCAGCGCCCTGCAATGAGCGATTGTTCTGTCTTGCTACAAGATGCCCCGATCAAGACAGGTTCCTACTCAGCCAGCCGTAGTCAGCACCGCCATGCAATCCACGCTCAAGATCAAGCTCTCCATCTTCATGTTCCTGCAGTACTTCATCTGGGGGTCTTGGTATGTGAGCTTTGGTACCTATTTGGGAAAGGTTCTCGGCTTTGAGGGCGGTCAGATTGGGCTGGCTTATGGGGCGTTTGCCATTGCGGCCATGATCTCGCCGTTCTTCGTCGGACTCATCGCGGATCGCTACTTTGCTTCAGAAAAGTTGCTCGCGTTTTTAGGCATCGGTGGCGGCGTGCTGTTGTTTTTGCTGCCGCAGTTCAAAACCTTCGACACGTTTTACCCGATGCTCATTCTCTATTGCGCGACGTATGTGCCCACGCTCTCGCTTGGCAACTCGCTCTCGATGCATCATCTGGCCAATCCGAAAACGGACTTCCCGCAGGTCAAAACGATGTCCGCTGTCGGTTGGATCGCCGGTGGCGTGACGTTGAGTGTGTTGCTGAAAGGTGAGATGTCGCCAGTGCAGTTCCAGCTCGCCGGCGCGGCCTCCATCGTGCTGGGATTGTTCTCCCTGACGCTGCCGCACACGCCACCGATGAAAACGGGCAAAAACGTGTCGCTGGGAGAGTTATTGGGCCTAGATGCGCTCGCACTGATGAAGAAGCCTTCGTTCGCGATCTTCATCGTCTGCATGTTCCTCATCTGCATTCCATTGTACTTCTACTTCGTGAACATGAACACGTTCATCACTGAGCTGGGTTGGACTTACAGCACGGCCAAGATGTCCATGGCGCAGGTGACCGACGTCATCTTCCTCATCTTGCTACCGCTCATGCTGAGGTCACTGGGTTATAAGAAGACCATCGCCATTGGCATCCTCGCCTGGATGGCGCGCTACTACCTGCTGGCAGGAAGTGTGGGTCATGCGAGTCTCGGCACGGCCATGGTCTTCACCGCCATCATCCTGCACGGTGTGTGCTACGACTTCCTCTTCATCGCCGGCCAACTTTATGTCGATGATGAAGCCAATGAGCGCATCCGTGGTGCCGCGCAGGGCTTCATCGCCTTCATCCTCTGGGGCGTTGGGAATTTCGTCGGCAGCACGCTTGCCGGGCAGACGCAGGCCGATTACAAGCTCGCTACAGCCCAGGGCAGCATCGAGCACGATTGGGCGGCGATCTGGATGTATCCTGCTCTAGGTGCCACTGCTGTTCTCGTGCTCTTCCTACTCTTCTTCCGCGATCCGAAAACGCAGCAGGCTTGATCATGCACGCCACCGCCGAAGCCCATCTCTCGAAACGCTGCGCCGTGATGCGCCGCCTCATCAAAGCACACGGCCCATGTGAGCTGAAACCACAACTGCGCTCTCCTTATGAAGCGCTGATCAGTGCAGTCGCGCATCAGCAACTTCATGCCAACGCCGCCGAGGCCATCCTGCGTCGATTCAAGGCGCTGTTTCCGAAAACACGCTTCCCAAAGCCAGCAGACGTCATCGCCGCCAGCGACGAAGCTTTGCGCGGCTGCGGTTTCTCCACGGGCAAGATGCGTGCCATTCGCGACATCGCCGCCAAGACTCTCAGCGGCCAAATTCCCACGCGTGCGGTGGCTGTGAAGCTCACGGATGATGAGTTGATCACGCGCTTGGTCGAGGTGCGCGGCGTTGGGCGTTGGACCGTCGAGATGCTGCTCATTTTCACGCTTGGCCGACTGGATGTCTTCCCCAGCGACGACTACGGCGTGCGCAACGGCTGGCGTGTGGCCAAGAATCTCCCCGAGATGCCCAAGCCGAAGGAATTCCGCCTGTTGGCCGAGCGCTGGGGCCCTTACCGCACCCTCGCTGCGTGGTATCTCTGGCGTGCGGCGGATGCGGCTAAAGCCTGACCCACGTCACGGACGCGGATGAAATTTCCGATGCACTTCCTTCATCCGTGCCTGATCAACGTGAGTGTAGATCTGCGTCGTCGCGATGTCCGCATGGCCGAGCATTTCCTGAATGACGCGTAGATCCGCACCGTGGTTGAGCAGGTGCGTGGCAAAGCTGTGACGCATCTTGTGTGGATGCACATGCTGCGTGAGTCCGGAGATCTTCGTGCGCTCATCAAAAATCTGTCGGATGCGCTCTGCGGTGAGATGGGTGCCGTTGCGTGAGAGGAAGATGATGCTGGTGGACTTTGGCTTCACCAGAGCCGGCCTCGCGTGCTCCAGATACGCAGCGATGGCCTCCCGCGCGGCACGACCCACCGGTGCCAGGCGTGTCTTCGAGCCTTTACCCGTGACGCGGATCCAGCCCTCCTCGAGGCTGAGATTTTCCAACCTTGCAGACAGCAGCTCAGCCAAGCGCAAGCCACTGGCGTAAAACAACTCCAGCATCGCCCGATCACGGCGATCCAGAGGATGCGTGCCATTGATGGACTCGATTAGTTGGCGCACATCCCCCTCATTCAAAGTATCCGGCAAGTGCTTCTCCTGGCGTGGAGGCAGGATCGCATCCGCAGGATCGCCCGCGATGTGTCGGCGTGCTGATAGCCAGCGGAAAAATATCTTCAGCGCGATCAGCTCCACACGCGCCGAGGAGGCCGCGATGCCATCTTTTTTGCGCTGGCCGAGAAATTCCGTGATGCGGTCCGTGGTCACGGCACCCGGCTCCTCCGAGTGGTGCTTGACCTTGAACCACGACGCGAAAGCCTCCAAAAACCGGCGCACGAGCAGTTGGTAGCTCACGGACAGGCCGCGCTCCGTCGCCAAGTGCAAAATGAAGCCATCAATAAGTTCCAGCATCCCCTCAGCATGCCACGGCATCGGTTTGATGACAAAAAATCATTGCCCTAAGCCGTGCTGGGGGGCAAAGATGGCACCCTTATGGCCTCCTATAACAAAGTCATGCTCATCGGCAATCTCACCCGCGACCCAGAAGTGCGCTTCACTCCCAAGGGCAGTGCTGTTTGCGACATCGGTCTAGCGATCAATCGTGTGTACACCGCCGACAATGGCGAAAAAGTCGAAGAGGTGACCTTTGTGGACGTGGTGCTGTGGGGCAAGACCGCCGAGCTGGCAGGCAAATATCTGCAAAAAGGCCGCCCGGTGCACATCGAAGGCCGACTTCAGATGGAGTCCTGGGAAGACAAGGCCACCGGTCAGAAGCGCACCAAACTGAAAGTGGTGGGTGAGCAGATGCAGTTCCTCGGCAGCCCACAAGGCGGCGACCGCGCACCCGCAGGCGGTGGTGGTGAAGAAGGCGGTTCCTCCGGCGGCGGCGGCGGTGGCGGTTATAGCCGTCCAGCAGCGCGTCCGGCCCAGCGTCCCGCTCCCGCTCAGCAACGCAGCGCAGCTCCACCAGCCCAACGCCAGCCACAAAATGATGAATTCGGCGAAGGCCCGATCACCGATGGCATGGAAGAAGACGATATTCCGTTTTGATCGTTGGCAGGCCAACGGGTCTGCTGACTCGACAACAGGTCGGGTTCAATGTAAACTTCCCGCATGACAGCGACACTTGAACGCATTCGCAAGGAGGCGCGCCGACTACCCAAGGAGGAGCGTGAGGCTCTTGTGCGAGTTTTGGAGCATGATCTGGATCAGTCTGTTTCGACGAAAACAGAAAAGGCTGCCGAAACTGAGGTCGAACAGGAATGGGATCAGGTGATTGCGAAGAGAGTGGACGAGATTGAGAGCGGGAGTGCCACCCTGATCCCCTTTGATCAAGTGGAAGCCGAGATGGATGCATTTGTCTCCAGTCTGAAAGGCGCATGAACGAGATCGTCTTTCACGAAGACGCGCGTGAGGAGTATCGGGAGGCGATCCGGCACTATTTCAAGATTGATCCGGATCTTCAGGCGGGTTTTCGCAGAGAATTGCGTGCGAGTCTCGGTCTAATTCTCGCCGACCCACTTTTGCACCGCGTGCGAAAGTTTGGAGTGCGTCGCGTCAATCTGAGCCGCTTCAGCCTCTACTACATCGCTTACATGCTTTGGAAGGATCAGGTTGTTGTTGTGGCAGTCGGTCATGCAAACGAGCGGCCCTACTACTGGCGCCGGCGACCGAAAAACTTCCGTGACACGCATTGATAAGTCCGCTATTTCGCCACTATGTCCCTCCAACAAGACCGCGCTGAACTGCGCACCATCCTTCAGACCAAATCCGTCAAGACCGGCAAATTCACCCTCGCCTCCGGCAAGGAAAGCGACCTCTACGTCGATTGCCGCGTCACCACACTCGACTCACGCGGTGCGGTGCTCGTCGGGCGTGTGCTTCATGATTTGTTGCGCAAGGAAGAAGCCGCCCGCGGGCTCAGCATTGGCTCGCTCGGCGGCCTGACCATGGGTGCGGACCCCATCACGCTGGCTGTGGCCATGACCTCCAGCATGGCTGGGGATGCCAAGGTCGTGCAGGCCTTCAACGTGCGCAAAGAAGCCAAAGGCCACGGCCGCGGCAAGCGCATCGAGGGCAACTTCACACCCGATCAGCCCGTCGTCGTCGTCGATGACGTCATCACCACCGGCGACTCCACTTTGAAGGCAATCCAAGCCATTGAGGAGGAAGGTGGCAAAGTCGCCTTCGCTTTGATCCTGGTGGACCGCCAGGAAGGCGGTCGCGAAAACATCGAAGGCAAGGGCTACCCTGTCGTCGCGGCATTCACGCGTGCGGAACTCGTCTGAGATGAAGCTCGCCGCGTTTTTCCTCCTCACTGCCATGAATGCCGCTGCGGTCGAAATCATCGCCCACCGCGGTTTTTCAGCCAAGGCACCGGAAAACAGCCTCGCGGCCTTTGAACTGGCCTGGCAGCACGGCGCAGATGCTTGTGAGCTGGACATCCACCTCACCGCTGATCAGCAGATCGTCGTCATCCACGACAAGGACACGAAACGCACACATCCAGGCGAAAACAAGGTCATCGCCACCAGCACCCTCGCCGAGCTACCGCCCATCCCCACACTTGCCCAGGCCCTCGCCACCATGCCCAAAGAGCGCGGGCGCTTCTTCATCGAGATCAAATGCGGCCCTGAGGTCATTCCCGCGCTGACCAAAGAACTCGAACTCTGGAAAACCCGCTCCCAGCAGCTCGCCATCATCAGCTTCAACCGGGAAGCCTGTGCGCAGGCCAAAAAAGCCATGCCGCACATTCCGGTCCTCCAGCTCGCCGGTGGCAAAGACAAAGAAAAGCAACCGCGCACCGACCTGGCCCAGCTCATCGCCCAAGCCCAGTCCGACAAGCTCGACGGCCTCGATCTCGGCTCCGACTGGCCTTGGAGTGAAGCCATGGTGCAGCAAATCCGCGCCGCAGGTCTCGGCGTCTTCGTCTGGACCATCAACAAGCCCGACCAAGCCCACAGCCTCGCCAAACTCGGCGTGGACGGCATCACCACGGACGATCCGGTCATGGTGCGGGCTGCGTTGAAGTAGCAAGCCTGTCATTCAGCGGATTCACCGCAGTGGGGCAAAGAGGCAAAGGCCGCAGAGGGCTTCGAATCAGAAACTCTGCCCTCTCTGCCTCTTTGCCCCACTGCGGTAAAATCGAGCAGCTCAAAACTTGCCCACGTGCAGCTATCTTCGCCCTGAGTTGAAACTTTCCGCAAAATCGGGTTGCTGCGCATGCTGGGGGCCGGATAATCGCGGCCCTGATGACTTCTCCGCTGATGTTTGCTGCTATTGACCTTACCCTTCTCGTTGCCTCGCTCGGGAAGATCATTTTTTTGTGCTTCCTGGTCATCCTCCCGCTGGTGTCCATTTCGGTCTATTTTGAGCGTCGAGTCTCCGCGGTGATTCAAGACCGCGTGGGCCCAAACCGCGTCGGTGTCCCGCTCACGCTGCTCGGTTTCAAGAAGGACTGGCAGCCGCTGGGCATCGGTGGTCTGGCGCAGGCGGCGGCGGATGGTTTGAAGTTCATCCTCAAGGAGGACTTCGTGCCGGCACATGTGCGCAAGTTTTACTATTGGCTGGCTCCCGTGCTGGTGATGGTCCCTGCCCTGCTCACCTGCGCGGTGTTGCCCTTTGGCAGTGAGTTGGACCTTCGCTTCCTCAATCCGCTGATCACTTCTGTTTTTGGCGGTGTTGGCTTTCGCGAGCCGATCCAGCTCGTCATCGCCGATCTCAGCGTCGGGCCGCTGTTCACCTTCGCTATCGCCTCCCTCGGCGTGTACGGCATTGTGCTGGCCGGTTGGGCCTCCAATTCCAAATATCCCTTCCTCGGCGGCGTGCGCGCCAGTGCGCAGATGATCTCGTATGAAATCTCGCTCGGTCTTTCCATCATCCCGGTCTTCATGATCTTCGGTGAGCTGAACCTCGCCAAGATGTCCTCCTTCCAAGACGCCAACGGCTGGCTGTTGCTGCCACTGTGGGGCGAGGGCCTCAGCTTTCAGCGCTGGATCCTGCTGGTGCCCATCCTCATCTCCTTCTGCATCTTTACCGTCTCCATGTTTGCCGAGACGAACCGCCTTCCATTCGACCTCGCGGAATGCGAAACCGAGCTCGTCGCCGGTTACCACACCGAATACAGCTCGATGAAATTCGCGCTCTTCTTCCTCGGTGAATACGCCGCCATGATCATCGGCTCCGGCATGGCCGTGACGCTCTTCCTCGGTGGTTGGAGCATTCCCTTTGCTCCCTATCTTGGCCTCGACTTCCACGCTGGTGCCACTCCTTGGTGGCTCGGCCTGCTCCACATCGGCTGCTTCTTCGCCAAGGTCTTCATTTTCATCCTCTTCTTCATTGTCATCCGCTGGACGCTTCCCCGCTTCCGCTTTGACCAACTCATGGCCCTCGGCTGGAAAGTCTTCTTCGAGCTCGCCCTCGCCAACGTCTTCCTCACCGCGGTGTTGATTTGGCTGACGACGAAGTGAGCACTCACTTCCGTTCCTGAAGCACAATATCGTTCACCGGCACCAAGCCGCGCAGCCATTCTGGCACGCCTTTGCGCGAGCTTCCTTCCTGTTGCTTCTGCCATTCTTCATCCGTGAGCGTTTTCGTATCACGCACCTCATGAAAGGGCATAACAACGCCGCGGCATAGCACCTCGCGGCCTTGCCAGGGATACATCACAAAGATTAGACGCGGTCTGCCGATGCCCACATGCAACACTTCACCCGTCTTTGGATCACTCGCAATTCTGGCGATACGCGGTGCATCGTCCGCAGGGAAAATCATCGCCTGACCGCGATAGAGCATGATCTCGGAGAGCTCATCGCCAATACCCTCGACCAAGCGTCCGTCCTCTTCAGAAAGCGGAACCTTTTGAAGCTGCTTTTCCGCCAGTGCTCCCAGTCGCATGCAAAGAATCTCAAGACGGTGCCAGAGCCGTGTCGTGTGAATACGTTTCGCCTGGATGCGCTCCCAAAATGATGTACCAGGCCGTGCCTCTCTCTCCAATTCAGTGGCTAGTGAGTCCAGCATGTCCGCCAGCTTTTGCACATCCGCCACTGCGGCCGATTCACCATCGATGCCACTGCCAAACCCACGAAACGAAGCAAGGCTTTGATTGGCAGACCAAACGCTGCTGAAGATTTCATCTTGGGGTGAGTCCTTCGTGATCTTGTCACGCAGCCAGCGGCTGTCGGCCCTCAACCCATCCACAACGGGAGTCACTGGATCAATGTTCACCTCTGCTTCAAACGCCAGATTTCCCATCGTGGCCGCCACGCCGCCGAGCAGGCGGAAAAAGTCCGGTACTGGTTCGACAAAGCCTTTTTCATTCGGCGCTGCGGAGAGCACTTGGACCTCGGGCTTCGATTGCAAAGCCCACGCATGACGTTCCTGCGCCCAACTCGACGCCACGGTTTGCAGCGTCTTCATGCGCCACGCCTCACTGCGCATGAAATCCGGCGCACGTGCATCCACCTCCGCCAGCACTCGTAAGGCAGCCCGATAATCGAAGCACATCTCGCCATAGCCATGCAACACACGCTGCCACCACTGAAGCGGTTCCAGCTTCTCATCGCTGTAAATCTCCACCTTTGGCCGAACCGGCTCGAGACGGGCCACCAACGCCTTCCCGAGCATCGCCTCCGCCTTAGGCAACCCCAGCCATGCGGCGAACTCGAGTCCGGGCGACCGTGCTCCACTTGATTCGCGGCTCAGAAGTGCCATCGCATCATCTTCCGGCAGACGAAAGGCAGTCAGCACACGAAACTCACGTTCCACAGCATCCAGTGGAGTCGTGCGTAGGCGGTCGTTTCCAGCGATCCATGCCTTCTGCTGCCCATCCAGGACAATACGAACGTGCTTCTCATAAAAGGCCGAGTCCACCGTCACAGGAGCCTCATCCTCGCGCGACATCACCAACTCGCACAAATCAACCTCGCCCCACGACAGACCAAAGGCACCCGCAAACATCTTCCGCTTCCACAAGGCTTGGTTAAGCCCCTCGTGCGTGGCCATGTCCAGCCCCACAGGCAGATGCTTTGGATCCTTCATGCCTCCGCCCCACTTCCATGGCGGCTGCAGCACCATCTCCAGCATGTGATACGCCAGCAGTTCCTCCTCGCGATCCACGCGAAACGGCACCACCTGCAGCCACCGCAGAGCACGAAAGTAGCGCTGGAGATGAGTGGAGTTCCCGTAAAAGCCAGCAGGGCGGAACAATGAGTAGTCCAGCGCCAGAAAATCTGGCTCAGGCTTACCCAAAAGCGGTGGTTTACGGTTTCCCTCAGCCTTCTCGATAGTTTTCACCTCGCTCTCAATGGCCTGCTTCAAGTCCGCATCACATCCGTCGAGGCTCTCGCCCAGCAGTCTTGCCGCCACACCGAGAACAAATCGTGCCCGCTTTTTCGAAACGGCTATTTTTGCCGCATCGCCGTCATACATGCGGTCCACGGTTGCCAGCAGCTTCCAAAGGCTGGCACACAGCGTGCGCACCTGCCGCGCCTGAAACTCCTCCTGTTCTCGCAGCGTCTCCTCAAACAGCACATGGTAGGCATTCAGCACGGCATCGCTCGTCACGAAACGCGGGAAACTGCCGTCCATGTACGCGGTGAAACATTGTTTCACTTCTTCGCGCGAGATGAGCATTTTATCCTTATCGAGTCGCTGTTGTTCCTGCTCTGTAAAAAGTGCTTTCTTCTTCGAAGTGGGTTCTTGCGCCACCAAAGTCGGCACGCAAAAACCAAATAGCACCACGGCAGCTCTCCAATTCATGGAAATGGTTTTACCCGAAGAACTGGCAGGTTGTCACGCTGAGATTTTTTTCGTTGTGAGCCACCTCTCCGCCCAAAACGCCGCGTGCGCACCAATAAAGCCGCCCACGGTATCCGCGAGCCAGTCCCACACATCGGCACCGCTGCGGCCGGGGGTGAAGGTTTGATGCCACTCGTCGAGAATGCCGACGGTGGCACAAAAAATCATCGTTAGGCAGATGGCGAGCGCTTTTCCGCGGGCGAAGCCTGCGAGGCGAAGGCTGAGTAGGAAACACATGCCGCCACCTGCGAAGTAGCCCGCGTGCTCGATCTTATCGAAGCCGGAAAAAGGCCCCGGTGGGAGTGAATCACCGCTTTTTGACGACAGCCAATACAACACGGCGGCCCAAACAATGACGAGAACTCGCCAGATGACTGGCTGGAGAAAAATGCGGTGCGGTTTGGGCATGCGCGGCTAATAGCATGAGCACTGCTTCAGGCAACTGCTAGACAAGCGACGACACGCACGTTAAAACTCGCCCGCACCCATACCAACCATGAAATCATTGCTCACCCTCGCTGCACTCACCGCCCTCACATTCACCGCTGCTGCTGGTGAAGTGGAAATCTTCAACGGCAAAGACCTTACTGGCTGGGAGGGTAACAAAGACCTCTGGAGCGTGAAGGACGGCGCCATCACGGGCATCACACCTCCTGACCCGGCTGATCCAAAGAAGGGCATCCTCAAGCACAACACCTTCCTCGTTTGGAAAGCTGGCGTGGTCAGTGATTTCGAGCTGACATTCCAATACCGCATCGAAAAGGGAAACTCAGGCGTGCAGTACCGTAGCAAGGAGCTTCCAGCAGGAGAGTTCGGCCCGATCATCAGCGGCTATCAGGCCGACTTTGAAGCTGGCAAGACCTACAGCGGCATCCTTTATGAAGAGCGCGGCCGTGGCATCCTGGCCAAGCGCGGTGAGAAAACCGTGATCAAAGCCGGGGCCGATGGCAAAAAGGCCACCGTCGAAGTCACCGGCAGCGTCGGCGACAGCGCTGCGATCCAGGCCGCCATCAAAGATGAGCAGTGGAACGAATACCGCATCGTCGCCAAGGGCAATCATGTGCAGCACTTCATCAACGGCATGCAAACCGTCGATGTCACCGACGAAGACGCCGCCAATGCTCCCAAGGAAGGCCTGCTCGCTCTTCAGATCCATCAAGGCCCGCCGATGATCGTTCAGTATAAGAACTTCAAACTCGTCACCTCGAAGTAAATCATGCGCTCGTTGCTCCTGCTCGCTCTTCTAGCCTTTGCGGCACCCGTTTTTGCCGACACCGAATACATCGTCGTCAGCGGTGGGCCGGCCGTGAGGCAATTTGAAGACCTGCGCAAGCCGCAGGAGCAACATGACCGCTGGTGGGGAAATTTCATCCGCACCGCCCGCGTGCGCATGCAGGAGATCCACCAGACGGCCCCGGCAGGCACGCGCATCACATGGCTCGTCTATCGTGACGGCTATGTGCGCCGTGCCGCCTCAGAGCACCAGCCGCTCACGCAGAACATCGAGTCCGTCCCCGCCGCGTATCCATACATCAATCTCGTTTGGTTCCGCACCACGGATGAACTCATCCGTTACATCAACAACGGGCACTCTCGCTACAGCATGAAGATCTCCGGCTTCGAGTACTTCGGTCACTCCAACAAGTACTGCTTCATGTTCGACTACAGCTCAGAGCTCTACGCCGTCTCCACCGCGTGGCTGCATCAGGCCGACCTGGGTCGCATCAATCGCAGCGCCTTTGCCAAGAATGCCTACTGTCGCAGTTGGGGCTGCCACACCGCTCAGAGCATGAGTGGCGTGTGGAAAAAGCAGACGGGCGTGTGGATGGTCGGAGCCACTGACAAGACGGACTACTCGCACATGCATGAGCGCGGCTGGCATGTCGGCATCAACGGTGGCCGCTGGGTCGAGCGCTAAACCAGCGCACGATCAGCACCAGCGTCAACGTCGTCGCTGCGCCCGTCGCATCCGCGATGAGATCACGCATCGTTTCATGCAGATCATGCTGAATGTGCGTGCCGCGCGTCACATCGCTGAGCAACTCGGCGAATTCCCAAAACAGCCCGACGGTGCAGGCCATACAAAAGGTGAAGAGGTAACGTGCGAATGCCGTCAGGAGCCCAAACCACGCCTCCAGACAATCCAAGGTGTGCCAAAGAAAGAACGCGATCGCCACTCCGCCGGAGTAATGCATCCAGAAGTCGAGCGCCTGCCGCATGGAAGTCCGTGCCACGATCTGGTGAATGACCAGCACCAGCAGCGGAGCCCAAGCGGCACGGAGCATGAGTTGGCGCAGCGCTTTCATAGCACCGCCTTCAACAACTTGGCCAAGCCCGCACTCGCGGCCTTGCCGACCTCAACGACTTCTGAGTGGTGCAGAGTCTGCGGCTTCAATCCAGCGGCCCAATTGGTCAGCATGGACAGCGCCGCCACTTCCATACCGAGCGCACGAGCCTGGATAGCCTCTGGCACAGTGGACATGCCCACGGCGTCGGCCCCGAGAGTGCGTAGCATGCGGATCTCAGCGGGCGTTTCGTACTGCGGGCCGAGAAGCGCGGCATAGACGCCTTCATGCAGCGGCAGGCCAATGGATTTGGCTGCGAGATGAAACTGCTCGCGCCACGTGAGCGAGTACACCTCGCTCATGTCATGAAAATGCGCGCCGCCGAGTAGCGGCGTGGTGCCTTGGAGATTCAGGTGATCGGTGATGAGCATCAGTCCGCCGACTTCAAAGGAAGGATGAATGGCACCGGCCGCATTCGTGAGCACGACACGCTTCACACCGATGCTGTGCATGAAACGGATGCTCGCTGTGACTTCAGCCGCGCTGAGTCCTTCATACAGATGTCGGCGGCCTTGGGCGATGAGGATGGGCTTGCCGCCATGGCGAGCCAAAACGAAGCGCCCAGCATGCCCCGGCACGGTGGAGGCGCTCAAGCCCGGCACATTGGCATACGAAACTTCTGCTTCGATGCCAAAGGCTTCCGCGACGGCTCCGAGGCCGGAACCAAGCACGATGGCAGTTTCAGGACGGGCGTCTTGGAGGGCGGCGAGCATGCGGATTGTTTAATGGAGCATGGCACCAGCCTCAAGCGGATGCCCGCGCAGGAATTCGGAGGCGCTGAGGCGCTTGCCGCCTTCGAGCTGGACTTCCGTGAGACTCAACAAGCCGCTGCCACAGCTCACGACGATGCCTTGAGCATCCGCAGCGACAATGGTGCCCGGCGCAGGACACGCATCGGCATTGGCGATGATTTCTGCGCGATGAACCTTCATCTGCACGTCACCGAGCAGGCAATGAGTGCCCGGCCAGGGCGTGAAGGCACGCACGAGGCGCTCCAACTCGATGGCGGGCCGCTGCCAGTCGAGTTTGCCATCTTGGCGCGTGAGTTTGCGCACGTGCGTGACGAGTGCATCGTTTTGTTTTTCACGCGGCGGATTGCTTGCCGAAATCAGTTCAAGCGCCGCCGCCAGAGTGGTCGGTGCGAGCTGCGCGAGCTTGTCATGCAGCACACCACCTGTGTCCGTGGGCAAGATGGGCAGCGTGTGCTTGATGAGCATGTCACCCGTGTCCAAACCCTCATCCATGAACATGATGGTAATGCCGGTTTCAGCATCACCATCGCGGATGGCGGCCTGAATCGGCGCGGCACCACGATGTCGTGGCAAAAGCGAGGCGTGGATGTTCAGACAACCAAGCGGCGGCACATCAAGCACCGCGCGAGATAAAATCTGGCCATAGGCAACGACGATGGCGATGTCGGCTTTGAAAGCAGCAAGCTCCTCAACAGCGTGACGGATTTTCAGCGGTTGGATGACTCGAATGCCAGCGGCAAGCGCACGCACTTTGATTTGCGGTGGTGTGAGCACCTGCTTGCGACCCACGGGCTTGTCTGGCTGCGTGACGACTCCGACTACCTCGTGCTTTGATTGCGTGAGCAGCCACTCCAGTGATGGAAGGCCGATGTCACCCGTGCCAATGAAGAGAATGCGCATCACAGGCTAGATCTTCATCTTCTCCAGCTCCTTCCACGCATCCAACGTCATGATGCCGCCGAGGATGTCGTAGAGCACTTTGGCAGGAGCTTGGCTGGCATCGATGTCCACGATGCGGTCGCCAGCATAGTGGTCCAGGATGGGTTTGGTCTCCGCTTCGTAAGTGGCAAAGCGGTTCTGGATCACGGTTTCGTTGGCATCGTCAAAGCGGTTGTCTTTGAGCGCACGTTTGCGCAGACGTCGCGCTAACTCAGTGCGGTCGGGGCAGGAGAGATGGAAGACGCGGAGCACCTCGATGTGCTCTTCCATGTGCCTGGCTTGCTCCACATTGCGCGGGATGCCGTCGAGCACGAGGAAGTCGATCTCTGGCTTGAACTGATGTGAATCGACTCGCTGCTTCACATTGGCATGCCAGAGCTGCACGGTGAGGTCATCCGGCACGAGCTCGCCACGGCTGGAGTATTCGACAAATTGTTGCCCCAATGTCGTGCGCGTATCGAGTGAACGGAAGACATCACCGCAGGCCAGATGATGGAAGCGCGGGATGGAGCCAAGGACCTTACCCTGAGTGCCTTTGCCGCTGCCTGGGGCGCCGAGGATGATGAAGGTGCGGAAGCGCGCGGTTGATTTGATGTAGTCAGACATGAGAGCGGAGGATGTAGCACGTTACGATGGGCCAACAACTTGCGCGGCGGCCATTTTCACGCGCTCATATGACAGCGTGGCTAAATCTTCATGCAACACCTGCACCCATGGCTGCGGCGGTGCCCATACTGTCGGATCGGTGGGACCAAAAAGCAGCAATGACGGCACCCCGCAGGCCGCTGCGAGATGAGAAATGCCGCTGTCATGACCGAGGAAGGCGCTGCAGGTGCCAAGACGCTCTGCTAGCTCCATCAGCGGCAGCGCGTGCCAATTGGGATGCGTTTCGATTTTCACGCCGCGCGCCTCTTCGGCTTCGCCAGTGATAAAAATGACCTCTTTGGTCTCCAATTCGCCTGCCAGCCTCATCCAATGCTCCTGTGGCCAATTCTTCTTCAACGAGCCGCTACCGAGATGAATGGCGACGCGGTCTTTTTGCACCGGCGCACGTTCAAAATGACTGCGGAGCAAATGCGTGTCCTCCAGAAACATGGCGAGCCTCTCCAGCGGCTGAGCGAGCTGGCGTGAAGCGTGACCTCGGTCCGGCTGCACCCGGTGGGAGCACTCGATGAGGGTTTTGACTCCAATTCGCTCCATGCTGGCGCGGAAATGGCCATCTGGGTCGAAAAGGTAACTGACGACCAGATTGAAGCTCCGCAGATGATCCGCGAGCGCTTCATCAATGGGGGCATCTTTGGAGAAGAGTGCGGCCATGGTGCGGTGATCCAGACTGCGCACGGAATCTGCGACTCCGGCGGTTTGCGCGAGCGTGGCGATGTTGAGATAGCCCATGACCTCGAGCTGGCAGTGCGGGATGCTTTCCCGCAGCAAGCGCATGGCAGGCAGGGTGAGGACGAAATCACCAATGGCACCGCCACGAATGACCAGCACTCGCGGATTCGGCTTCATCCATCAATAAGTGGCGAAGGCGGTGATCAACAGCACCACGCCATAGGCGATGCCGCCAAACACAGCGGCCTTCCAGCGTCCAGGTCTGGCCGTGAGCCAGCCTACGCTGTCACGCATGAGGAACGGCATGCCGATGAAGTACATGCCGGCGATGATCCATGCATACGCGAGAATTGGGAGCAGCAGGCGGCTTGTTTGCGGCTGCAAAAAGGCGGCATAGAGCACCGGACTGGCCACCAGCAGCATCAAGCAGCCCAGCGAACGTACAGCGAGAAACTCACGCACATAAATGAGCATGCCGAGGTAACCCGCAGCCACCGCGATCATAAAATTCTGTCGCATGTGGTAGAACTCGCCGAGATCCATGTTTGAGAGCAAAAACTCCGCCCAGAAGAAAGATAGCGTGAGTAAAACAGCACCCCAACCATACGTGCGCGGGAAGGTCTTGAGAAAGGACTGCGCTTTCTCGGTATTCAGCAGCGCCCAGCCATGCACGGCTACCAGTGCGGTTCCCAGCGCGATGCCGGTGCCCTTGAGCGGGATTCCGCCAGTCGGGGCATCGTGGTAGAGATAATTGTAAAGGTCGTGGAACATGGGGTTTTTGCCCGCCACGCTGGCGGGAAGGGGCGTGACTTTTGGCGCAGAGGTGGGACTTGCGCAAACGCGATGTTCTTTGCGGTTGCTCCAGCAGTGCTCAGCGTCAATCTGACGGCCCTAATGCCCAAACCACCCTCCAAGCCCGCCTGGTATGTCGTTCACTCACGCCCGAAGTGTGAACACATCGCCGCTGGCCTCATGGCTGGGCTGGAGAATGTGGAGACCTATTGCCCGCGCATCCGCTTCCAGCGTATCACCCGGCGGGGAAAGATCTGGTTCGTCGAGGCGCTGTTCCCGAGCTATTTTTTCGCTCACTTCAATCCTGACGACATGCTGCGTGCCGTGAAGCACTCACAGAGCGTCATCCGCGTCGTTGGTTTCGGTGACGAGCTTGTTCCAGTCGCTGATCGCGTCATTCAGGAGCTGAAAGCGGAGATGGACAACAAAGAGGTCCATGTTGTCGAAGTCGGCATCAAAGTCGGTGATTTCGTCGAACTCACGGAGGGGCCGATGCGCGGCCTCAAAGGCATCGTCAATGCCACACTCAACGGCGCTGATCGTGTGCGCGTGTTGCTGGAGTTCCTGGGCCGCGAGAACGCCGTCGAAGTCCACACCTCCAAACTGCTCACCGAGCACACCCCGCGTGCCGTCATGGCTGCGCGTGGTTAGAGCGCGTCGGGGTCGATGCCCAGCTCGCGCAGCTTGGCCGCTAGCTTGTCGGCGCGTTGCGATTCCGCATCCGCTCGTTGGGCGATCTGACGCTGCGTCTCCATCAGTTTACCATCCACACGGCGGACCCATAGCTTGCCATCCTCAGCCAGACCGAAGCTTACACCCAGCAGCTTGCTATGCCAGGTGCCGTCGGCCTCAGCAGGCTTCTTTTGGAGTGAGTCGCCACCATTACGGCGGAAGGCGGAAAACTTACCGCGGCGGTAGTCGTAGATGAAGAACTCCTGGCAGCCCATGTCGGAGTAAAAGTCGAGCTTGTCCATCATCTCGTCCGCTGTGTTGCTCTTGGAGAAGAACTCGAAGACCACATGGGGAGCACGGTTGTTTTCCTCCCATTGCTTGTAACTCATGCGCTCACCAGCGGGGTGATCGAGCACCACCATCACATCCGGCGCTTTGCAAATATCTGGCCGACCTTCAATGGGATACCACAGCAAATCAGCCGCCACGAAGACATCGGTGCGATCAGCAAACCAGTCCTCGAGACCATTCTTGAGGAAGGTGATCCATTTCAGATGTTCGGTGTCGTTGCTCAAAGGTTCGCCGTTATCCACGGGGTAAATCAACTCCCCCGCCCGGTCAGTCTCGAACGGTTTGGTGGGTGCCTGGATCGTCATGCACAAAGCCTAGCAGACCACCTGCGTGGCGTCAACGCTCCGGTGCTTCTCCAGTTGGCATGCGGCTGGCTATGCTCTATATCCCGCCCCCCAAATGCTCACTCTCCGCAACGTCACCAAGTCCTTCAACGCACGCGTCCTTTTCAGCGGTGCGTCTATGACCATTAACTATGGCGAGCGCGTCGCTCTCGTCGGGCCGAACGGCGCTGGCAAATCGACCCTGTTCTCGCTCATTTTGAAAACCGACACGCCTGACTCCGGTGAGGTCATTCGTGATGAGTGGACCACCACCGGCTTCCTACCGCAGGAAAGCGAGCCCGTGGGCGATGAGACGGTGCTGGAGATCGCCGTGGGTAAGGCGGGTGAAATCGAGGCGCTGGAGAAGCAACTGCACGAGTTTGAGAAAGCGGGCGACGTTTCCAGCCCGGAATATTTTGAAGCGCATGCCAAACACGACGCGCTACAGGATCCACAGGCCGAAGCAAAGGCAAAACGCATCCTCAAAGGCCTGGGCTATCTCGAAGCGGACTTCTCACGCCCTGCGCGCGAGTTCAGTGGCGGCTGGGTCATGCGTGCGCACATGACGCGCCTGCTGGTCATGGAGCCAGATTTGCTCCTGCTCGATGAGCCGACGAATCACCTCGATCTCATGTCCCTCATGTGGTTCCGCAATTATTTGAAGAACTACCAAGGTGCGATTCTCATGATCTCACATGACCGTGACTTCATGGATGAACTCGTGCAGCAGGTCTATGAGATCGACGAGAGCAAACTCGTCTCATACAGCGGCAACTACAGCGACCATCTCCAGCAGCGTGAAGAAAACTGGGAGCGCGCGATGCAGTCGTACAAGAACCAGCAGAAGGAGATCGAGCAGATTCAGGAATTCATCGACCGCTTCCGCTCCGTGGCCTCCAAGGCCTCACAGGCGCAGAGCCGTGAGAAGCAACTCGCCAAAATGGACAAGCTCGACAAGCCGCGCCCATTGCGGAAAGGCTTCCGCTTCAATTTCCCGCAGCCACAGCGCAGCGGCCAGCGCCTCATTGCCCTCACCGACATCGACCAAGCCTACGGCAGCAAGCAGGTCTATCGCGGCCTGGATCTCGAAGTCGAGCGCGGTGAGCGCACGGTGTTGGTGGGCCCCAACGGCTCCGGCAAATCCACGCTCATCAAGATTCTCGCCGGCGAAGTGCCCTTCCAGAAAGGCGAACGCAAGCTCGGCACGAATGTGAAGCTCGGCTACTTCTCCCAGCACCGCGCCGACACGCTCGACCCAGATTGCAGCGTGTTGGAGGAGCTGAAACGCGTCTCTCCAGAGCTGCGCGAAGATGAAGCGCGCAGCATCCTCGGCTCCTTCCTCTTCAAGCGTGAAGACGTGCATAAAAAATGCAAAGTGCTCAGCGGTGGAGAAAAAAGCCGCGTGAACTTGGTCAAGTTCCTCGTCGATCCGCCCAACCTCCTGCTCATGGACGAGCCCACGACGCATCTCGACATCTGGGCCATTGAAGGGCTCATCTTGGCGCTACAGAAGTTTGAAGGCACGCTCGTCTTCATCTCCCATGACGTGCATTTCATCCGCAGCCTGGCCACCAAGGTGCTGCACATCAGCAACGGCATCGTCACGCCCTATAGCGGTGACTATAACTACTACCTCGAGAAAACCGGAGCCGAAGAAAACGCCCGCGCTGCCGTGATCGCGGGTTAGCGAGCTGTTGACGTGCGGCGGTCATGGGGCCAACCTTGAGCGGAATGAATACCTCCCAGGAAACCACCTCATGGAAACTGACACGACAAGCGCTCCGTCACCGCATGAGCACAGCGGCTCAGACCTTGGTGGAAGCGACCGAGAGTTCGGCGCTGCAGCACAGGCCGCCGATGTCGCACGGGGCATTTTTGCAGCAGTTGAACGTCTTTCGCATGGCGCGGCTCGCTCGGCAGAGCCAGTAGAGGCTCAGCAGTCATTTCAAGACGCGGCTCGCGCGCTAGGACCCATCCGGGCGTTTCCGCAGTTGGAAAGACTGCCGGATGATGCAGGCCAGGAGCACAGCGTTTGGCTTGATGAAAATGGCCTCCGCCTTTGGAAGGCAACCCATGCGTGCATGTTTGGCATCGTGGCCGGCCAGGCACGCCGTTCGACGCCCATGGACTACCTTGAGCGCATCATTCTGTGCAACGAGGTGTTCGGCTTTCCCTGGTCCATTGAGGGTGTTTGGGAGGATCCTTTTGGAAGGATACGCATCGTCACCACCCAGCCGGTGATTCAAGGACAGCCTGGATCGGAAGGCCATGCATCTGCGAGCGTGGTGAATCCATCCGACATTCCTGGGTTCTTCCGGCAGCTCGTTTTGACCGGGTCGTTCGTGATGGTCGCTCCATTTGGATCAATCCCGTCTTGGGTGTCGCTGCCGAGGACGCCTACCCTGACAACTTTGTGCTGAATGCCGCCGGATTGTTGATGCCTGTGGATGTGCCAATCGCACGCTGGCCGCAGCAAGACACCCCATGACACTCAATACCGCCGCACCGTCCTCGGTCCCCAGTAATAGCCTGGATTGCCCATGTAAATCGGCTGCGGGGTGTAGTTGTAGCCTGGAATCGGCATGCCTGGATACACGGGCTGGCTACCGATGGTTTGGTAGCTTTGCACGCCACCGGTGGAGCGCACCACACCCGTCGAGCTGCGGCTGCCAAACGGTCCGCTCTGGTTCTCTTGATACATGTAACTCTCCGAGGTCTGCCCCAGGCTCGCGGCTTGGTCTTGGGCCTTCTTCGCCTCGCGGGCATTGTGCCGCGCATGGTCCTCTTCCGTCAGGTGAAAGCTCCCAGCACCTCCGGGCGGCGGCGGAGTCTCGCAGGAGATCAAAGTGAGCAAACAAAACGCTGTGGAGAGTATTTGGATCGATTTCATGCGGCCATCTTATCATGCGCGTCAATATCTTTGCCAGCAGCAGCAAACGCGCCACCGTGCGCCTCATGCAGCCCACCGTTGTCACGCATCCCCTCGCTCAGCGCCACCTCACCGTCATGCGTGACGTCGCCACACCGCCGCACCGCTTCCGCCGGCATCTGAACCTGCTCGGGCGCATGCTCTTCCTGGAAGCCACGCGCGAGCTGCCCGTCACGCCGATCCGTGTGCAGACTCCCATCACGGAAACCAGCGGCGTACAGCTTGCGCGGCCACTCGTCTTCGTCCCCATCCTCCGCGCCGGCCTCGGATTACTTGATGGCATCCTCTCGCTCGTCCCCGATGCCAGCGTGGCGCATGTCGGCATCAAGCGGAACGAGGAAACCGCCCTGCCGCAGCCCTATTACGCCAATCTCCCGCCCATCATCACCGAGGCGGACGTCTTCCTGCTGGATCCCATGCTCGCCACTGGCGGCAGCGCGTGTGAAGCCGTCAGCCAGATCAAAAAAGCCGGCGCATCTCGCATCACCATGATCTGCGTCGTCAGTTGTCCTGAGGGCATCGCCGCGCTGAATAAAGCCCACCCCGATGTCCGCATCGTTACCGCCGCCATCGACGAAAAACTCAACGACCGCAGTTACATCGTCCCAGGCCTCGGTGACGCAGGAGATCGATATTTCGGCACATGAACACCGTTCTTGAATGATGCGCCTCCTCGTTGCCCTTCTGCTGTTGCTCTCACTCCAATCCGCGTCCGCCCAAACCCAATGGTATAAGGGCAATACACACACGCACACGCTGTGGAGTGATGGGAATGATTTTCCGGAGATGGTGATCGATTGGTACAAATCACACGGCTATGACTTCCTCGCGCTGTCGGATCACAACGTGTTGCAGGCCAAGGAAGTGTGGATGGATGTCAATGCAGTCGAAAAGCGACGCAAGGCACTGGGCAAGACCACGATGGAGAAATATCGGGCGCGCTTTGGCAACGAGTGGGTGATCACGCGAGAGAAGGAAGGCAGCACCGAGGTCCGCCTGCGGCAGATGAGCGAGTATGGGCCGAAGTTGAATGTGCCAGGCAAGTTCCTGCTGGTCATGGCAGAGGAAATCAGTGCTGAGTTCAACAAGGCTCCCATCCACATGAATGCGGTGAACTTGCGTGAGGAAATCAAGCCTGTGAAAGACCGCACCAGCATCCAGGAGACGATGCGGGCCAATTTGAAGCTGGTGAATGAGCAAGCCGCACGTCTTGGCGTGCCGATGCTCACCCACATCAATCACCCGAACTTCCGCTGGGCACTGACGGCCGAAGATTTGGCCGCCGTTCTCGAAGAAAACTTCTGGGAGATCTACAACGGCCATCCCATGATCTTTTGGGAGGGTGATGCCACTCGCGCGGGCCATGAAAAGCTGTGGGACATCGCCAACACGCTACGCATCGCCAAATTCAACGCGCCGCCGCTTTTCGGAGTGGGCACGGATGACTCTCACCAGTACCACGGCGAGGAGAGCAGTCCCGGACGCGGCTGGGTCATGGTGCGCGCGGCGAAGCTAGAGCCCGACGCGCTCATCAACGCGATGAAAGCCGGTGACTTCTACGCCTCCAGTGGTGTCCTGCTGGATGACGTGAGCTTCACGAAAGGCAAGCTGCACATCCGCATTCATGCGGAGCCGGGTGTGACTTACCGCACGCAGATTCTCGGCACTTTGAAAGGCTACGACGCCACCACGAAAGAAGAAACCATGCCCGCAGGTGACCCGCATCCCACGCGCAACCGCTACAGTGACGAGGTGGGCCGCACGCTGGCCACCATCAGCGGTGCTGAGATCGACTGGCAGCCGAGTGGCCAGGAGTTGTACTTCCGTGCCTCCATCACCTCCTCCAAGCCACACCCCAATCCATCCTTCAAAGAGCAGAAGGAGATGGCATGGACCCAGCCGATGGGTTGGCGGAAGTAGCCACATTTCAGTCCCATGAATAGCCCCTACCGTAAATGGAAGCACATCCTCGGCCTTCCGCTGATAGCCTTATCGGCACTTTTCATGAAAGGAGAGCCTGAACTCTCTCCAAAGTGGTTTACGGGTTTGAGCATCGCCTTGGTGTTGGGGGCAGCTTATCTCATTGAGGAGATTTATTGGATGTCACAGCGCCTAGGCCGCCCTTGCGGCCATTGCGGCAAGAAAATCCAGATGAAGTCATTCAGTGTGCATGCCAACTGCCCACACTGCGGTCTGGAACTCGAATAGCTGCGACTTTTGAATCCTTATCGATTCCAAACTCTACTTTAGTGAGAAGAGGGGGATACGACGGGTGCAGGGACAGAGCTTACGCACATGGCTTTCTTCATCATCGGTGCGGGCATGGGGTCACCTGCGCTAGCGAAGGCGGTGGTGATCTCGGCTTTGAGCCAGAACTTGATGCCGTCGAAGAGGATTTTGAGGACCGTGTTGTCGGGGGAGAAGCTGATGCGCGGTGTGAAGAAGCGGCCGTGATTGTGGCGACCGTAGATGCCTTTGGCTAAACGCTGGTGGGCGAGGCTGACCAGGCGGCGGTTATACAATGCCATGAACTTGCCGAAGAAGGCTCCGCCGAAGCCATCATAGGGCATGAGCTTCCACTCGAGGTCGGGATTGTTATACACGCCGCGCACGGGGCCGATGAAGTAGCTGGCGAGGTCGAGCAGGAAGGCGGCGTGCATGAGCTCGGCATCTCCGAGGTAGTGATATTTGTCTTTATAGAGTGCCTCGAACCAGGTGCGCCAGCTTTTCGGGTAGGCGCGGTTCAGGTAGTCGATGGTGCCTTGTACGCACTCGCCGGCGAGATTGCGACGGATCATGTCGGTGGCGGCGGAGACGGTGTGGCCGCAGTAGTCGAGACCCTGGCTGTAAAGCGGGTCCATGAAGCCTGCGGCGTCGCCGACCATGACCCAGCGATTGCCTGCAATGCGCTCGGAGTGATAGGCGAGGTTCTTGTATATGAAGACATCATCTTCATCGGCAATGGCGTCTTGAAACATAAGCCTGCCGACGGGATGGGTGAGGAGATGTGCTTTGAGTCGGGCGTGGAGTGAGGGGCCCTCCGGTAGGGTGAAGATGCTGCGGTCCCAGGTTACGCCTGCACTGAAGCTGCCATCGGAGAGAGGGATGATCCAGCACCACCAGCCGCGACCCATGAGATGATTGGTGGCTGTGGTGCGGATGCCTTTGGCGTTGGCCATCAGCTTGGGGAACATCTGGCGACTCTTGAAGCTGTCGAGGTCGTTGACGTTGTTAAAGCGGCACCACACGGAGGAGGTGGGGTGCTCGTCGCCGATGGGGCGATGCAGGCCGAGTTTTTTCGAGAGCACGGCGGCCTTGCCACTGGAATCGATGAGCCACTTGGTGCGCACGGTGTGCATCTCGCCGCCCTGCGGCATGATTTCGAGGGTGTGCAGGGATTCGTCTTCGGAAAGGGTGATCGTTTTGATGGTGGCAGGCCGCATCAGCTCGCAGCCGAAGCCACAGGCCTGCTCGAGCAGATGCTGGTCGAGGATGGCGCGGTCGAGCTGATAGGTGGGCAGGCGTGACTGATACTTCGGGCCGATCTCGGTGAGGTCATCGACGGAGTCATCCGGCGATTGGTAGAACCACATGCGCAGGCCATGCTTTTGGTAATGACGCCCGCTGAGGTGGGCGCTTTGATGCAGCACGCGGGTGAGGAAGCAGCCAGCGATCTCGGAGGTGCTCTCGCCGACTTTGCGGTCAAAGTGCGTGGTGCGCTCCACGATGAGCACGCGCATGTCGGGGTGGTCGCGTTTGAGGATCATTCCAGCTGAGGCCCCGGAGAAGGCTCCACCCATGATAATCACATCGTAATCGTTGCTAACGGCGGTCATGAGTGAAAAAGAAAGTTGTCGGCAGCGGTGGTAGGGCCGAAAAAGGC
>JANOBP010000564.1:0-1972 GCA_031411715.1 Verrucomicrobiaceae bacterium | reverse complement strand
ATGATCTGCCAGGCCAGGCTGTCCCCAGCTGGATTTGGCGTGACGCACAACGGTGAGATACTTCATGGATACACTCGACGGGAAACGTCGTGTTTCGCATGCCCGCTGGTTGATGTCAAACGACGCGACTCAGCGAGTGGCAGCCTCAAACGGACTGGAGTCCTTCACCGCCGGCGGATTGAGCGTGAGGATGTAGGCCACCAGGTCCCGCATCGTTTGCTCGCTATCGATGACATTGACGGCGAGCACCATCTTGCCGCCGTTGACGTCGCCCTGAATGGTGCCGCGCTGACCATTCTTAAACTTCTGAATCTGCGCCGTGAGATACCAGTCCGGCTGACCAATCAGCGGAGGGCTGCCAAAAACGATCTCGCCGCTGGCATTGTAGCGGTGGCACTCCATGCAGCGCTCCTGGAACAGCATGCGTCCGGACTCGATGTCAGCATCGGCGATGGTGGCGGGCAATGGTGGTGTCAGCTTGGCGGTGTGGTCGATGACGGCCTTGGATTGCTCGGGCGTGAGTGATTTCGCAATGACGGCCATCAGGAAAGCCTGCGCGTCAGTTGCGTCGTGACCACGGCGGCCTGCACGGAAGCTCGTGAGTTGGCTGAGCGCATACCAATCGGGCAAACCGGCGATGGCGGGGGATTTGAACTCCGGTTTGCCCTCTCCGTTGATGCCATGGCAGGCGGCGCAGACGTTTTGGAAGATGATTTTGCCGTCCTTCATGTCTGCGGTCACGACAGGCGTCGGCGCAGGCGGCGTTTCGGCAAACAGGGCCACCATGCTGATCACGCTGAGGCTCAGACCGGTCAAAACAAAGGATAAACGTGGGATCACCATACCGGTTCAACGCTTTGGGTGCGTGTGCCTTAGCAGTCCGGGTCAAAACGGACTGCCTCGGCTCAGCGAATGACAAAACAGGCGCAATTCACAGCCACCCGGTCTGATTCAGCCGACCCGTGAGCTCCATCTGTTTTTCGAGTTGCACCGCGTATTGGGCGGCGCGGGCGGCATCGGGCTTGCAGCGAGTGGTTTCGTCCAGGATGACGAGTTTGGCGCACAGGGCCTCGTAGCTGATTTTTTCGCTGCCGCCTTGATTGGCGTGCGCGTAGGCGGCCTGGATGGCTCCACCGAGCGCGGCACCTTCACTGGTGCTGAGCGTGACGACTTCCGCATTGAAGCAGTCGGCGGCGATTTGACGCCACGTGGCGCTTTTGCTGCCGCCGCCGGTGAGGCGGATCTCGGTGGGGTTCATGCCGAGATCACGGAAGCGCTTCAAGCCATAGGCCAGGCCGAGTGTGGCACCTTCCACCGCGGCGCGGGCGAAGTTCATCGGCAGCATGTTGGTGGGGCGGAGGCCGTGGATGACACCGGTGCCGCTCGGCAAGTTCGGTGTGCGCTCGCCATTGAGATAGGGCAGGAACATTACTCCATCAGCCCCCTGAGGCGCGGACTTCACGGCGGACTCGAGCTGCTTCAAATCCCAGCGGAACATCTCACGCACCTGCTCGGTGACGACAGTGACGTTCATCGTGCAGACGAGTGGCAGCCACTGGTCCGTGCTATCACAGAATGCGGCCACTTCTCCCTGTCCATCGACCACCGGACTGCCTGCCACGCCGTAAAGCGTGCCGCTGGTGCCAAAGCTGGCGGTGACCACTCCTGGCTTGATGTTTCCGGTGCCGATGGCGCCCATCATGTTATCCCCGCCGCCGGCGCTGATGATGACATCGAAGTTCAGGCCCCATTTCACGGCCAATTCCCGGCGGATCGTGCCATGCACGGCTTTGGATGAGCCGAGCGGCGGCAGCATGCCACGCACGCTTGGGTCGATGTAGTCGCAGATCTCGAAGCACCACTGGCGCGTGTTCACATTGAGGATGCCCATGCCGGAGGCGTCGCCGTATTCCATGCGCTTCACGCCGGAGAGCCAGAAGTTGATGTAGTCGTGCGGCAGCAGGATGGTTTT
>JANOBP010000563.1:0-13421 GCA_031411715.1 Verrucomicrobiaceae bacterium | reverse complement strand
CGACCGCCAGGGCCGCTGCCTGCAGGCCGCCAGCTCGAAACCGATGATCATTCCGCCAGGTGCGAGCGAGTTCACTTACAGCGTGCTCTTTCCGCCGGAACTCGAGCTAGGCCGCACGAACCGTCAGCAACTCATGCTCGTCGCCGAGATCACCGATTTCGATGGCTCGAAGCACAC
The DNA here is from genome assembly GCA_031411715.1 of Verrucomicrobiaceae bacterium. GTDB lineage: Bacteria > Verrucomicrobiota > Verrucomicrobiia > Verrucomicrobiales > Verrucomicrobiaceae > Prosthecobacter. The sequence goes on along the minus strand of JANOBP010000563.1, from coordinate 13,244 downwards.
GGTGAGTCACACAAGCTTTGAGCAGAATGAGCAGATGATCAGCGTCGTGTCGGAGGGCATGCTGAAACTCATTCCCGCCAACACTTCCTATGCCGCCGCGCCGGAAACCGAAATCAGCGTGCCCTTCACACTGCGGCGTGATCCGCGTCTCGCGAACCGGTCCGTGCGTGTCACGTTGCAGGTGCCGCCGCACATGCGCGGCGTCAGCGCGGAGCCCGTAGATGCCTCCAGTGGCCGCATCGTGCTGCGATTCGGCAAAACCCTCGGCCCCTTCAACATTCCCCTGACCTTGCTGGCCGAAACCAGTGACGGCAGCGACCCACCTCACGCCGCTGCGGCCAAAATCGAACTGGTGGCACCGAGCAACGCTGCCGAATGATTTCTCCGAGTCGCACCCGCTTCATTGTCCTCGCTGGCATCTGTGCGGGCGCAGCCTTGGCGTATTTTGTGCGCAATGGTGTGGGCCCGGCGGAGAGTACGATTCGCGCAGAGCTTGGTATTTCCAAAGAGCAGTCGGGGATGCTGATGAGTTCATTTTTTTGGCCGTATGCGTTGTGCCAGATCCCGGCGGCGATGCTGGCGCAGCGGATGGGTTCGCGCTGGGCGTTGTCGCTTTATGGCGTGCTGTGGTCGCTGGCGACGGCGGGACTGGCACTGGGGAATCTGGCGGTGATGATCGGATCGCGGGCCTTCATGGGCGTGGCGCAGGCAGGACTGGTGCCCGTGGGCACGACGGTGATGTCGCGCTGGTTTCCGCGCACCGCTCAGGCCTCGGCTTCGGGGGCATTCAGCGGGTTCATGTCGGTGGGTAGCATCGTCGCAGCTCCGCTGACGGCCTGGCTCGTGGTGAGCATCGGCTGGCGCTGGATGTTCGTGTGGTATGCGGTGCCAGGCGTGTTGTGGGCGGTGTGGTTTGCGGTGTGGTATCGGAACCGGCCTTCGGAACATCCGGCGGTGAATGAAGCGGAACGCGAGTTCATTGGACAGCATGGGAGTGATGTGACGAATGAACCGGGAGCGGTGCCATGGGACGTGCTCATCACGAGTCCGGCGATGTGGTGCCTTTGCGCTCAGCAGTTTTGTCGGGCGGCGGGTTACATCTTCTTCGCGAGTTGGTTTGCCACCTACCTGCAGGAAGCACGCGGCGTGACGATCCTCGGCTCCGGTTGGCTCACGACGTTACCGCTGCTCGCGGATGTGACGGGCTGCATGTTTGGTGGTGTGCTTTCAGATGCGGTGTTGCGCCGGACAAACAACCAGCGTTTGGCACGTCAGGGCTTGAGTGCCATTGCGCTGCTGTTGTGCGCGGGATTGATTTTCAGCGCGTGGTTTGTCGCTCAGCCGGTGATGGCGGTGCTGGTCATCAGCGCGGGAATGTTCTGCGCGGCGACCGCAAATCCCTGTTTGGGTGCGACGGTGATGAGTCTCGGTGGTCCGCATGTCGCCACCGTGAGCGCGACGGCGAACATGTGCGGCAATCTTGGTGCTGCGGCCTTCCCCATCGCCGTGCCATGGCTGCTAGCCCATGCTGGAGGCTGGAACGCGGTGCTTGGTGGCTTTGGCGCGCTCTACATCATCGCGGCAGTATTCTGGCTGATGATTCGAGCCAAGGGCAGCATTTTCGATCACTCGCCGAAGGCGTAGAGATGTTTGTCCGTCCGCAGATAAATCACGCCATCGACGATGGCGGGCGAGGCGAAGACGGAGGCTTTGAGGTCGTTTCGCGCCAGGACCTTCAGCGTGTCGCTCATGGCATCGAGCACGACGACAGTGCCGCGCTGAGAGGTGACATAGATGCGGCCATCGGCGCTGACGGCGGAGGCGTAGTAGTCGCCGGAAGCATCGACGCGCTCGGCTTGGTAGATGGGGCTGCCGCTTTTGGCATCGTAGGCGCTGGCGAGGCCGCCGCTCTTCATCGTGAAGACGCGGCCGTTCACTACGATGGGTGACGACACATACGGCAGGTGTTTGTTCACCTGCCAGACGACGTGCGAATCGGTGATGTCGTCGCTACCGCCGGGTTTGATGGCGAAGAGTTGGTTCACCGCATCGGCAAACATCCCACGCATGGTTTCATATTCGGCCTTGGAGACCTTCCCGTCCTTGTCGGCGTCGATTTGCGAGTAACGATCTTTGATCTTACCGGTGGGAAACTCCGCGAGCGTCAGCAAGCCGTCTTTGTCCGCATCATTCGCTGCGGCGAAAACTTCATGCGTGTCCATCACCACACGATCATCTTCATCACCGCCGACGTTCCAGCTTGATACGAGCAGCATGCCATCGGCAGCCACGGGACTGGCATTCGACACACGGGCCATACCGCGTGCAGACCAACGTTGTTTGCCGTCTTTGAGATCATAACCACGCACCCAGAGCGATCCACACACGACGAGTTCCTCTATGCCGTCATGCTTCCAGAGGAACGGCGTCGAGAATCCGCGGCGGAACTCGCTGCGATCCACGCGCCAAACTTGCGCGCCCGTTTTCACATCCAGCGCGATCATGTAACTCCCCACATCCTGATCCGCGACGATGAGGACCTTCCCATCCGCAATGATCGGCGACGCACTGGTGCCAAACTCGACGACTGGCGCAGGCAGCGGCTTCTTCCACAGCTCCTTGCCGTTCCAATCATAAGCAATCACGCCGAATGAACCAAAGTAGGAGATCAAGCGCTCGCCATCCGTGCAGCATGTCGGCGCCGCCGGGCTGCCGATGCGATGCGCGCCTTCGATCTTCTCCGCCGGAGCCGCAGCACGCCACAGTTCACGGCCATCGGTGCGATTCAGACAGAACGTGATCAGTTTGCCATCGGCGAGGCAAGTGAGCGCGATTTTGTTTTCCCAGATGCACGGTGAAGAATGCCCGAACGGCACCTCAACCTGCCACTTCAGGTTCTTCTCCGCCGAGAACTCGATCGGCGGCTTGCCACTGCCGACTCCTAATCCGCCTGTGCCGCGAAATTGCGGCCAGTTGGATTCAGCGTGGCAGGGAATGGCGAATGCGAGGAAAAGAAGGACTGATTTCACGCTCGATTTAACGAGACCAACCCATTGGTTCGCTCATTCTGCTGAAGCATTCTCACCAGCCGTGAAATGGCCTTGAGAGACTGAAGCCTCGGCGGTGCTTTTGATTGCGCGGATCAAAGTCGGACCAGACAAGGCGGAGATGAGTGTCGTCAACCATCTGCCACTCATCATGAGGAGGCTGTGTGGCGTAGATGGCATCTTCATCATCGAGGACGTTCCGCCCGACTTTTGCACCGGGCCAGACGATTTGGCCTGCCTTAAGGCCGTCGTCTAAAGACACGTCCACTTGCAAGCGACCGATAGTGCCATTCCAAACAGCGCCTGTGGCTGTGGTGTAGTGAAAGAAGGCGACGCCAAGAGCACTGGCTCCGTTTTGCAGACGATAGTGCCGCTCGACTGTCACGTCTTTCCCGGCTGGAAAAGCAACTTGTAGGACATGCCAGGCGCGGACACCGGAGTTTTTGTCAAAAGACCAAACAGTCGTGCCATCTGTGTCACCACCGGGTTTTACATCACCTAATTTGAGTGCGGCCTTCTCCTCCTTGCCGTTCACAAACGTTTTTAAATCGAGAATTCGGGCCGTATTCACGCTCTCGCTGATAACCGCCGCCTTATCAGGATCTCGGCGTTTCATTTCATCACAAGCAGCACCGATGTCAGGAAAACCAACGAGGTGTTCCACAATGCCGTCCGCATGGGTATTTCGGAAGGTGAAGGTGGCATGCACGATGGTGAACTGGTAACCAAAATCGACTTGGATGTGCTCGTGCTCCATGCGCACAGGGCTTTCACGGCCATCGGCTGCATCCAGCGGCTCAGGGCCGAAGCGGCCATCGTGCAAAGCGGTATCATTTCCATGTGCGGCGATTGTCAGCGTCAAGATCACGAGGAGGAGTTTCATCGAAGTGGTGTAATTAAGGTGCCGTGACTTGCAGTCGCATGAAGCGATGGTTTGAAGCGGTGATGGCGACATTGTCGCGCACCACAATGGTTTCCATGCCGCCTGATACGGTGTGTGAGAGTTCGGTGGTGTGAGCATTGGTGGGCGCGTCACCATATGGCGAATAGACAGAGCCGTTATACCACTTTGTGAGATCATCGGAGACTTGCACCGTGTAGATGACGTCATTCGTGCTGGTGCGTCTGTTGAAGCTTAAAGTCAGGTGAGAGCCCGTGTTTCCAGCCATCGGCAAGAAATCGGCTGAGCTGCTGCCTGCAACGGCACCGAGCGCATATTCCATCAGGTTGCTCACGCCATTGCCATTGGGGTCGGCTTCGTCTCCAGCGATGGCGCTGTTGCCGGCATTGCTGGAGAAGCGCGACTGCTTCCACACATCGTGTGGAGGAGCGACGACGATGTCGCGCACCATTTCAGCGGTGCGGATGGCTCCCAATGAGATGGTGCTGCCGGTGCTGAGGTTCACGACGTAGAGGCCAGTGCTGTTGGCCCCTTGCAGACTGAGGCTGGCCCAACCGTAACTGGCTCCTGCTGGAATGTGCAGTGCGCATTGGCTGGCAGGATTGAAGCCGAGTGGGCCGATGGTCGTGAGCTGTCCGCTGGCAGGTGTGCTGATCGTGGCCAGCACATCCCGCGTCGTATCGATGGCATAGAGCGTTTGCGCAGCGCCGGAGACACTGAAGTCAGCGCCCACGACCTGAGCGGCAAAAGCGGCATTGGCATCGCCTGCCTTAAAGGCAAGTGCACTGTCCACTGAGATGAGTGTGCCAGTGCTGGGGTTGAGGAGAAGGTTTTGACCTGAATTGCTGATGAGACGCAGAAATCCAGTGAGGCGATCAAACGCGAGGTCCATCGTGTCGCCGACAGGAGTCGGAACAATGGCTGGGCCGACTGCCGTCGCGACGCCGGTGAATGGATTCATCGTATAGAGCACGCCGGCAGTGCCGACGGTGAAAAGCTTTCCAGTCACCGGCTGCACCGCGAGTGCGCGCAATGAGTCACCAGCCACGAGTCCGCTCGGGATGGTGAAGCTCAGCGGTGTTCCTGGCGTGTCTGTTTTGAAGAGGAACAGTGCATTGCTCGTGTGACCAAGCCCATACATCAGTGTCGACGGTGGCATATCATCGTCTTGAATCGTGAGCGTGGCGGCACTGATCACACCAAGGACCGCATCACCACTCGGAGAGAAGAGTGCGAGGCTGATGGTCTCGGCGTTTTCGATCTCGGTGTCGTTGAAGATGGGCACCAGAAAGGCTTTCGGTGTGCTATCGCCATCCGCCCACGTCAGCGTGCCAACAACGCCGGAAAAGTCCGCGCCGTCAGCGGCAGTGCCGCCTGCCGTCGTTGCAAAACTCACGCCGACCGTGCCTGAGGTGCCGCCAAGTCGCGTGACAAGGATGGTGGCCATGTCGCCAGATTCGGCACGACTAAAACTGCCGAAACTGAACTGCAAAGCGCCCCCAGGAGGCGGGGCGATGGCGAGTCCGGTGCTCTCCAGCGCGCCGAGATCCATCGCGGTGCCTTGCAATGTGCGTGGCTGAGACTTCTGCGGGAACAGATATTCGCGCGTCACCGTGAGATCGAGCGGCAGGCCAGCGATCGATTCTCCGGCATCCAGAATGTTTGAAGGCGTGAGCACGTGATAGTCGCGAGCATTCATGTCGATGAAGTGCGGATCATTGGCACCTAGCGCATCGCCGACGATGAGGTTCTCGGTGCCGATCAATTCGCCGGACCAAGTCTGGCTCGGGGCCGTTTTGCGCCAACCGGGACTGATCCAGTTCTTACCAAGTGTGATGTCTCCGCCGCCGTTGGTGGTGCCGCTGTTGATGAAGCGAAAGGCGTCATAGATGCCGGCTTGGAGGGCAGGATCAGTGTAGAAAATGTTGTTCCGGCAATCGACATTCTCGTGCGTCGGGTTGGTGGTGGTCGCATTGGAAGTGTAGGTAGTCCCCGGAAGCAGAAGAAGGGCCACGCCCGAGTGATGGCTCACGATGGTGTTGTTATACAGATGCAAGGTGCCGCGATAAACAGGATCATAGAGCGCGGCTCCATCGAAGGCACCCCACATGAAGGCCGTGATGCCACCCGGGTAGTCTTTGATGGTGATGTGGTTGCCATAGACATACGCATCGCGGTAGTCAGGCTGGAGGTCGATCTCGCCTGTGCCAGCCTGACTGTTGGGCATGGCGATGACATTCGACTCACCATCCATGACGAATTCATTGTAACGGATAATGATGCCTGATGAGCGGTTCTTGATCGCGGTGCCACGAGCATTCGGCCGCAAGGAGCCAAAGCGATTGTATTGGATGACGCTGCCAGCGCATTCGACGTAAACGTGATGTTCACCGAAGCCATTGCTCAAGGGCGTGCCACTTGGGTCCGTTGGGTTTGGGATCGGCGGATTGGAGTTGTCGTGAAGGTAGTTGCCTTCGATAAGCAAGCGCCGCGTGATCTGAATGCCAGGATTCTTGGAGTTCGCATAGATGCCGTTGCCACAGTTGCTGATCTCGCAGCCGCGAATGGCGAGATCGTGTGCCCACTCGATGTAGATGCCTGCGGCGAATGCGCCGTGGCCTCGCACCGTGCCAAATTTGTCCGTGTAAGTGATACTTCCGTCTCCTGCGTAGCTGCCATTGCGAATCTCGAGCGACTCGATGTCCACGAAGCTGATGTTGTAAGCGCCGTACACATAGGTGCTCTGGCGCGGGCTCACGAGGATGACACTCCATTCGGTGAACTTGGGATGCCGTGGATCATAGGCAGGGTCTTCGATGGCATCTTTGCCGTCGATGATCGGCAGAGCGTGCGTCGTCGGATCTGGAATGCCACGAATGACAATGTGCTGGGCCGCCGTGCCGCTGGCGGAGATTTGAATCTTTTCGTGATAGCCGCCTGGCTTGTAGTGGATGTTGACGAAGTCACCCGGCTGCAATGTGGCCCATGGCACCGCGCTTAGTGTCGCGAGAGGCTTACCGGGGCCGACGTCGTAGTTTGCGGCCACTGAGCGGCCAGTCAGCAAGGAAAGAATCAAAAGAACGAGGATGCCGTGTTTTTTCATGTCAGCAGGAGCCTCGCTTCATCGTGTGATCCGGCAATGGATCGAAGGAGGTAGCGGCGATGATTGCATGGCTGGGATCTAACGGTGCCGCGATCATTGACGGATCAAAATGAGCCAATCTCATCAAGTGGATCGGAGGGAGTATTGTCGCGATTGGACTCAGGAAGAATGGTGTGGACGAACGTCATCCAAAACCCGCACACACCATGAAACATCGCTCAATCCTCATTTATGCCGCCCTCTTGTCGGCCATTCCTTGTTTTGCATCCACCCTGAGAGTGTGGATTGAATCGGCACCCTCTCCATCGGGTCCTTGGACTAGGGTGGACATTGATCAATCAGCCCTGAATGCCGCTGGCCAGTTGATCCTGCCAGAGCCGACCGCTGGAGCCGGTTTCTTTCGCACGGCAATCGACGTCGATCCATCCGGCGCGCCGGGAACCATTATACCTCATGCACAAATCCCATCCAGTGTGCTGGCGATCGCCGAGCAGCATCTCGTCGAATGTAGCAACACCACGGATCCATCCGGCACCCCGCTGACAAGTCCGTGGACGGATGCCACGATTACCGAGGCGCGGCCTGTTTATGACGCGGGCATTGATGTTGGCCTGCTACCCGCATTTCTGGAGCTCAAGGTCGTGAAACACGTCACACCTGGAGCTGCAACCCCGATCATGCCCGAGCGCGACGCGGGCTTCATTCTTGTCTCACTGACCACGGCTGAAAAACCGGTGGTCTGCTTCTCGATGAGCGGAAGAACCCCGTTGGAGGATCTTGAATTCGCCACAGGTCGTCGTCCGAACAAAGTTTTTCGCTATGGTCCTACTTACCTGGCCGCAGAAGATGATCGGGGTGAATTGATCCAAGGACTGGGTTCTTGTCCCCTGCGCATCGAGATGGGCGACCTTGCCGCGATGGATACGTCATTTGGCATTTCAGCTGCGGGCAGCGATGTGGCCTTCAATCCACAACCCGATCCTCCTGGCCTGCCTGCAGTTACTGCTTTCAGCAGCCATGCCGAGCTCAAGACCTGGTGGATAACAAGCCCGCTTCAGATGCAGCTGCGCCGCCGCCGTGCCGGATTCGCCCAGGTGCGTTGGGACTTGGACGCTGGGCGTTTGCCGGACGTGGTAACTCTGCAGGTCGGCGAGACACGGACGATCCTGCAAGGCAGCCGGCAGATCGTGAGTCACCGAGTCGATGCAGACCCTGGGCAGGATGGTTCTGTACAAGTCGTTTCCGGTGGAGCAGGGGGCGGCGCGATGGTGACGGGTATGCGCCCGGGATCATCACCGGTTTACCTGCTGGACGATCAGGATCATGTCACACTCGTCGTGGTTGTCGTGGGCGCAGCATCCCCTCTGTCGAACAAGCTGAATGGCCCGATGATGGCCCCGGCGGCTTTCAAGCCTGGCTGGCAGCCGATTCAGGAATGGCGCGCACTGGACTACAGCGCACAGCCGAACTGGAAGCAGTTCAAAAGCCCGGCCTACTGTGCCCTGATTAATGGTGCGGTGGGGTGCGGACCGATGGCCTGGACCATCGTGCTTGGCTGGTTTGAGCATCAGGGTGTGCCAGCCGCACTGGGCAGTCCTTTGAACGTGGACACGGTCCTTGCGCAAAACAGCCTATTCGTGACAAACACCGCCCACTCGTTGCATGGCCTGTGCAACACCCACTGTGTGCCTTTCACGGGCGAGGGTGCGACGTTCCCCTGGGACATGGACGGTGGACTCACGCTCGTCGATACGTTCAAACAACAGGGCTTCATCAACTGGAGTGCCAACGCGCAGTGGGAGACGTTCCCCGACAGCTACAATGCCTCCGCCAAGACGGGCGTGACGGCGATCAAGGCAGGCCGCCCGGCACTGCTCGGCCTATGGGGGATGGTACACTATGCCGTGGCCTACAGCTACTGGCACCAACTCTTTCAAATCACTCCTGGTGGCACGGCCTACATGGCCCACCGTTGGTTCATGTGTAACATGGGCTTTGGCTCGAACCATGGCGTGCTCTATCCTGCCGACGACATCTTTTACGGACTGAATCTGAGCATCACCACCAAGTGATGCCAGATGAGTATCGCGATTATTCCGCCAGGATTTCCAGCGCGCGCAAAGTCGCGCTGGTGCGGCCTTCGACGCCCAGCTTCTCAAAGATGTGATTGGCGTGCTTCTTCACCGTGCCGACGCTGATGCCGCAGAGAGTGCCGATATCGGCGTTGCTTTTCCCCTGAGCCATCCAGAGCAAGATCTCGGCCTCGCGTGAAGAGATGCCGAGCTTCTCCAGTGGCTTTGCATCATCAAAGCGTGGCACAAAAGCCTGACGCTGCTGTGTGGCTCGTTGGAGGCGTGCACGCACTGCTTTCAGCAGATCGGCACTGGAAACCGGCTTTGCCAGGTAATCATCCGCGCCGAGCGACATGCCGAGCCGCAGATCCGGCATCTCACCCTTCGCCGTGAGAAAGATAAAAGGCAGCGAGGCCATCGCCACATCCGCCCGCACCTGAGCTAGCACCTCATAGCCACCCATGCCGGGCATCATGATGTCACAAATCACGAGATCAGGCCGCTGCTCACGCAGCAGTTGGATGCCAGCGAGTCCATCAGGAGCGGTTTGCACGCGGAAACCCTCGATCTCAAGGATCTGCGCGATGTTTCGCCTCATGCTGGCATTGTCCTCGATGAGCAGGATGGTGGTCATGCAATGGGCAAGGTGACGGTCATGGTGGTGCCTTGGTTTTCGACGCTTTCGATGCGCAGCGTGCCGCCATGCAGCGCCGTGCAACGCTGAGCGATCGCAAGGCCTAGGCCCGCGCCCTGCGCATCCCCCACGTTCGCGGCTCGATGAAATGGATCGCACACACGTGCGATTTCCTCCGCGGGGATGCCGATGCCTTCATCCCGAACCACAAAGGAGATCTCGCCCCTTGTCAGCGACACTTCGAGCTTCACCTGCTTATCGGTTGGTGAATACTTGAGCGCGTTGGAGAGCAAGTTGTCGAGAATGCTGGCCATCAAGGTTGCGTCCAGCAGCACTTCCTGATCAGGCGCGGTGATTTTGACACGCTGCTCATGGTTCATCGAAGTACAAACCTTGTGAGCGATCTCATGGCAGAGTGTCATGACATTCACAGGCTTTGGCAGGTAACGCTGCTGGCTGGACTCGAACCGCCCGAGCATCAGCACTTGCTCCACCATACCACTCATCAATCGCGTGTTGTCTTTGATCTCTGTCAGTACCTCGCGACGTCGCTCCGGTGTCAGATGATCCAGATAGTCGTCCAGCAAGTCCGCTCCAGACATGATGATGCCCAAAGGCGTGCGGAACTCATGCGAAACGCTTTGGGTGAAGAAACGCTGCTGCCGCACGATCTCCTGTTCCGTCAATAACTCCGCGCGCAGTCGAGTCGAGCGCGCAGCCAGAGACGCCAGTAGCAGCAAGGGAAGCGCGCTCAAACCCACGGCACCAAGCAGCAGCCACGGTGTGGGCAGGCTGTATTGCTCGCTGAACTTCTCCCCGCGCATGATGGCAGCCTGCCAGCGTGCGCTGCCATCGATGATCATGGTGCCCTTGGCCCCATCTGGAAGCTCCGCTTTTTCAACGAATGGTATGGCCGACAGCATTTGCTCCCGCAGCAGAGGCTCTTTGGGGTCCCGGCACATCGCGCCCAAGTCGATCCATGCTGCGATAAAACCACGCGTCGTCTTGGCATCGGGACTCGATACCGCCAGCATCACGAACATCCGCCCTGAAGGCAGAAGGCATCCTCGTGTCGCATGGACGGCTGCTCCAGGCTCAGGATGGAGCAGTTCTGACGCTCCACGGACGCTCATCAGGTCATCCCCAGCAGCCATCACAGGCACTCGCTGCTCGCTGACCCATCGCACGATGATTTTTCCATCCATTGGCTCCGCGTAAGCCATCGCCATGAGCTACGGCAGCCTCGCCTGCCAGTCAAACACGGGCATCATCGCTCCGCGGCGCACCGCTTCATCATTCAGTCTCATTGCCGCTCTCTGCAGCTCGATGGGCAGGTACGTATGGCGCTCAAACTGGCTCTGCAGATGCTCCGCCAGCACACGCGCCGTGGTTTCAAACACACGCTCATCTTTGCGCCTTGCATCCCGATAGGTCAGCACCGCCAATCCTGCTGGCACCAGCGCAAAAGCCAGTGCCAGCGCGGCCAGCAATCGAGGCTGCTCGACGAGACGGTTCCATTTCATCTGCGATACTCTACATGCTTGAAGGCCAGCGCCAATACCACTGAAGAGGTATTGGCAATCGGAAGCCGGTGCAGAAAAGTCGCTACTTTTTCTCCGCGCGCCAAGTGAGCTTGCCTTCGGGGTCGAGCTGGTAGGTGACGGGGATGGGGGTGGATTTGGTGTTGGGGGGGATGATGCGGCCGGTGGCGTCGAAGTCGGTGGTGCGGGCGTCGTGGTAGCGGGTCCAGCCGCTGAGGCGTGGGCTGTCGGTGTCGTAGTGCATGACGTCACGCCAGAGTCTGGGGGCGGTGAGGCGCGGTGGCACCCAGGCGGGTGCGGGGGAGCGGTCGAGGACGTCTGGGAGGATGATTTGGCTGAGGATGGTGAGGTTGAGGCCGCGGAGGGCGTGGCGCTCGGCGGTGGTGAGTTTTTTGGGCTCGGTGGTGGTGAGGATGGTGCCGTCTGGTTTTTGACGGAGGATGCCGATGAGGCTGAGGCGGTGGATCTCGGCGCGGAGGTCGGCGAGGGCGGTGGTTTTGGGGGATTTTTCGGCGAGTGGTCGGAGCTCGTCTTGATGCTGGCTGTAGAAGAGGGGATCACTCAGGATGGTGTCCAAGGCGGTGAAGATGGCGATGCGGGTGGTGCGTGGTTTTTCACCGGGGAGCTTGGCTTCGAGGGCGGCGGCGATGCTGTTGGTGGCGTCGGTGCGGAGTTTGTCGGCTTCGGTTTTGAGCTTGGGATCGCGCGCGACGTTGTTGGCGGTTTTGAGGCGCTCCTGGATGTCTTGGTGGAGTTTGGTGATGGTTTGGCGCTCGGCGGGTGTGAGGATGGACTGGGTGAGCTGGGCGAGGAATGGGGCTTCGGTGGTGGAGCTGATGAGCTGCATGAGACGGGCCCAACGGAGGTCGGTGTCGGTGGTGGGGAGGCCGACGTCGGGATTGTGGGTCTGGTAGTGGACTTCGGTGACGCGGCCTTTGTCGTCGTAGTAGTGCATCTCGTTGGGTAGCATGTAGATGCTGATGATGGCGGGGGCACTGAGGTTGGTGCCGTCGGTGGCGATGACGCCGAGGTCGATGCGATGGCTGAGAATGCCACGTGCGCCGATGATGGGTGGCTGCCAGAGGATGCGGACGCGGGCGAGGGTGGCTCCGGGTTGCTGCTCTATGCGGATGAAGCGTGGGTCTCCCTGGAGGAGCGCGAATCGGACGCCTAGCTTGCCTTGCTTGGAGAAGGAGAGCGACTGACTGAGATCGACGACGAGGCCGATCTCGCTGGCGTGGCTGCGGTAGATGCGGGCGATGGAGAAGGGGGTGTCGGCGAGGGCGGTGTGAACGGTGCCGGGTGGCTCGAAGTAGTCGATGCCGAGCTGAAGTGGGGATTCTTCTTTGACGACGATGATGGGGATGGGCGGGATGGTTTCCGGCGTCATTTCATGGGCGAGGCGGATCATTTTGGCTTCGTCGAGCTGGCTGCTGTCAAAGACGACGGGGTGGGCCTTGCCGGTGAGGTAGTCGGCGTCGGAGGTGACGTTTTTGTTGGAGCGGCGGAAGATGTATTGAAGGGTGGGGGCGAGGATTTTCTTCTCGATGAGGAATTTCTGTGTGGCGGGCGTGAAGGCGGCAGCGGTGGCGAGTAGGGCCTGGAGGAATGGCTGGTCGGTGAGGGAGGAGCCTTGAGAGATGAGCAGGGTGGGGGTATTGAGCGGATAGAGGTCACCGTATCCGCCGATGCCGCCACTGCCGGGGTCGTGGTCGAGGTGCTCGGGATAGATGAAGAGGTTGTTGTTTAAATACTGCTGGGCGAGGAAGCGTGAGCCGCCAGGGTCTGACATGTAGAGCCGTGGGAGGCTGCCGATTTGATCCGGAGCGGAGGCCATGGAGCAGTTGCCAATGGTGGGCTGGGGGCGGACGATGCGCGCGGCGCCAATGTCTTTGCCTTCCTGCTTGATGAACTGAAGCTGTGGGAAGAGTGCCTGGCTGAGCGGG
>JANOBP010000562.1:0-18952 GCA_031411715.1 Verrucomicrobiaceae bacterium | reverse complement strand
GACTCAGCATCACCCCGCGCGGCATGCCTGTGGATCCAGACGTGAAGACAAGAAATGCCAAGGTGTCTCCACCCCCAGAGGGAGGAATCTCAGTCAGCGTGCTTTGCTCAAGAGCCAGATAGCACTGATCTGTCTCATGTTCCGCAGGTGCGCCATCCAGCCAAACGACAGCACTTTGTAAACCTGCGCGAAGTTCAGGCCTGCGCGCCTCCAAGACCACCAAAGTGGGTTCACACTGGCCGACGATGCGCTGAAAAGACTCCACCGTGATCTGGGCCGTCAGAACGGAAAAAACAGCACCTATTCGAGCCGCCGCCAGTGTCAGCAAGGGGAGCTCAACTCGATTTTCCATCACCAGCAAGACTCGGTCCCCAGCCCTGACACCACGCGCCATCATCCCCGATGCGATATGATGCACTTTCAACGCTGCCTCTGAATAAGTGATCACGCTTTCATCCTGAAACAAAAAAGTCCGCTCGGGAAAACGGGCGGCAGCTTGAACTAAAAGATCATGGAGATGAAAAGCAGACATCACTGGAAATGGTCACTCAATAAGCGAATTGCGTTTGAAAAGAGGCTTCCTTGGTTAAGCACCGTTGATGACCATGCCTCGCAGGGCGCGTGAGGACATCATGGGCTGAATCAAAGCGATGCCGGCACGAAGTTTGGCTGGAGTGGTAAGCGCTGGATTGCTGACGACGATGACGTCGGTGGCGAGCGGAGCGAGCGGGGCGACGTTGGCGAAGCTTTTGAGCAGAGGTGAGGCGTCAAGAATGATCCAATCCACTTTTGCACGAGCGCGGTCGATCCATGCACGATAGCCGTCGAGAAGTTCATTGGTGGCGTGGGCAGGAAGATCACGGCCAGGAAGGAGGAATAGATTGGTGTGGCTGTAGCGCAGGCCTTCGAGGTCGTGGGCCCAAGCGCCTTCACCGCGAGAACGAGGGAACCACTCGTGAAGAGTGGGTGAGGATGGATTGCACTCCATCATGAAGACGCTGCGGTTTTGATGGCAGAAGGCAGCGGCGAGAGCGGCAGCTACGAGTGTTTTTCCCTCGCCAGGTTCCGCGCTGGTGATGAGGATGATGCCGCCTGCAACACCGCGTGCGACCGCCTGACGATCAAGGATGCCGGTGAGATGATGGAGCGCGCTGCTGGCGCCGATAGGCTCAGGTTTGAGCAACTGGGTGAGCATGGCCTCTGGCGAGCTGGAATGGACATACGGAAGGCGTGCAATGACTGCTGGTTCACCAAGTGCCGGTTTGATCGATGGAGCGTCGCGCTGCTGAGTGGTCTCCTGCGAAGCAGGTGGCGGCGATACACGCTGAGGCGCGACGCTGAAGGGCGTCGTGGCCGGCAGGGCCTGCAATGAAGCGGTCTGGAGCTGTGGTGCCTGCGTATAAGCGTAGGGTGCCTGACGCATGGTGATCTCTTCCTCAGCAGTCTGCGGTGTCCGCACTTGGGGCTGAAGAATTTTCCGTACGTGATCGTTGAAGAGTCCAATGCCGATCGGCAGGCCAATGAAGGAAAGGCAGAAGAACATCAGAGAGGCGGCGGCAGCGATGGGCACGTTGGGCTTAACGGGATTCTCTGGCGGCATGGCGCGATCTGCGAGTCGGAACATGCCGCTGTCGCGGAATTGGCCGGTCAATGCTGCAGCGCTGCGGCGCTGTTCGATGGTTTCATAAAGTTCACGTTCACGTCTCACATCCTCTCGGAGACGGATGAGTTGGACATTTTTGCCATTGGCATCTACAGCGCTGCCTTGGGCAGTGGCTAGCTGACGTTGGAGTTCTTCAATCTGACGCTGCTGTGTTTTAACTTCTTCCTCAATGATGAAGACGACGGACTTGGCTGCGGCGTCGAGGCTGTTCTGCAGTGAGGCCACTTCACTGTTAAGTGCAAGCATGGTGGGATGGCGGCGCCCCAGCATGGCAGAAAGAGGCGCGCGCTGGGCTAATTTCGCCTCAAGCTGCTTGCGGTTTTCAGCCACGGTTGGGTTGTCCGCGATGAGTTTGACATCAATGAGGCTGTGACCAGCAGCTTGCGCTGCGCGCACCGTTTCCAGCTCACTACGAGCTCGGGTAAGCTTTAAGTTTGAATCCGTGAGTGCCGTGTTCATCTGCCGCACCCGCTCACTGCTGACGTCCTTGGTCTCTGTGTCTTCGAAGATGCCTTGCTCCTTGCGATACTCGGCTAATTTTTGCTCGGCAGTTCGCAGCAGTTCCAATTGCTCCTTGGATTTGCCTTCGAGAAAGACGGATGTGTCCATATTGCTCTCAGAGTCCTGCTCGCCGACGTAAGCGATGTAGAGTTCGACACAACGATTGGCTAAAGATGCAGCGAGGCCAGGATCCTGGTCGCGAATTTGCACACGTAGAATGTGAGACTCCTTGATCGGCTCGACGGCAATATTTTTGGCAAGGTATTCAATAAAGGCCTCGCGCATGCTTTCAAACTGGCGGGGCTTGTATTGACCCACGAGTTTGAGGAGTTGGTCTTTACGGCCAAGTGATTCCTGCTCCCGCGTGACGAGAATCTTAACGGTATCGTCCGGATAGTGATCGGCAACGTATTCGAAAAAGCGCCGCGAGCTCATGCCGCTTCGATGATTGTTCATCAACATGGGGGCACTCAAATCGGACAGTAGCGAGCCAGAGAGGCCAGGAAGTGCGAGTGGATTGTCTCCCTGCAGGCGAAGGAGTAGATCAGCCTCTGCCTGATAAGTTTTCCTTCCAGTGCCAAGAAAGGCAAATGCCAGCATGCCAAGAAAAATGCCAGAGAGCAGGCCAGTGAGCCACCGCATGCGAATGTAGCCAATGAGGTCGGCAATGCAGATGAGCGGCTGCACGTCGAATTCACCAGGCCGCATGGGAGGGAGGAAGGCATGCGGATCAAAAACGGGCGAGATACCTGGATAGGTGGCCACGGCGTATGCGCTCTGTTGAGCGAGTGGGACCAGGCTGCGTGGCTGCGTCAGCGCGAGCGCAGAGCCGTAAGCGGTCTGCGGAGCGTTGTTGCCTGAAGCGTGGTAGGAGATGGCCATGGTTAATTGCGGGATTGATCAAGAGATGGTCTCGTCTGGTGTGAAGGACTTATAGGGGAGCATGCGGCGCGCAGCGCGCATGGCGTGAAAGGCATGCGCACGCCAACTGGCTGGATTGTGGGCCTCTAGGTCAAGCAACCAGCGGCTGGAATGACACCAGTGCCTTTTGTATGGATGCTCTCCTGGCAACATGTCATGTACATGTAGGCCTCGCTGGATGGAAAGGTCGATCGAGTGACGGATGATGATTCGGCCGATGGAAATTTTGGCAAATGCATGATCCCAGCCCATTTGGTATTGGAAAAACTCGCCTCGTTCGATGAAGCCGTACAAGACGGCCACCGCACGATCACAAGATACGAGCATGGGTATGATGGCACGATTTGCTGGCAACCAGCGAGCTGCGAGTCGTTGATGGAAGCTCCAGGAGGGTGGGGTGAGGAATGAACTGATGCCTTCAGGCCAGTGAACCGCGTGGAGGCGCCTCAAGTCCTCCAGCGCCTGCGGTATGGTCGTATCAGTGCCGCCCATACGAATGACGCCGCCATGCAGAGTGGCGAAGGTGTTGCTGTGACGGCGAAGTTTGCTCCGCCACGCTGAGGTGTGGCGCTCTTCATATTCTCTCCATGTGGCTGGGAGCTCAATATAGGAGCAGGGATGCCTGTTCAGGACGCTAGCATGAGAAAAGTGTGTTTGGAGTGCACGCTGGATGTGCGGTGTGTTGGGGGACTCTTCTGGAAGGTGATTGAGACGCACGGTGTCGCACTCGTGCCTCACGAGACTGAAGATACGACAGAGCTGAGGAGAGAACTCGCTTTCGAATCCTGCAGGAACAATGAAGTCCAATCGCTCGCCATGCGCATCACCTACGCCTGCGAGGAAGGTGAGGTGGCGCAGGAGCTTACGTGCAGATTGCACCACGGAACTGAGCATGAGAGGAGCGATTGCTTGTGGCACTCCCTCCACGTCACGCAGGACACCAATGACAAGTTGAGCATCGGGTGCACGGCACTCGCTCCACCACAGGCTGACCCAGTCCCAGCGCATGAATGGTGAGCGCGTGTCGCATTGATCAACTAAAGCGTCCCACCATTGAGATAGGGAGAGAAACTCCTCATGGCTTCGAACGATGTCGAGCGTTAAAGGGCCAGCACGGCGGCGAATTGGCTTGGTCGAACTCTCAGATGTAGTCGGCATGGATGATGGGGACCGTGTCATCAAGGAGGACCTCCTTTCTCTGTCGAGGCCGTCTGGCGACGCTGCAGGACTTGCTGAATCAAGCGTGCGATTTGCAAACGTGCGTCGGCTAATGCAGCGGGATTGTCATCCCAATCACCAAAGCCGCGCCCGAAAGTCTCCGTAAGCTGGCGAGCCTGCTCTTCCAGTCCGAGTTCGCGCGCGATCATGAGATAATCATAGTCTTCAGCGGCCTCACGCAGCCATTTAAGTCGCATCGACGCGACTGGAGCATCACGACCATGACGTTTTTTCGTGGCAGGATAGATGTAGAGTCCATCGCCATTGTACACCTCTGTGTCGGAGATACGGAAGCTTCCTGCATCATGCCAGATGTCCGTGTCATCCTGGGAATAGAGTGTATCCCAATAGCTGAGTCCCGTGATGCCATGCCGAGGCAGCAACCATGTCGTGATGCGATGCGCCATGGGTGGATAGTCGATCTGCCAGACTGGTGGATAGCTATGCGTGAGAGTTTTGGGATTGCCATGTGGCGGATACCATTCATCAGGCATCTGCACCATGGCGGCGTAGGCCCAAATTTCGTCGCCGGCTTTTCGTCTCAGCGCTATGTCATGTGCGCCCCCAGCCCACTCCATATCACGCCAGATGTAACCCATTAATGGACACCAGATGTCCACCGCACCTTGCAGGCTTCCCCACTCCTTTTTTTCGGGCGTCGGCTGCTCCGTGATCAGTAATGGTACACGTACATGATGTGTTTTTTCGACGTCGTTGAAGAATTCGCCCCAAGCACGCACTTTGGCATAGGCGGCAGCATCGTTTGGCTCATCCAGATCACCCATGATGACATAGCCACGGTTGGCACAATGGATTTTTTCGAGGATGTGCGCGTAAGTGGCAATGTGGTTCATGGCGGCCTCGCGGTCTTTACCGAGAGGGTCCTTAAAGGGGAAATCTGGCCAGATTGGGATGCTGATATTTGCCGCGTGGCGGTGTAGAAGCTGTTTGCGATAGGCGCGCTCGATCTTTTCCGTGTTGAGGCTGCCATCAGGCTCCGGCACTGCTGTATGGATCTGATCAATGCTCAGGCGATGGTTGGCGAGGATGTCGTAATATTGATTGAGTAGTTGCGAGTGCTCCAGCGAAATGGAGCCGTTGAAATCAAGCCCATGCGCCTTTGCCACGCGACTTGGCACCGTCATCATGGAGGTGTGTAGCTTGGGTACGACAGGGAGGTCGAAGTTCCACACGTGGAGCTTGAAGGTGGCACTGAGTCTGGACTCATCTGCTAGTGTGAAGCTAACTCGTCCCTTATAATCACCCGGCGCAGCGGTATAGGGCACATAGATGTCGATCCAGAATGGTTGGTTGAGGATTCCTTCGCCAGAGGGTGGATCGGCGGGCATATCCAGCGGAAGCAACGCATCTGCATATTCACCAGGCCGCAAAGGGGCCATTGGTGAGCTGGTGCTGACGCGGACGTAGTGCTCATGAAAAATTTGCGGTGATGGCAGCACGGCTCCGGACTCATGTGTGAGTGTTGCCGTATCGACTTGGATGCGACGGAGTTGCTCGGCCGTTGCACTGATGATGGCCTGCACGGGCTCCCATTCGCCCCGCGCGGCATGAAGCGTGAAATTTTTGGTTTCACGTGGCTTCTCAATGCGCGCCACCCGTGTCATGCCATCCACCAACCAAATGACAGGTTCATCCGCCGCGCCTGCGGTGCAAGAGAGCAGTAGAAACATGAAAATGAACTGTTTCATGACTTTACCCCCAGCAAGGATGAATACGTGCGTTCATACTGACAAGCTGACTCGGCTATCGTGAAGTGCTCCAAGACGCGCTGACGAGCTTTGCGGCTGATTTCATGCCGCGTGGCTATTGGAATATCCAAAGTGACCTCCCATGCATGCGCAAGTGCCTGGGCATCACGCGGAGGGACCGTGTGGCCGACTTCTTCGAGCAATTGTGCGCAGTCACCAACGTCAGTCGTGATGCACATAACGCCACAGGACATGGCCTCCATGACAGTCATTGGGCAGGCCTCAGTGCGCGAAGAAAGTGAAAAAATATCAAACGATGGATACAACTTCCACGGATCGACGCGAAAAGGAACAAAGCGGACTTGTTCTCCATTAGGGATGAGAACGAAGGCCTCACGTTCTGCAGCGCTTAATTCGACTTTCAGTCCACCGCAGATAACAAAGTGCACATCCGGTCTGCGTTCTTGCAATAGAGCCGCAGCGCGGAAAAATGTTGGAAGATCCTTCATTTCATGAAATCGGCCGACAAATCCGATCACGGGCACCTGCGCAGCAATGCTCAACTCGCCACGCGTGGCCTCACGTGCAGTAGCGCTGGGAACAAAGCGCTCCGCATCGATACCATTGGGAATCCAAGTCATCTTTTTCCGCGGGAATCCAAGTTTGACGTGATCCTCAATGGCAGCCAAGGAGCATGAAACGATGCTGTGTGGGATAAAACGTGAGCTGAGAGCAAGTGCCCGACGGAAAACGGCCATCTTTCGGTCACTATCGCCAGGATTGCGGTGAATTTCACGGCAGTGGATGCTCCATATCACTTTGCAGCCAAGGGTAAGCCTGGCGATCCAGCCGCCGATTAGATCGGCATGGTGCATCCATGTTTGCACGATGGCAGGACGTTCAGCCTTGATGATGGCGCGCAGTTTCGACAATGTTTCACGTTCCAAATAAGCGGTGCCTTCAAGGTCGTACAGTTTAGCTCCAGCTTCGTGGATGCGCTGTGCAGCCTGTGGCCATGGACGGGCGTTGATGGCTACCACGACGGTGCGGAAGCGTGTGGCGTCGAGGGCCTCGACGAGATTCACCAGCATGGCCTCGGCACCGCCGCCGCCGATGCTGTAGATGAAGTGCAGGATCGTGGGCCGACGGTCTAGGCTGACCTCCAGCACGGGCGTGGCCGACTCCAGTGCCTGTCCCATGAAGGGCATGGGCAGCACAGCGGCATCTCGGTGTTGTACGACGATGGTCTTCATGTCAGGTAGCTCATGAGGGATGTGTGCGCTGATTGGCGCCATTCCTTGACCAGTTGATAGGCACCGGAGACCGTGGCTTCAGCCTCCCAGACGGATTCAGGCGTGCCATAACGAGGCAGCTCGAAGACGGAGGTCGTTGGCTGGATGTGGAAGTGGTGCGCTCCACAGGCAGATTGGAAGCCAGCCTCCTTGACCAATTGCACCGATTCTTTGGTGTAGTCTCGATATGAACCATTGGGATAGGCGAATGCAGTCGGCTTTATGCCCAGCTCAGCCTGAATACGATCACGGCAGGTAAAAATCTCCCCTCGCATGGCGTGCGGATCGCAACGTGACAGGACTGGGTGTGAATGCGTGTGCCCACCAATATCAACTAGGCCACTTGATTGGAGTTCGCGCGTTTGTGCCCAAGTCATCGGACGCATTGGCGCTGGCATGTCCTCGATGCTGGGCTCGTTGAGGCCCAACTGATGCTCTAAGTGGCCAATCTCTCCCAATAGGTCTGCATCTGGCAGCCTCTTGAGTTCAGGCAGTAAACGAGCGAGCGCCTCCTGGCGTTGCCTGCGAGTGCTTAGGGGCAGGCGCTCTTTTCCCAGCTCAAATTTCCAATCAAGGTATTCTTTCTGCGTACGGCACAGGGCCAGATCGGCACGCTGGAACCACAACTTCTCCACGCCATCTAGGAAGCCAGTGGCGACAAAGATCGTGGCAGGCAGGCCAAATTCCTTCAGAACCGGAAACGCTAGATGATAGTTAGACGCGTAACCATCATCAAAGGTGAGGACCACTGAGTTGGGTCGAAGCTTCTCTCCGTTGGCTAGGCATGCAACGAGCTCAGAAAGCGGTATGACGTTATAGTTCGAGGCTAGGAAAGCGCACACTCGCCTGAAAATACTCTGTGGTAAATGCAGTGACCAGTCGAGCACCTGCTCATCCCCCATGCCATCACAAAGGCCGTGGAAGGCAAGAATACTTACCTTATTTGCCTTGCCGCTGCGGGCTAAGCTAGCCATGCCCGTGCCGACGAGGGCGGCAGCTTTCAGCTTCCGGGGAGCGGATTCTAAAGTGGTTTTCATGAGTGTGAAGGATGGCTCAGTGCTCCATTCAGGTGCGCTGAGGCTTGCTATGGAAATTCTATTTTTAGCATGTACAGGCTATGATATGCGGTATAAACATTAACTTCAATGTATAATTCATAAATACTGGAATGAAATCCTCTGATTTGGGCGCAAAAAAGCCGGAGTTTTACCTCCGGCTTCCTAAATAGCAGGCTCTCTACATCGGACGGACCCAGATATTGCGAATGCGGACCGGCGGATCATTCTTGTGATCTTGGAGGCGCAGCGGGGCCAGAACCGGAAACTCACCAGTGTAGTCAGTGATGTTCTTGTGCTTCGTCGGCCCCATGATCTTGGTGTGGTTCTGCACGCATATGCCATTCACAAAGGTCGTGATGTAGGCTGGGTCCACGACCTTGGTGCCTTCTAGCTTTGGGGCGGTGAAAATAATATCATAGACCTGCCATTGGCCAGCAGGACGCACGGCGTTCACCAGAGGCGGCGTTTGACCATAAACACCACCGGTCATGCCATCGGCGTAGGTGGGGTTGTTGTCGCAATCCAGCATCTGGGACTCGTAGCGGTCCATGAAGAACACTCCTGCATTGCCTTTTTTCTGCGAATTGCCCTTGGTGTGCGGTTCACTCATCCACTCCAGGTGGAGCTGGCAACTGCCGAACTCCTGCTTCGTCCAGCAGTCACCTCCAGTGACCATCAGCACGCCACTATCGATCTGCCATGGGCATGGGATGATCTCGCCGGTTTCCTTGCCCTTTTCGTCCTTCTTCTTCGACTGCAGGGCGTCAGTGTTCGTGCCATCGAAGATGATGACCGCATCAGAAGGAGCCGCACCCGACTTCTCTCCAGGAGCCACCGCATTTGGTCTTGGACGGTCGATGTCATGCACCTTCCACTGCGTGCCTGGGATCACCGGTGTGTCTGAGTAACCAATGGGGGAGGGTTTATCCTCCGCTTTAGGCTTCGGGTCGGCGGCCTGAACTGTCAGGGTGCCAAGAATGATGAAGGGAAGGATGTGTTTCATACAAGAAGAGGCGCAAACGACACTCTGCGCTTCTTTTTGCAAGTCACGAGCGTGACAACACTCACTTTATCATTCAGATGATGCCGCACGCGCGCCCATGCCTTTTAGAACGTTCCTTTTGTTTTTAGCGCTCTGCTCTTCGCTCAACGCGGAGAGCTTTTACCGTGCCCCGCAGAGCTACAGTACCACGCGTGACCCTGACCCGCCCAAATACGTGCGCCATGCGCCGGAGACTGGCATCGACTTCCTCAGAAATGCCGCCTGGCTCGACCTCGGACTCGATTACCGCTTTCGTCACGAATACCGAGACGACGACATCCGCCGTGCTCAAGGTGGGCTGGACGATCCACTCCTTCACCGCACTCGCGCCTACATCGGCATCCACGACGTCCTCGATCCATTCCGCTTCGCCGTCGAGATGCAGGACTCGCGCCGCTACCACAGCCAATACCCGCGCGATAATCGCGACGTCAATGAATTCGAACTTATTCGCCTCTATGGAGAACTTCATTTCGATGACCTTCTTGGAACCGATCCACGCGGCAATGCACGCCCAGCCTACATCCGCTACGGAATTCACAACTTCGAGTTCCTGGATCGTCGTCTCATTGGCAACAATCAATGGCGCAACACAGCAAACACCTTTCAGGGCCTCCATGGTGTCTTGGGACAGGAAATCAATGACTGGCAGCTCGATCTTCTTGCCGTGCAGCCGGTGGGCCGGTCAAAATATGAATGGGATCCTCCGGTAGAGCGGCAGTGGTTGTATGCGCTCGTGGGTCACTGGCGCGGTTGGTCGGACATCATCACTCTTGAGCCATTTTATCTTGCTCTGCGTCAGTCCGCTTATGCTGGAGTGGTCGAGCGCTTGGTCCACTCACCCGGTCTGCGCGGATACGGCAAAATCCCCCGCACCGGCCTCGACTACGACTTCAGCTACACCAATCAATTTGGCCGCAATGGCCCCCGCAACGTCCGCGCTTGGGCTGCCACCGCCGAGCTTGGCTACACCATCGCCCATCCTTGGAAACCGCGCCTTAGCCTGTTCTACGGTCACGCCACTGGTGATCGCGATCCCAACGACGGCACCGACAACCGCTTCGAGCGCTTCTTCGGCTTCAGCCGTCCCTGGTCCGCCAACGACTACATCGTCTATGAAAACATCCGCACCCCCAAGCTGCGCATGGAACTCACGCCACACAAAAATCTGCGCATCGACTTCGGTTACAGTTGGTACTGGCTCGACAGCGCCACCGACCGCTTCGCCGGAGCCAGCAACACCATTGATGCCACAGGAGCCAGCGGCACCAACCTCGGCCACGAGTTCGACATCCGCGCCCGCTGGCAGATCACTCCGAAACTCGAAGCCATCCTCGGCTACGCCCACTTCATCCCCGGCACCTTCGTAGAAGCCCAAGTGCGCCCTGGCGACACCGACTTCGCCTATCTTGAGGTCAACGTGAATGCGTTTTGAAAACAAGTCTCACTCATCTCGCGATCTGGGTTCTACTTCTCGATCTGCGGGCTATCCGGCTTTATTTCCGTCTTCTCAGGCGTCCACAGCTTCCACACCGGGAACAGGCTGCTTTGCGTATGCGCAGTCGCCGTGGTGGCTCGCTCTTGGATGGCGACGTAGTCAGATTGGGTGTTAAAGATTGACTGAAATGTCTCCGCGCGCGCAAACATCTTCTGGTAGGCATCCTTGCTTATCGCGGCCTCAGCTTTGAGACTTTCGGGCTCCGCGATGGTGCCGCCGAGTTCGATGGCCTCGTGCTGCAACTCGACAATCTGTTGATCGAGAACCGTCAACGTCCGCTCCAAGGCGACAGCTTGCGCCTTCATCTCTTGCTGAATTTCCTGCGCGGCCGAATCGAGCAGATGCTGTGCCTTCGCGATCTTATCGTCTGCGGCGACCACCTCGGGATGGTCAGGTTTTTGGCTCTTCAGCAAAAAGTCGCGTTCATTCTTGAAGACAAAAAGCTCGCTCTTTGTCTTCAAGTAAACCTGTTCCATCTGTCACGGGGTATGCTCGCCGTTGGCAATTGCCAGTTGCATCCCATTAGAGCTGGCTCCTTTCAGCAGAGTTGCATTCCTTGCATTCTTAATGTTCATAACGACGAGTCCCAACTCGGCCAGCCTAGTCTTGGTTCTCTGCCGCTGCTCCTCGAGGGATGAGAGGCGATGCGCGGCTTCGTTTTGACCGTCATTGATGGTGAGCACGTTGTGGGCATTGCAAAATTTTGTCAGCGCCTCGCTCTTCTCCTCCATGGCCTTCTGCTTGTTCACCACTTCCTGTAGAAAAACGCTCAGCACCTTTCCCTGTGCTTGTTCTCGAATGGACTGGCGGAACGCGATGAACTCATCCACCAGCGCATTGAGAAAAATCTGCGTGTATTTCGTCTCAGGCCCGGACGCCAGAATGGTGAAAATCGCCGAACCTTTCGTCTGCTTAACTCGGATCTCCACATCGGAGTCCTTCAGGTCAGGATGTAGCGCATGCACACGCTCTCGTGCTTTCCGATTCATTTCAGCAGACATGAGCGCGCAGACACGCGGCTTATTTACCATTCGCCAGTAAAGGCAGCTTGGGTCTCGCGTTAAATCAGACACACAACCAGCCCATGAAAAAGCATCGCCACATCCTCACCACACTTTGCATTGTATTCTCCACCACGACTTACGGCGCTGTGAAGCTCCCACCGGTCATCTCAGACCACATGGTGCTGCAGCGCGATGTCGCCGCTCCCATCTGGGGCACGGCAGCACCGCAAGAGGAGGTTTCCGTTTCCATCGCCAAACAAACGAAGACGACGACAGCAGGCTCGGATGGGAAGTGGCAAGTGAAGCTCGATCCACTCAAGGTCGCCGGGGGGCTCACGCTCATTGTGAAGGGCACCAATACCATTGAGGTGAAGGACGTACTCGTGGGTGAAGTGTGGCTCGGCTCCGGGCAGTCCAACATGGCTGGATCGGTGCGTGGCTACAAGGTCAACGACGAAGGTTTGCAGAAGACACTCGCAGCGGCACCGTATCCGCGCATCCGCTTGATCAGGCAAGGCGGAGCAGGCTGGTTGGAGGCATCCGCTGTGAATGTCGATGGCTTCTCCGCGATCCTGTTTGCCTTTGGCTCGCGCTTGCAGACAGATCTCGATGTCCCCGTGGGGCTCATGCTCGGAGCTGTCGGCGGCACGCCCTCGGGCTACTGGCTTACGGAGGAGATGTATCGCGGCGACACTGCCTGCCAGGCGCAGGTGAAGGAGTTTGCCAAAACGTATGACTTCGCCGCCGCGATGAAGGCCCACGAGCGCTACATGACCGCTTGGAAAGCCAGCGCGGAAAAAGCCAAGCAAAGCGGCGCTCGCGTGGGCCGTGAACCTGCCACGCCGAGGCAGCCTGGCGAGTGCATGGGCGTCATCGGCCACCTCTACACCGCGCATGTGCAGCCCTATGTGCCGTATGGCATTCGCGGCGTGCTGTGGGATCAGGGGGAGGGCGGCACTGGCATCACCGGCGTGGATCAGTTTCACCTCATGGGCGCTCTCATCCAAGGCTGGCGCAAGGCTTGGAACCAGGATTTCTCCTTCCTCTATGTGCAGAAACCCAGCGGCGGCGGCACCGCCTGGGATCTGGCGAATCCGACCACCAAAAACGCCAGCCCCTTCATCGCGCCGCCAGCCAAAGTGCCCGCCGATCAAGAAGGCATCGCACGTGAGGTGCATATCAAAATCCAGCAGCTCCCGAATACCGCCATGGTCATCAGCACCGACCTCGGCGGCATGACGCATCCCACCAACAAGTCCGGCTATGCAGACCGCGCGCTACTTGTGGCCAGAGGGTTTGTCTATGGGCAGAAAGTCGAGTTCAGCGGCCCGCTCTACGCCTCGCATGAAATCGCTGGCGACAAAGTGCGCCTCAAGTTTGCGCACATCGGCCAAGGCCTCGCCGCACGTCATAGCGACAAGCTCCAGGGCTTCCTCATCGCCGGTGCCGACAAGAAATTTGTCTGGGCCGATGCTGCAATCGAAGGCGACACCGTCATCGTCTCCAGCAAAGCCGTTCAGCAGCCCGCCGCTGTGCGCTATGCCTGGTCCAGCAATGCTCCGTGGGCTAATTTGTTTAACAAGGACGGCCTCCCCGCACAGGCCCTCCGCACGGATGACTGGGAGACTGATAACCGAGCCGCACGCCGATGAAAAACCTCCTCATCGCAGTCACCTTGACATTTCTTGGCCAGCTTTTCGCGGCTGAGGAGATGATTGTCGAAAAACTCGAAGGCGCGGTCACGGCAGCGGAGGTGCGGGCCTTCAAGAACTTCATGCACACGGTGCCGGTGCCTGCGGACAATCTGCGCAATGCCATGGTCTATGGCAGCGGTGGCATGGCGGTCGAGTCGTTGGGGCGGATGTTTGAAACCTCGGGTGATCGCGATCTGCTCGATCTCATGCTGCGCTTCACGGACGCAATGCTCGCCGCCCGAAATGATCCCAAGACCGGCGTCGTCGTCTGGACCGGTGAACGCGAGGCCGTGTGGCCAAACTCAGCGCCCAAAGAGGGCCAACTTGCCTACGCAGGCACCGAGACGGGTGATGTCGTCGGGCACATCGCCTATGCCGCGCGGCTTATTTTGCAAAACGACACGCTGCATGCCGAAAAGGCACCGGATGGTGATCCGCATGGCTTTGGCGCGACGTATCGCGAGCGAGCAGTACGCTATGTGCGCGACCTCGATCATACGATGGACACCTTTGTGCTGAAGTGGTTTCTGCGAGCCGACACACAGCGCTTTTTCATGCCTGATTCTCCCGCCTACGATGCGGCTACGCGCCTGGGTAGTCGCAATCTGCCGGTGCCTTGGAATCAGCAGATGATGCTCAACAACGGCTTCCAACGTCTCGCCGAATGCCACGCGCTGCTTGGCGATGACCCGGCGCGAGTGAAGCGCTACGACGACATCGTGCAGGCATCGGTGGACTGGTTCTTCGAGATGGCAAAGCGCATCACCGTGAATGGCCACCAATGCTACCGCTGGACCTACGCCGCCGAGGACCCCATGCGCCACTTCGAAGACAGTGCGCACGGCGGTTACGATGTCGGCGGACTCTGTCGTGCCTATGTGAGCGGTCGCTACGACATCACGGCGGCGATGATGAAACCCTTTGCCAACACCGTGCTCCACGTCATGGCGCGGCCCAACAACACCTTCACCGGCCGCACCGATGGCGGGACCTCTGGCAAACGCCCGCCCGGCACGCTCCGCGGCAACTGGATCGATCTCTGCGAGTTCGCGCCTGAACTGCTACCTATCCTGCACACCGCGAATCGCGGTCGCATCAAAGGCAGCCCCGACACGGCGGCGAATTTGCTCTGGGCGCGACATCGCCTGCAGATAGTTGGTTCGCCAAAGTCTTTGTGAACATGGCGGCAGATGGCCCTGCGCCCTTCTTTAAATGAAAATTTCTAATTCCTACTTGCGCAGTGTATATTAGAAGTGCATGTATTTTACATGAAGCTCACCAAACGGGGCGAATACGCCCTCCGCACCCTCATCCGTCTCGGCATTGCCGATCGGCAGGGAGAGGGCGTGATCTCGGTTTCCGTGCTGGCGGAGAAGGAGCGGCTACCGTTCAAGTTCCTCGAAGCCATTCTCTTTGAACTGCGTCAGGCCGGGTATGTGGAAAGCCTGCGCGGCAAGCACGGCGGCGCTCGCCTCGCGAAGCCGGCGAAGTCCATCAAGATGGGCGATGTCGTGCGGCTCATCGACGGCAAGCTCGCGCCCATCGGCTGCGCCAGCGAGACGGAGTATGAAAAGTGCTCCTGTCCCGATGAGGAACACTGCGGACTCCGGATGCTCATGATCGATGTGCGCAATGCCATCGCGAACATCCTCGACCGCTACACACTGGAACACGTCGTCGAGGTCACGCTGCGCAAACAAGAGCAGCAGGCTGCCGCGACACGAAAGACAACCGCCCGAAAAAAGACCTCCAAAACCCTTCACGCGGACCCCGCCGACGGCTTTCTCGCCGCGCTGCTCTCACCCGCCACCTGATGTGCCATGAGCCAGACCCTTGCCCCATCTTCCATCGAGCCCTGGCTCGAAATCGTCCGCCAGAAAGTCGCCGCCATGCGCTTCGGCTCCGTGCAGATCGTCGTCCATGAAGGACGCGTCACGCAGGTCGAAAGCACGGAAAAGACCCGCTTCGCCGCGGATGACGTTCCCGCCCCACGCCGCTCTTCGCGGCCTTGATCCCCTTTCCGCTTACTGCACCCGCAGGGGCCTCCGAAAACACTCTTGCTGACGCCGACCGGACCACCGGAAGCCGACGCCCGCAAGAACCATGCACTCCAACGCCAAGCACCTCAGAAAACGACACGTTCCATTTCTCGCCGCACTCCTCCTGATCGCCCCACCGGCCTTCGCGGAGGATTACGAAGCTCCCAAACTCACGCGGGGCACCTACTACCTCAATCCGCTCAGCTACAGCACCACGCGTGATCCTGATCCGCCGAAGTATGCGCGGAGTGTGAGCGAACTCGGCATCGATTCGCTGCTGAATGTGAACTGGCTCGATGTGGGCCTCGATTACCGCTTCCGCTACGAGTATCGCGATGAGGACATCCGCCGGGCTCAGGCGGGCCGCGATGAGCCGTGGCTGCACCGCACACGGGCCTATATTGGCATCAAAGAGGTGCTCGATCCGTTTCGCTTTGTTGCCGAGCTTCAGGACTCGCGTCGCTACAATTCGAACTACGCTCGCGATAACCGCGACTTCAATGAGTTCGAGTTTATCCGCCTCTACGGCGAGCTGTACTTCAAAGATCTGCTCGGCCATGATGCCATCGGCAATCCCCGGCCGCTCAGCATCCGCTACGGCATTCATAACTTCGAGTTCCTCGACCGTCGTCTGCTCGGCAACAACCAATGGCGCAACACCGCAAACACCTTCCAGGGCTTTCACGCCAGCCTGGGGCAGGAAAGCAATGACTGGCAGCTCGACCTGCTCGCCGTGCAGCCGCTGAACCGCTCGAAGTATGACTGGGATCGCCCCGTGGAGCAGCAGTGGCTTTACGCCGCCATCGGCCACTGGCGGAAATGGTCCGACATCATCACGCTGGAGCCGTTTTACCTCGCGCTGAATCAATCCGCCTATGCAGGCGTGGCCGAGCGGCTCGTCCACTCACCCGGCTTGCGTGGTTACGGCATCGTTGGCAGCAGCGGCTTCGATTACGACTTCAGTTTCATCTACCAGTTTGGTCGAAACGGAGCGCAAGACGTGCGTGCCTATGCCGGAAACATCGAAGTCGGCTACACTTGGGCCACGAACCCGTGGAAGCCGCGTTTTAGCCTCTTCTACGGCTACGCCAGCGGTGATCGCGATTCGAACGATAGGCAGGACAACCGCTTCGAGCGCTTCTTCGGCTTCGGTCGCCCGTGGTCGGCCAATGACTACGTCGTCTATGAAAACATCAGCGCACCGAAGGCTCGGGTGGAATTCAAACCACGCCACAATCTGCGCGTCGATTTCGGCTACAGCCTCTTTTGGCTCGCCAGTGACAAAGACCGCTTCAACGGAGCGAACAATGCCCGCGATCAGCGTGGCAACAGCGGCGGCTTCGTCGGCCAAGAGCTCGACATCCGTGCCCGCTACGCCTGGAGCCCGAAGACCGAGATCATCGTCGGCTACGCCTACTTCAAAGCCGGTGACTTCATCCAAAACCGCGTCCGCAGCGGCGACACCGACTTCGCCTACTTCGAATTCAACCACCGCTTCTTCTGATCCCAGCCTCTCTCACCACTCCAACCATCCAAAACTCCATCTCATCATGAAACTCACCCTCATCCTCGCCACCGCTCTTCTGAGCCTCTCCGCCTCCGCCGCCGACTTCGAGCTGCTCAATGTCTCCTACGATCCCACGCGTGAACTTTACGCCGAGTTCAACAAAGCCTTCGCGAAGCACTACAAGGCCACCGCGGGCAAAAAAGTCAGCATCGACCAGTCGCACGGCGGCTCCGGCAAACAGGCCCGCGCCGTCATCGATGGCCTGGAGGCCGATGTCGTCACGCTGGCGCTCGCAGGCGATATCGACGTGATCGGTCAGCAAGCAGGCTTGATCGCGAAAGACTGGCAAAAGCGTCTCCCCAACGGCAGCGCACCTTACACGAGCACGATCGTGTTTGTCGTGCGGAAGGACAATCCGAAGAACATCCAGGACTGGGACGACCTCGTGAAGCCCGGCGTGAACGTCATCACGCCGAATCCAAAAACCTCCGGCGGCGCACGGTGGAATTACCTCGCGGCCTGGGCCTACGCTTTGAAGAAATACGGCAGCGAAGCGAAGGCGAAAGACTTCATCACTGCGCTCTACAAGAACGTGCCCGTGCTCGACACTGGTGCTCGTGCTTCGACCACCACTTTCGCACAGCGCGGCATCGGCGATGTGTTTCTCTCCTGGGAAAACGAGGCCTGGCTCATCCAGCGTGAGTTTCCCGGCCAGACGAAGATCATCATCCCCTCGTTGAGCATCCTCGCCGAGCCGACCGTGGCCGTTGTGGACAAAAACGCTGAGAAAAAAGGCCCCACTGAGGTCGCGAAGGCCTACCTCGAATACCTCTACACGCCCGAGGCGCAGGACATCATCGGCAAGCACTACTACCGCCCGCGTGATGCCGCCGCTGCCGCGAAATACAGCGCCCGCTTCCCGAAACTGAACCTCGTCACCATCGACGGCGACTTCGGCGGCTGGGGCAAGGCGCAGAAGAAGCACTTCGATGAAGGCGGCATCTTTGACCAGATCTACCAGCCGAAGTGATCGGCCATCGCTCGCCTCCAAGTCCACACTTGAAACCATGACACTTCCCTACCATTTGCAGGTCACCGGCAGGCACGCTTTTCAGCGTGGCACCATCCCACTGTCGGCCTCACGACAGATGCTCCAAAGCCTCCCGCCAGATCAAGGCATCTTCATCCCGAAGATCGTCAGCAAGCCGCTCAAACCGGGCTACGGCATCAAAATCGGCATCTTCGCCGGCATTCATGGCGATGAAGAAGCGGGCACGCTGGCCGTGCAGGATCTCATCCGATGGGCCGCCGAGAAACCGGAGGAGTTACACGACTACGAGCTGCATTTCTTCCCCATCTGCAATCCCACCGGGCGCACGCTCGGCACACGACACAGTCACAGCGGCCTCGATTTGAATCGCGAGTTCTGGTTTGGCTCCACTGAGCCCGAAGTCGTCTATTTGGAGCGCGAACTTCGCCGCGAAAAATACGATGGCATCATCTCGCTGCACTCCGACGACACCTCCGACGGCTGCTACGGCTTCGTCAGCGGTGCGCTGCTCAGCGAGCATCTGCTGGAGCCTGCGCTGCAAGCCTCGAGCGAATTTCTGCCGCGCAACGAGCAACACATCATCGACGGCTTCCCCGCCTTACGTGGCATCATCAAGGAAGGCTATCTCGGCATCCTCAGCGCTCCGCCGGAGCAACGACCGCATGCGCTGGAGATCGTTTTCGAGACTCCCGCGCTCGCGCCGATGGACGCGCAGGTCAAAGCCACCGTCGCCGCCGTGAAGCGCATTTTGGCGG
>JANOBP010000561.1:0-3036 GCA_031411715.1 Verrucomicrobiaceae bacterium | reverse complement strand
CCCCTGTAGATAAACCAGACATGACGAAAACATACTCATGAAACTACCAGCCGAAGTCAAGGCCCGCCGAGTGATCGGCGGGCTGAAAGAAGACTACGCAAGACCTGCGAGCCGATGAACAAGAACCTGATACAAGGCCGTTGTGACGGGGTGAGCTGGCACAACACAGCAAAACCCTCTGGTGAAGTCGTACCGGTAAATCAGGCGGCAGTGCAGGGGAGGACTGTGTTCTTACCTGGGGAGGTCTGGAGCGTGAGAGCGCACCAGAAGTCAGCAGAGGTCATAGTAGTCGGGAAACGAGCCGGAGTGCGGACGCACAGCAAAATAGCCGGAGGACTCAGCCACCGATGAAGGACCGAACCAAACAGGAGCTAAGCGACCCCATGCTGGGGAGATTACCCGATGATGCCGAGCGGCTAGGGATAGACTCAACTCAGCGTGGTGGGAAGCATGGCAAAGCTCCAGCAGAGACAGAGACGTGGCTAGAGCAGGTGCTCGACCCCACGAACATGCAGAGCGCCTGGCAGAGAGTCAGGCGCAACAAGGGAGCCGGGAATGGATGGGCTGACCATCGCAGAGTTCCCCGCGTTTGCCCGAGAGCATTGGGAGCGGATACGCGCCCAGCTCAGAGAAGGGACGTACCACCCTGCGCCAGTGCGCCGGGTGTTCATCCCCAAACCCGATGGGTCGCAACGGCCCCTTGGGGTTCCGACGGTGCTGGATCGAGTGATCCAGCAGGCCATCGCCCAAGTGCTCACCCCGCTCTATGACGGCGAGTTTAGCCAAAGGAGTTACGGGTTCCGCGAGGGCCGCAACGCTCATCAAGCTGTGCGCCAAGTGGAAGCCGCCTGGAAGCTCAAATGCCGCCACGCGATTGATTGCGACTTGAAGGCGTTCTTCGACAGCGTGAACCATGATCGACTCCTCAACGCACTGCGCGACAAGATCGGCAGCGGGAAACTGCTGCGCCTGATCGGACGCTACCTGCGGGCCGGAGTCGAGCTGCCCGACGGCAGCCCGCCACGGCCACCGTCAACCTCGTCGGCAACACCCTGCACTTCTCTTTCGACATCCCACGTGGCGGCGTGGGGGCACCCGGTCAGGACGGCATACCCGGCCTGCCCTTTGCGCAGGCCTTGATCGATGCCGTGAACACGCTGGACCCCGGCCAGCCAGCCACGGTGACGGTGAACTTCGATGGAACCTTCGTGCGCTTCACCTTTGGCATCCCACGTGGGACTGATGGCGGCGAAGGCCAGCAGGGCATCCAAGGCCCACCGGGAGAGGTGACGAATGCGGCTTTGGCCAATGCCATCAGTGGCACCAGCAGCAACACCAATGCGGTGAGCACGCTGGACACACCCTTTGCCGACCCGGATGCGGAGGCGCTGCGCGCCAAGATGAATGAGTTGATTCTCAACGGTCGCCGGTAGGCAGCGTTGATGCTGTGTGCTTGGAGAGCTTCAGCAATAGAGGCCTATGAGCGGATGGGTGGTCCGTACCAGACGTAGCACATGAGGTAGATGATGATGCCGGTGAGTGAGACGTAAAGCCAGACGGGGACGGTCCATTTGGCGAGGCGCTTGTGCTTGTCGAAACGCTCCCGCACGGCTGGGATGACGGTGAGGATGACCAGAGGGAGGTTCAGGATGGCGAGAGGGATGTGCGAGAAGAGGATGGTGAAGTAGATGGGCCGTGTGAGGCCGGTGCCAGCGAACTGGACGTGTCCGGCGTGGTAGTGGTAATAAAGGTAGCAGCCAAGGAACGCGGTGGAGAAGAGCAGGGCGATGCTCATGCTGGCGATGTGGGCTTTTCGCTGCCCCATTTTGATCATCACAAGACCGAGGATGATGTGCACGAGGGCGCAGGCGTTGAAGAGGGTGTAGAGCTTGGGAAGTTCGAGGACGGACATCTGGATTGCGGTTGAGGTTTGTGGATTTGGCCGATGTCTGGATTGACGATTGATGAACAAGGATTTTTGATTTTTGAATGAATGCCTCGAGTGAGTGCTCCAGGATACTTCAGCAATCAGCAATCCTTGTTCATCAATCGTCAATCAAATCGGAGCGGGTTACTTGGTCTTGCCGTTGCGGTGATCGATGAGCCAGTGGAGGTCTTTGCGGATTTGTTCTTCCCAGTATTTGGCGGTCTGGGGGTCTTGGTTTTGCAGGTCTTCGAGGCGGCGCACGTGGCCTTCGTGATCGACGACGGCGATGCGGAGATCGTGAATGTATTTGTCGTCTGGGCCGAGCATTTGCTCCGGTGGCATCTCCTGCACGGCCCGGAAGCCGAACTGGCGGGTCATGTAGTCGCGCACTTTGGATTTCTCTCCATTGAGGAACCACCAACGGTCACTGGAGGTGATGCCGAAGTTGTTGGCGAATTTGCTGAGGATCTCAGGCGTGTCCTCGGCATCGAGCGTGAAGGAAAGGAAGTGGATTTCGGGGTGATCCGCGAATTCGTCGTGAAGCTTTTTCATCTGCGCGGTGACGGCGGAGCAACCGCGTGAGCAGCGTGTGAAGACCCAGGAGGCAACGAGGATTTTGCCACGTAGGTCGTTGAGGTGGACGGTTTTGCCGCTGCGCTCGGTGAGCTCGAGATCGGTGTTGAGTCGGCTCATGATGGGCGGACGTGAGGGCTCGCCAGCGGCCACGGCTTTCATGCGGTCGTGTTCTTTGCGCTGGAGATTGATGAGCCAGTTGTAGCAAACGACCAGGCCGAGCGCGGCAATGATGACGGGGATCCAGATGGACCAGGGATTGATGGGGGGCTTGGGCAGGGATTCGGGTGTCATGAGAGATGGGTTTATCTTTTCCAGGCGAGCACGGAGGCGATGAGGATCAATGGTAGATACATGAGCGTGCAAAAGAAGAGTTTACGCGCGGCAGGGCGCTCTGGATTGCGATTGAACTTGAGCGCGAGAAAGCTGAGCCAGCCGCTGAGCAACAGGGCAGGCGGCAGAAACCATGCGGCGTGTGCGACACCGGCATAAACGGGGTAAAACATGAGCATGATGGTGCTCAGGGCATAGGCGAG
>JANOBP010000560.1:0-8967 GCA_031411715.1 Verrucomicrobiaceae bacterium | reverse complement strand
CACGGCGGGCGCACGACTCTCCAGTCCCTGGTGCCGACACGTGGCCTCATTGGCTTTGAGTTTGAATTGATGAACCTATCCAGTGGTCACGGCATCCACAGCCATCTCTTCAAAGAGTACGCTCCACATGCAGGACCGATGCAGACTCGCTCAACGGGCACCCTGGTCAGCACCGAAGGCGGAGAAGCCACCAGCTATGCACTGGATACGATTCAGATTCGAGGCAAGCTCTTCATCGCTCCGGGAGAGCTCGTCTATGACGGCATGCTCATCGGTGAAAACCCACGTGCGGACGATCTGCCGGTGAATCCGACACGCAGTAAAAACCTGACCAACTTCCGTGAAGCAGGTGGCACCAAGGCCATCGCCCTCTCGCCGCCGGTTCGCTTCAGCCTGGAGCGTGCCATCGAGTACATCGCCCCAGACGAGCTCGCGGAATGTACACCGAAGAGCATCCGTCTGCGCAAGCGCACTCTCGACAGCAGCACGCGTCAGCGTGAAAAGAAGAAGACCGAAGCACAGCTCGAAGGCGGTGAATAAGATCGACTAGGGCCTGAAATAGGTGCAGTTCGATCATCTAGAAACTCATTACCTCTCGCATCGCCCATTTAGGTGGTTGCGAGAGGTTTTTTTGTTTTACGATGCCGCCACTCGGCGATTGAAACCAACAAAGATAAGGTCAGCTATATTCATGGTTTGTACATGATATGAGTCAGGCATGAGTCAGGCATATTTTTGTGTCTGTATGAATTTGAAGTTCAGCAGAGCAACATTCAGTAGAGAAAAATTTACGTCCTGCGGTGGCGCGCCTTAATTTCTCAACGATTCAACTCGCTAGGAGGCTTGGTCAGGAATGATTGGCAAATCACGGCTTGCTTGCTTTGTGGGCTTGTTTTAAGCCAGCAGACTTCATGCCTTACGATTTTGCAGCAAAAATACCCAAGGCTTACCCGCGCATGATTCTCTGCGCGTTGGTAATTAGTCTAATTGCCATGAAGGGAAGGGCTTTGGATTTTCCTTCGACTCATTTTGAAAAGATTGGCGACGAATACCGCCTCACGGTTGGTGCCTATCCGCTGCACTATTTCAATTTTCGACACAGTATGGATCTAAGGCGCTTTAGCACCATAGGCATCGCTTTGGGCACTCCGAGTCCCATCTTTAGCTTCACACCACCGCCTGATGCTCTTCGTGGATTCTTTGTCGCTGAGGCTATCGATGGCTGGTCTCCGGGGGATGCGGATTCAGATGGTCTAGACGATCTTTGGGAACTTAATCACGGCCTCAATCCGCTGGATGCAGCCGATGCTGGACTGCCAAGCCCTCTTCAAGTCGGCATGACGCATCTGGACTACTACCGCTCTTATTTTGGCCTCACTCGCATCACGGAGTACTACAGCGCTGAGACCAGCGTGATCAACCGCCCCTTCGCCATTTCCGCTGAAATCAGTCTCTACAACTTCCCCAACTTCACGGGAGCCAGCATTGAAGCCCTGTCATCGGAAACGAGCGTCTATAACTTCCCCGTCACGACAGGTGCCAGTATCGAGGCCCTTTCCGCTGAGTTGAGCATCTTCAACACACCCGCCTTCACTGGCGCAGGCATCCAGGCGCTCTCTGAGGAGATTAGCCTCTTCAATGCACCGGTTTTCGCCGGTCCCAGTGTGGAAGCTATCTCCGCCGAAGTGACGATCTTCAACACACCGCCCTTTGTTGGCCCGAGTATCGAAGCGGTTTCGCCAGAAGTCAGTGTCTTCAACTCTTTCGTCATCACTCCGACTCTCCAAGCCGTCTCCATCGAAGTTTCCGTGCTCAAAACCACTCCTTAACCTCACACCATGAAAACCAAACTGCTCTCACTCGCCCTCATGCTCTTGAGCATGCCTGCCATTCATGCCCAGATCACCATTCCCAGTGACGGCTCCGATGGTGCCCTCAACGTCACCGCCAGCAATCTGGTCATTGATCTCGCTCAAGCAGTTACCGGAACTTGGACTGACAACAACACCGCAAATACCGGCAAAGGCATCTTTGATCCCGCCAAGCGCGCGATCATTTTCAAATACACCTCGGTCAACATCGCCGTGAACCGCACCGTCACCTTCACCAATCATCCGAGCCGCGCGCCTGTCGTCTGGCTTGTGCAGGGCAGTGTGACGATTGCGGGGACCCTCAGTCTAAATGGTGTTGTCCCACCATTTAACAATCTACTGGCCGAACCTG
The DNA here is from genome assembly GCA_031411715.1 of Verrucomicrobiaceae bacterium. GTDB lineage: Bacteria > Verrucomicrobiota > Verrucomicrobiia > Verrucomicrobiales > Verrucomicrobiaceae > Prosthecobacter. Next base: position 6,744 of record JANOBP010000560.1, on the reverse strand, counting down.
GACCAGGAGGTTTTCGTGGCGGGGCCAATGGCTCACTGGGAGTTGGGTCTGGATTGGGTGTAGGCGGTGGTGTAAATACCTCGATAGCAGGGGCATATACCACGACCTACGGTAACCCGTCCATCATTCCGCTGGTAGGTGGTTCAGGAGGTCATGGAGGTGGTGCGGGTGGAGGTGCCATCCTGATCGCATCAGCAAACTCCATCAGCATAACGGGTAATGTGACATCGCTCGGCGGCACAACATTCAGCGGCTCGCTTGGTATTGGCAGTGGCGGAGCCATCCGCCTCATCGCCAACAGCATCGCGGGCACCGGCACCATCGACGTGCGCAATGACGGGCGCATCCGTCTGGAAGCCAACTCCGTTGCTGGGAGTGTCGTCACGCTTCCTCAGACCATCGCCGTGCCTCCTGCTACTCCTCCCGTCATCTGGCCTGGAAACACGGCACCCACCGTGAAGGTTCTCACCGTGGACACTTCCGCCGCACCTGCGGTTCCCACGGCTCCACTGGATCTCGCGGCCGATGTCGGCATCTCCACCAACGGTGCGACGACCGTCACGCTGCAAACCACCAACTTCCCCACCACGGGCGTCGTCCAAGTCCGCTCCGCACCCAAATTCGGTGCTGCTGCCACTTGGACCACCGCCGTCTTCCAAAGCGGCGATGCCACTCAAGCCAACTGGACCGCCACCGTGACCTTCCCCACCGGCTTCACCACTCTTCAAGCAAGAGCCACTGTGCCGTGATTGCCTTTAGCGACTGACGCGGCCAGAGGCATCACCCAGCACCAGGGCTTCGATCTCGTCACGGGTGCTGTAATTGTAGTCGCCTTCGATGGAATGCGCGAGGCAACCCGCAGCGGTGGCGAAGGCGATGGCGGTCGAAGGAGTGGAGTTCTGGAGGAATGAATAGACCAAGCCAGCAGTAAGGGCATCGCCTGCACCAAGGCGATCAACGACATTGGTGATCGGATGCGGTGGCACCGTATGGAGCGTCTGCGCGGCGGCTTCGTAAAGCGTGCCGCCGAAGCATTGCATCGTCGCGCTGGAGCCATCGCGGACGGTCATGGCGACGTGTGTGAGATTGGGAAACTGCTGCACGATCTCAGCGGCAAGAGCACAGTGATCACTGGTGCTTTCGATGCCGAGCATCGCGCTGGCATCGCTGGCACCGCCGACGAAAACGTTCACGAAGGGCATCAGCGTCTTCATCGTGCGCGTGGCGAGTTCGCGGGCTGAAAGTGGCGATTCCCAGCGCCAGAGCTTGGTGCGATAGTTCATGTCGCATACGACTTTGATTTTTCGGCGCGCGGTTTCCTGCACGGCGATAAGTGCGACCTCAGCGGCGTTGCGCGAGATGGCGGGCGTGATGCCGGATATGACAAACCATTCGCAGCCGGTGAAGATTTCGTCCCAATCATAGGCGGAGGCAGGTGTGATCGCCACGGAGGAACCATCGCGGTCGTAGATGACGTTGCCGCCGCGTTGATTCGCACCGTGTTCGAGAAAGTAGATGCCCAAGCGGCCTTCTGACGTGCGCAGGATGTGTTTTGTCTCGACTCCGAGGCTGCGCAGATCAGCGATGCATGCATCGGCGATGGCGTGTTGCGGCAAAGCGGTCACGAAGGCCGCGTCGATGCCGAGATAGGCCAAAGAGGCCGCGATGGATGCTTCAGCACCCGCAAAGGTGACATTCACACTGCCCGGCATGGCCTGCTGAAAGCGCGCAAAGCCCGGCGTGGCGATGCGGGCCATGATTTCGCCAAAAGTGACGACGCGGCTCATGGGCGCACTTGTTTGACGATGTCGCTGGCCTCACGCGCGAGCTTCGTGATCGCCGCCCAGTCGCCTTTGGCGATCAAATCCTTCGGCGCGAGCCACGAACCGCCGAGCGCGAGCACGGAAGGCTCCTTCAAATACTGCGCAGCATTCGCCGGACCGACGCCGCCGAGCGGGATGAATTGCACGCCTAGGTGCATGAACGGAGCAGAGATCGTGCGCAGATAGGCCAGGCCGCCGCAGGGTTCGCTGGGGAAGAACTTGAGCAACTTGCAACCGGCCTCGATGGCCAGTTCGATGTCCGTCGGTGTGCAAATACCGGGCGCGAAGGGCAGGCCGATACGTTTTGCCTCGGCAACGACACGCGAATTCATGCCCGGAGCCACGCCGAAGCTCGCTCCCGCGTCCTTGGCATCATTCGCCTGCTGCGGTGTGAGAATGGTGCCCACACCGACGGTCATCTCCGGCACCTCGATCCGAATGCGACGCAGCGATTCGAGCGCGGCATCGGTGCGCAGCGTGAGTTCGATGCAATCCACGCCGCCTGCGAGCAAAGCCCGCGCCAGCGGCACAGCATCGTCAGCACGGTCGATCATGAGCACGGCGATGACGCCGGTTTTGTGGAGGTGGCGGGTGAGTGATTCGGTCATTGCCTGAAGCAGGACGGGAGCGGTGCTTTTGCAACCGGCAAGTCCCCTCATCTCCTGCGAAGATTGCCAAATGTCATGAGAAGGCGTAATCTGCCCCTAATATTTTCTGCCAAACATGACAGCCCTGCCAGCCACCACGCCCGAGCACTATCTCACCGGCACCTCCGCCATGACGATTCCGTCAGGCGAGACGGCGTTCGTGGACTGGCACTTCGTGGACACCTTTCTCGGCGGCAAAGCGAGCTTCCGCATCGCTGGACACAATTTCCCTGACACCTCGGCCATCTTTGGCACGCAGGGCATTCGTGAATGCGCGTCCATTCTGCAACGCAGCGGTGTGGAACTGCCAGCGGGCACGGCTTTCTACGCGGCCAACCGTGACCGCGCCCTTCTGGACCTCATCCTCGTCAATCTGCAACAAGGCCGCCGTCCTGATCATCTGCATCTGGACGACTTCGCTGATGACGATGGTGACCTGCGGCATCTCCATACCGCGCTCACAGCTCTGCGTCCCCGCTTGAATGATGCACGACAGATCAGGTTGTTCGACGAGTGGTTGAAGCTGCAATGAACTTCAACGCCGCTCAGCAAATCCACCTCCGCATGATGCGCGCGGTTCTTGGCGCGGTCCAGGAGACACCCATGGTGCTCAAGGGCGGCACGGCGTTGCTGTTGTGCTATGGCCTGGACCGCTTCTCGGAAGATCTCGACTTTGATTCCGCGAAGAAGCTGAATCTCGAAAGCCGTGTGCAAAACGCGCTGGCACCGCTCACCTCATCTCTGCGCATCACGCGCACCAAAGATACCGACACGGTGCAGCGCTATCGCATCGAATACGACGCAGACTCCATCGCAGGCAGGTTGAAGGTGGAAATTTCATTCCGCGCCGTTGTCTCGGAGGCGGATGTGGTCCTGCTCTCTGGCATCCGCACCTATCGTGCAGCACGGCTCATCACCCAGAAAACCAACGCGCTCGAAAACCGCACCGTCGCACGAGACCTCTATGACATTCACTTCCTCGCCCAACACCACCGCGACTCGTTTTCGCCCGAGGTCGTCGCGCGTCTGCGCGAATTGACCAGTGATCTCGACCGTCTCGAAGCGCGCTTCATGCCCGCGTTTGAAGAAGATGATTTGTTCCGTGACAAGACTGGCCTCGTGCCTGGCTTGGTTTTGGAAATCCGTGATGCGCTGGGATGAAAATCCGGCTCACTTCTCGACGAGAGCAGGACGGGAGCGGTGCTTTTGCAACTGGCATGTGTCGAATGGACCAAATCGTCTCAGACTATCTTCCTTTTCGGTAGCGGCGTTTCCAATCGATGACCGCAATGTTGATGCGTTGATCGGCCGCCCCACTCCAATCAATTTTGAACCCCACACGTTCCAACTCTTCTTTGAGCGCGTTACCTACCCTAATTTTGTCAGGAACATCTCCATCAACGTGATCAAATGCCAGCATGAGTCCGCCGCCATCGACGGCTCGCTCCAGATCCTGGCCGTGGTAAAAACAATACCCGATGTATCGTTGCCCGGGGTGATCTGAAATGACTTCGAACGCTTCGTGGTGGCCGTCTGACATTTCGAAGCCTGCGTTTTGCAGACAGAGAATGTTTCTTGTTTCAAGTGCTACGAAGGCAGCATCAAGCCGCTCACAATCGGTCTCCGCCGGCCAGTTTTTTTCTGCCTCGCTCTTCTTCGCTAACTCTGGAGCGATGGCATCACGAAGGAATTCCTCGTGTGCATCATCTTCGAGGAGGTCGTCGATCATAAAATCAATTTCGTCCGCTGTGTAAAATCCTGACCAGACCCACTTTCTGATCGCATTCAGGATGTATCTGTCTGTTTCGTTAAGCTCTGGCTTTGTGATCATGGGGATTGATTGCTGTGAGGTCGCGTGTTTCTCACATGATTGAAGGGCGTAAACCAGACAAAATATTCCGATTAGAAGGGTGCATCTCATGCTTCGAGTTGGTGATGGTTTGTCCAAGGAAGCTCAAACGCAGTCTGCGTTATTTCGTGATCTTCAAATCATCGATGTAGATCCAGTTGTCGGTCTCGATCTCGGGATGGCGGTACATGCCGAGCTTGAGGAAGTGCTGGAAGTCGTTGTGCATGTTCGGGCCGGTGGCGGTGGCGACGGGTTTTGACATGTCGTCGAGGAAGAAGGTGGCTTTGCCGTCGGCTTTTTGGGACCAGCGAATCTCGACGGCGATGCTGTGCCATTTTCCGGGCTCGATGAAGATGGGGCCGTGTTTCTGCGATTGATCGGGGCCGTAGGCGATGCCGATGCCGAGTTTGCCCTGCAATTCACCAAGACCGAGGAGCACGGGCGGACTCTTGGAGGCAAAGCCGTCCCAGCTTTCGCCCCGAGCGCGATCCGGCTGATCGTGCCACTGACCGATGATCCACCAGCGATTCTTCGGCGCATCGGACACGAAACCCTTCGGCACCATGAAGCGCCAGGCGTAGCGCACGGTGTCGCCCTGCTTGTGCGGGTAATCGACGCTGACCTCGGCACGGATGCCGCCATTGAGCTTCTTCTGGCCGGGGAACACATGCAGGCCGAGGTGCTGGTCTGCGCCCGCACCGATGATGGATACATTTTCGACCGCAGGAACTTCGATGTGGGCGAATTCGAGCAAATCATCCGGCACAACGCTGCGGAGGTAGGTGAGTTCTTTCTCACGCGCAGCGGGATCGGCACTGCGACCGCAGGAGGTGAGCAGCAGGAGGGCGGCGAGGATGCGGAAGTTCATGGCTGGAAAGAATGAATCATCGGCACGGTGATGACACAGGCTATTTTTTGGCCTTCTTCGGCGAGTCCTTTTTCTTGCCGCGTGGCGCATCGCTAGTGGGATAAAGCGTCTGCGGATTGGCGGCTTCTCCGGCAGGGCGGCGTGCTTTCGGCTCTTTACCACCGATCTCAGATTCCATCTGGGTGGCGAGGGCTTGGAGCTTGGCGACGATGTCAGGATGTTGGGCGGCGAGGTTGGTTTGTTCGCTGACTTCAGTGTCGAGGTTGTAGAGGCGCGGGTTCACCTTGGCGTCAGCGGCGGCTTCTTTGCCCATGGTTTCGTTTTGAGTGGCGATGGCGAGCTTCCATGGGCCCTGGCGGACGGCTTGGAGGTTGTAACTGGCGAAGTAGTAGTGGGCGTCACGCTGTGACTCTTTGGTTTTGCCAAAGAGCAGCGGCGAGATGTCGCGGCCATCAATGACTGGCTCAGAGGGGACTTTACCGCCAGAAATCGAGACGCACGTGGGGAGCATGTCGATGGTGCCAGCGACGGCATCACACACGCTGCCGGGGGCGATCTTGCCGGGCCACCAGGCGAGAGTAGGAACACGTACGCCGCCTTCCCATGTGCTGCCTTTGCCTCCGCGGAGCGGCAATGCGCTGCCGCCGTCTGCGCCTTTGATGAGCCAGGGCCCATTGTCGCTGGTGAAGACGACAAGGGTGTTTTTATCGAGCTTCAATTCGCGCAACGTGTCGAGCACACGACCGACGCTCCAGTCCACCTCCTCCACCCAATCGCCGAAGCGGCCATTGGCGGATTTTCCTGCGAAGGCGGCACCCGGGTGGATGGGCGTGTGCACGGCGGTGTGTGGGAAGTAGAGGAAGAAGGGTTTCTCTTGGTTCGTACGGATGAAACCGAGTGCTTCATCGGTGTAGCGTTCGACGATGCGGCTCTGGGCCTCGTCGGTGAGGAGTTCGGCCACTTTGTCGTCGCGCATGAGCGGCACGACCTTCGCGCCGGTTTCCTTCGAGACCTTCTCCATGTCATTGGAGTAAGGAATGCCAAAGTAGTGATCGAAACCTTGCTTGGTCGGCAAAAACTCCGGTTGATCACCCAGGTGCCACTTACCGATGCACTGCGTGGCGTAGCCTTGCTGCTTCAAATGCTCGGCGATGGTGGTTTCGGCAGGATGGAGGCCGTTTGCCTGCCCAGGAAAATACACGCCCGGCACCGAGATGCGTGCGCCGTAGCAGCCGGTCATCATTTGCGCACGCGACACACTGCAAACAGGCGCGGCATAGAAGGAAGTGAGTTTCATGCCCTCCTTCGCCATCTTATCGAGGTTTGGTGTCTTTTGCTTCGTCGCACCAAAAGGGCCGATGTCGGCGTAACCGAGATCGTCGATGAAGATGATGACGATATTCGGCTTATCGGCAGCGAGAAGGGTGCTGGTGAGGCAGAGGAGGGCGAGGAGGAGCGGCTTCATGTGGTTTGAGCGGCCTGAAACGTTCCAAATTCCATTTTGTGTCATGTCAATGCGTTGAGGATTGCGAATGGCACTGCTCTTGCTCTACCAGA
>JANOBP010000559.1:0-3032 GCA_031411715.1 Verrucomicrobiaceae bacterium | reverse complement strand
TTTCAGCATCTCTTTTATTCGTTAAGTTCTCTCCATGCACAAACAATCGGCACAGAACATGCGGGAAGACACATGCCATGGTGGATTCCAGTATGGAAATTTAAGTTTGCTTAAATTCTGGCGCATATCATTATTCCAACTCATGCAGTCGTTCTCCCGAGCCAATCTAAAATTATGCGGGCTTATCAGATCTGTGGGTCTTTTATCGCTCGTTTTTGTCCTTAGCCAGTGCACCAGCACCGTTAAGAAAGCAGATGTCGTGGTCAGCGTGAAGGAGCAAAAGCTTGGTCTCTACGAGAAAGGGCAACTCAAGAAGACTTACGACATCTCGACCTCCAAGTTCGGTCTGGGTGACAGACCCGGCAGTAATTGCACGCCCTTGGGCCAGCATCAGGTCGTGGCCAAGATCGGCCACGGGTTACCTGCGGGTGCTGTTTTGAAGAGTCGCCACTGGAATGGTGAGGTCATCAAACCCAATGCTCCAGGCCGTGATCCCATCGTTTCTCGAATTCTGTGGCTCAGAGGCACCGAAAAGGCAAACAGTCATGCCTATGGCCGGTTTATTTACATCCACGGCACCCCCGAAGAGCGTCGTCTGGGAGCACCCGCCAGCTACGGTTGTGTGCGCATGGGCATGAAGGATGTGGTGACGGTTTTCAACGCCGTGAATGTCGGAGCCAAGGTTTTGATCACCAAGGACAGTCTGCCTAAAGGCGAAAAGCCGAAAGTTGAAACAGACGATGGCTCACCTTCCACGACCCCACCAACCGTCACGGATGACAAGGCTTTGCCAATCCAACTCGCTAAGCTCGATGTGAATGCCAAAGAAAAGGCGAACGCAGAAAAGAACGAAAAGGCTGGTCCGGAAAAGCCGGAGATGAAGGAGAAAACGACGACGAAATCCTCCTCGAGCAAAACCAAGACCGCCGAAAAAGCTTTGCCCGAGAAAACGACGACAACGAAGAGGTCTGCCACGGCTGCAAAATCCAGCACACCCGCTAAGAAGCCCTCTTCCACGAAGAAAACCAGTTTAGGTCCGACTTTGACCAAACAAAATACGATCAGCTCGCAGAATCGCGCAGCGTGAATCGGATGAGCGGGCGCGTGCTTAACTGATCTCCAACTTGCCCGTGCTGTCGCCCATGCGCTCTGCGGGCACGCCCATGCGGTCTAGCATGCTCAGGTAAAGATTGGTCATCGGTGTATCAGTGGGCAGCACCACGCGCTTGCCATGGGTGATGGTGCCATTTCCCCTGCCTGCCAACAAAATGGGCAGGTTGTTGTGATTGTGCCGGTTTCCATCACCGATGGCACCACCGAAGACGATCATGGAGCTGTCCAGCAGGTTTCCCGCGCCTTCTTTGATCGACTTGAGCTTATCGAGGAAGTAACCAAACTGACGAATGTAGAACTGATCGATCTTGGCGATCTTTTCGAGCTTTGCTGGGTCGTTTTGATGATGTGAGAGGGCGTGGTGCCCATCTGGAACTCCAAATTCAGGGAAGCTGCGATTGCTGCCATCATGTGCCAGCATGAAAGTGGAGATGCGGGTGGTGTCCGTTTGGAAGGCAAGCGCCAGCAGGTCAAACATCACGCGAATGTGCTGCTCGTAGGAGTCGGGGATGCCCGCCGGGACTTTCACATCGGGCATTTCGGTTTGGAACTTTTCAGCGCGCTCAATGCGCTGCTCGATGTCACGCACGGCGGCGAAGTACTCGTCGATCTTGCGCTTGTCCTGGGTACTCACGTTGTTTTGCAGGGACTTGGCCTCGGACAGTACCGTGTCGAGGATGCTTTTCTGCAGGCGTTGCTGACGCAGCGCGTCCTTGCCACTGCCTGAACTGGCACCGATGCCGAACATGCGCTCGAAAACTAGGCGCGGGTCCATTTCTGGTGCCATGGGCATCGTCTCATTCTTCCAGGCTAGATTGAATTGATAGGCACAGGAGTAACCGGAGTCGCATTTGCCGGAGCTGCGCTGGCCGTCGGTGCTCAGTTCCAAAGATGGTAGCCGGGTCAGATGGCCGATCTTTTGCGCCGCAATCTGATCCACCGAGATGCCAAGATGAATGTCCGCACCGGCTGTTTTTTTGGCCTGGCATCCGGTGAGGAAGCTTGAAACCGCACGCGCATGATCCCCGCCACCATTGCCGTGGGAGGAAGCCCAGTCCTGCATCAGCCCCGAGACCACCGTGAAGTCACCGCGATGCTGCTCGATGGCACGCAGGGAAGGCGACAGCGTATAACCCGAGCCCTCACCCGAGGGGAACCACTCATTCACATTCACCCCATTCGGGATGTAGAGCCATGCTGCGCGTAGCGGCTTGGCAGCGGCTTTCTTGGATTCTGCGGCAAAGGCCTTGAAGCCGAAAGACTCCAGGAAAGGTAGCGAAATCGCACTGCCCAGACCACGGAGGACGTGACGTCGGCTGAGGGAATGGGTGGCGGAGGATGTTTCGCGAAACTCAGACATGATTGAATAAAAGAACGCTCACGTGGCTCAGAACTTTCGCTCGCGCAAGCGCGCGGACAGCAGATGCACGGCAAAAGTAGTTGATAAACCGCCCATGTGCTGCCCGATTAGAAACCCCGTCAAAAAAAATTCATCCCCACACCTCTCCTATCATGAAACGTATCATCCTTGCTCTAGCCCTCTCCAGTATCGCCGCACTTGCTCAAGATGCAGCCGTGGTCGAGGTCGAACTCAAACCAAGTCCAGCCAATCCCATGATGTGGGACAAGGTCGAATTCAGCGCCAAGCCTGGCCAGAAAGTGAAGCTCACCGTCAATAACGCCAGCACCGTGCCCCTTCCTCACAACTTCGTGCTGGTGAAGCCCGGCAAAGACATGGTCATCGGCAATGCCGCCCTCGCCATGGCAGCGGATCCTACCGCCATGGCCAAGAGCTACATCCCAGAGGCCTCCAAGGCCGACATCATCGCCTTTACGAAGCTCGTGCAGCCCAATACCAAGGAAGTCCTCGAATTCACCGCACCTGCTGAAGCCGGCGACTATCCCTACATCTGCACCTT
>JANOBP010000558.1:0-9992 GCA_031411715.1 Verrucomicrobiaceae bacterium | reverse complement strand
TTTCAGCATCTCTTTTATTCGTTAAGTTCTCTCCATGCACGAATCACCCGTCATCATCCGTCCCGCTACCCAAGCCGATTTGGCCACCATGCGCCATATCACGGTACAATCTTTTGGCGGCGTCTCTCTTGAGCAAAGCCTTGAACAAAAGCTCCATATCTGGAACAACCGTGACTGGCAGACCCGTAAAGCCGAGCACATCGACGAAGACTTTGCCAAGCACCCTGCTGGATGCTTTGTCGCCGAGCGTGACGGACAGATCCTCGGCTACATCACCACCCGGCTCGATGAACTCAATTCCCGCGGTCGCATCCCCAATCTCGCCGTTGTCGAGGAGGCCCGCGGACTCGGACTCGGCCGCCGTCTCATTGTTCATGCATTAGATCACATGCGTGCAGCCGGCATGCAGGTTGCCATGATTGAAACGATGGCCAGCAACCCCATTGGCCAGCACCTTTATCCCAGCTGCGGTTTTGAGGAAATCGCACGTCAGGTGCACTTCGCCATGAAGCTTTAGGAATGCGCCTAATCCTTTGCGGGTTTGCATTCCCACCCAAACTGGCCGATAAACCCTGCCAATTCCTCCAGACACACTTGTGACCACACCCCGCAGTAACGAAACTCCCCCGAAGAAAACATCACTTTTCAGCCGCCTGAAGGCTGGTCTGAAAAACGTCCTGCGAGGCGGAAAGAAGGCAGAGCCAGCCAAAGTGGTCCATCCCCCGATCGGCAAAGACCAGCCACATCACCCGGCCACCATCCACGCCCACAAGCGTCCGCATGATGCCCCGCGTGAGCACAAGCCCCGCAACGACCGCCCACCACACACCGGCGAGCGCCCACCCCGCCGCGAAGAACGTGGCGACCGTCCACCCCGCAGCCGCGAGCGTGAAGAGCGCGGCGACCGCCCCCCACGTGGCCGTGAGCGCGAGCGACCCGCCCGCGACCGCAGCGAGGACAAGCCCAAGCGCGAAAACTACGCCGCCCTCCCGCCACCACCCGCTCCTCCCGTTCCAGAGGGCCCCTTCCCTGAGGCATTCGAGGTCCTCGGCCTCTCCCCCGCCGTCCTCGCCGCCGTGCGTGAATCCGGCTACCCCAAGCCCACCACCATTCAGGAAAAATCCATTCCCATCATCCTCACCGGCAAAGACCTCATCGGAGCCTCCCAGACCGGCACCGGCAAAACCGCCGCCTTTGCCCTGCCCACCCTCACGCGCCTCGGCGCACCGGGAAAATGCCGCGTCCTCGTCCTCGAACCCACACGCGAGCTCGCATCTCAAGTCACCGATCAATTTGAGAAATACGGCAAGCACACCGGCCTGCGCTCCCTCCTCGTCCACGGCGGCGTCGGCTACGACAAGCAGCGCAAAGGCCTCCAGGAAGGCGTAGATGTCGTCGTCGCCACCCCAGGCCGCTTGCTCGACTTCATGCAGGATGGCACCGCCGACCTCCGCAACATCGAAGTCCTCATCCTTGATGAAGTGGACCGCATGCTCGACATGGGCTTCCTCCCCGACGTGCGCCGCATCGTCGAAAAAACACCCGCCACACGCCAGACCCTCTTCTTCTCGGCCACCATGCCGCCGCAGATCAAGAACCTCGCTGATTTCGCCCTCAAAGACCCCGAAAGCGTTGAAGTCGGCATCCGCTTCTCCGCCGCCGAAACCGTCAGCCACTACATGTATCCCGTCGCCGGAGATCAGCGTCAGGAACTTCTCCTCGCCATCCTCAAGCAGACCCATTTCAACAGCGTCATGATCTTCACCCGCACCAAAGCGCAGGCCGATCATCTCTACTCAGCCATCAACCAACTCGGCGAATACAAAGTCGCCGTCATGCACTCCGACATTGGCCAGCGCGACCGCGAGCGCGCCCTCCAAGGCTTCCGCAGTGGTGAATTCGAAGTCATCGTCGCAACCGACCTCGCCGCGCGTGGCCTCGACGTCAGCGGAGTCAGCCACGTCATCAATCTCATGGTCCCGGACAATCCCGAAGACTACGTCCACCGCATCGGCCGCACCGGCCGCGCGCAGAAAGAAGGAGATGCCTTCACCCTCTTCGCCGCCGAGGAGCTCATGAACGTCGCCTCCATCGAGCGCCTCATCGGCCAAAAGATCGAGCGCCGGAAGCTTGAAGGCTTCAAGTACACCTACACCACCGTCCTTGACGAAGAAGACAAAGCCCGCGCCATCCTCACCGGCCGGAAAAAGAAAAAGCGGCGGTAGTCCGGGATTCCTTTTGGAGTCTCGCTTGGAGTCCCGGCTTCAGCCGGAAAAGACCACTCTCGAGATCACGCCTTCGACCCACCAAACCCGACCAGCTTGCCGCTCCTACCCCCCTAAAGGCGGGACTCCAAGCAAATCCGGCCGCATCTCTCGCGTGCGCTTTAGCGCCTGCTCCTCACGCCAGGCGGCAATCTTGGCGTGATTCCCACTAAGCAGCACCTCAGGCACCGCCATGCCCTGAAACTCCGCCGGCTTGGTGTACTGCGGTGCTTCCAGCAGACCGCTCGCTCCAAAGCTTTCGTCCACTGCGCTCATCTCATCTCCCAGCACACCCGGCAGCAGCCTCACGATGGCATCCATCACCACCACCGCAGCGATGGCACCATTCGTCAGCACATAGTCTCCCAAGCTGATCTCCTCATCCACCCAATGCTCGATCACGCGATGATCCACACCCTCATAGTGCCCCGAGATGAAAATCAGGTGCTCCTCAGCCGCCAGGCGCCGCGCCGTCGCCTGATCAAACCGCTTCCCCGCCGGAGACATCAAGATCACCCGTGCTGCCGGCCGATCGATCTCCTCCAGCATCGCAAACATCGGCTCAGGCCGGATCACCATCCCCTGCCCTCCTCCATACGGCGTATCATCCACCTGACGGTGCTTTCCCCGGCCATGCACACGCAGATCATGCACATGAAGCTCCAGCGCACCCTTTTCCTGGGCGCGTCCCATCATACTCGCCCCCATCGGCACCGTCACGATCTCTGGAAACAACGTCACAACATCCACTCTCATCCCCGTTCATGCCCCAAGCCCGGCCCTCCATCAACCCCGTCTTGATCTTGCCTTGAAAACGCTACGTCAACGACGAGGACCATCCACAAGGTGAAACTTTCGAGGCTCAATCCTGCGGCTTTGGTGCTCGCTGTCAACGGTTGCCTCACTGCGCTCGCACTACGATAGCATGTGACTGGCGGCTCGGCTCGTGGCAGCCTCACGACTGAGTGCGCATGACTCGCTACCAGCTGCCTGGCTCCAGGCTCTACTGTGCGGGATGCTTACCCGCTGGACTGCTTCATCAGGTTTCTCAGTTCAACACCCAGTTTTGCCTCCAATTTCCAAATTTAGCGAAGTGCTTTGTGAGGGGAAAATGACGTCAGACTGCAACTGCGTCACAGAATCACGAGAACCCAACACGCCGGGGGGGACTGGCCGGATGGGCACACGAATTGGGAATCTGTCCTGTGTCTGCTGCTTGAGGTGCCCGCTTGTACCTACAGCCAGTCTGCGGGCATCACCAGACCGCCACGGAGTCTTTCGACATCCAGTTGAGCAAGAAAGGGTCAGGGGTGGGGTAGGCGTCAATGCTGGACAGACCTGGCGGATCAAGATCGATCTCACCCACGCCAAAACCATCCGCTCAGAACTCGGTGACTCCCTGCTAAAAATCACCAAGGGCAGCGGCGCGCGTGAGGTGGACCGTGATGGGCAAAAGGAAGGGCGGGATATGAATCCCGCCCTTTGTGCGACTTGAATTGGCTTGAAGGCCTGAGTTTAGGCTTTGGGGGTGTCGGCGGTGCTTTCAGGAAGCTTGGGGGCCTTGATGTAATCCGCGTTGGGGGTGCCTTTGAGGGCCTTGAGGAAGGTGATGATGGAGGCGGTTTCTTCATCGGTGAGCACTTTGCCAAGCTGGTGCTCTGCCATCATTTTGACCATCTGGTCGAGAGTCTTGACGCTGCCGTCGTGGAGGTAGGGACCGGTCTCGGTGATGTTGCGCAGGCTGCCGACTTTGAAGAAGCTGGTGTCGGCTTCGTTCTTGGTGGCTTCGGCGCGGCCTTTGTCGGTGAGACCGGGCCAAGGCTTCACGAGGCCTAGTTTCATGTACATGTGGCCACCGACTGCGGCGCCGTTGTGGCAGGTGACGCAGCCGGTTTTGGCGAAGAGGGCGAAGCCTTTTTTCTCGTCAGCGGAGAGGGCGTCTTTGTTGCCTTTGAGGAAGTCATCCCACTTGGAGGGGGTGAGGAGCTTGCGCTCGAAGGCGCCGACGGCTTTGCCGAAGTTGTCATAGTTGATGGGGTCTGCTTCACCGGGGAAGGCAGCCTTGAAGCCTGCGACGTAGCCTGGCATGGACTTGAGCACCTTCACAACGAAGTCAGCGCTGGGCATGCCCATTTCGACGGGGTTCAAAACGGGGCCTTTGGCCTGAGCCTCGACGGTGGGCTCACGGCCGTCCCAGAACTGGGCGATGTGCAGTGCGGCGTTGTAGGTGGTGGGGGAGCTGCGTCCTCCGAGCTTGCCTTCATGGCCGGGGGAGAAGGGAAGGTTGTCCTGGCCAAATTTTTCCAGCATGTGGCAGGAGTTGCAGGAGAGCTTTTCTCCTTTTGAAATGCGGTTTTCAAAATAGAGCTGACGGCCGAGGTTGATCTTTGCCTCCGTGAGTTCGTTGTCCGGCGAGGCGACCTCGGTGGGCAATGGTTTGAACATGGGGAGGAAGGCTTCGGTCAGGTCTGCCTGGGCGAGCGCTGATGCGGCGCTGAATCCGGCAAGGATGGCAAGGGTGCGAGTGAGGTGTCTTTTCATGGGAATGGTATCGATGTGCGCGGTTCGATACGTCGCGCGGAAGGAAGTGGTTTCAAGTGTTTGTCTGTGCCGATCTCATCAACCTGACGGCAACATGGTCCGTGCTGGGGAGAATGCGCTTCCGCAGAGTGATCTGGACGCTCGCGGCGGCAAATTCACCTAGCAGGCAGGAGGCGAGATCAGCGGCGAGGGTTTCAATGAGGCGACGTGGCTTTTCGGCAGCAACCTGTTGAAGGCGTGATGCAGCGGCGGCGTAGTCGATGGTCGCCGTGAGGTCGTCACGCATCTGCTCAAAGGGAACGCGGCTGTGCATGACGATGTCGGCATGCAGGAGCTGGCTGGAGGCGCGCTCCTCATCAGGTACGCCGATGTGGCAGCGTAGTTCGAGTGCAGCGATGTGAATCTCGTCAGGTGGATGCATACGTGCAATCATGGCACACATCGGCCATGTTTGCCAAATCGTGTGCTTATTTCAGCACACGGCGGCGACTCAGGCAGGCTAGTGATGCTACGCCCATAAGCATGGCGCTGCCTGGCTCCGGCACGGGTGTGAGGACGAAATCGATGCAATAATCGATCTCAGCCGAGGTTTCCTGAACCCAAAACGTGTAGTCGCCTGGTCCGAGTGGGCCGTCGAAGCCAGTGCCGCCGAACGGAGGTGGATCGGAGCCGTTGTCGAGAATGGTAAGCATTGGGGTGAAGGTATTGCCAAGACCGTCTAACTCCTCGGTCCATAATCCATTGCTGAGATGATTTGAGGCGTCAAAGATATTGATCGTCGTGGCATCGTCGATGGCCATGAAGGAATTGATGCCGGAAGAAGGGGCGCCGTAGGACACGAGGTTGATCGCGGTGAGGAACTGGCCAACGGGGACATTGAAAGTCCAAATATCCCGATCCAGAGTCACGCCATCAAAACCCATCCTGCCTTCGATCAAATTATTGCCTACAGTGAAGTTAATAAATGTTGGCGTAAGCCCATCATTGGAGAGGTCGCCATGGATGAGTTCGTCCCAATCGGTCGCGCCGACTGTGCCAAAAGGCAGGGCAAGGAGGGTGAGGCATGAAAGGATATCGCAGAGCTTCATAATTACGATAATTATATTATTTATATTCAATATTGTCAATAAAGCTTGTCATTTTCTTTTGCCAAATGGTTCAGCCCCCCTGTTTTCCGAGTGCGTTCAACGATTCTATCGTCTTGCTGTCTGCTCCACCTCACCATGAAATACCTGCGTCTCCCAATTGCCCTCCTCCTCCTAAATCTCCCCTCCTGCATGCACCTGCGCACCACCAGTCAGGCGTATGAGGCCACTCAACCAGCCCCAAGTGTCGGTGGAGCGAGGTTCCGCGCGGAGTTCATCCCAAAAGGCTCAGAGGCCGGAGTGACGGTCAGCGCCATGGTCGTCGGCGGAGCCATGATCACTGAAAATGGGCCGTATCAGATGCGATTGCACGCTTTTGGCAAACCCGCTGATCACCGCTGGTTCCGTGTCACGCGCTTCGTGCTTACCGTGCCGGAACGTCTCAATGCGCCGATGGAAAAGCGCGGGTTCGATGGCCTGTCAGAGTTTAAACCAACCCAAACCACAGGCTCCACCCGCGCCTCATTGCTTCTAGGCACCCAAATTCATATCAACAAAGAACACCGTGACAGGGAGGTCATCATCGAGGCCGAGGTGGAGGTCATGCGCCGCAGCGGACTCACGCGCGGGACCATCCGCATCCCCATGAAACAGAGTAAGGCCACCCGCAGTGAAAACTACATCCTTCCGGTTGAAGTCGTGAAGAGCATCCGCCAAAAAGAAAAAATCGAGGACATTCCGCCTGCGCTGCCACCTGCCCCAGAGATGCCCTGAGTGAGTTGCTGCTGGACAGTTCGTGCGCGTTCGTCTCAAATGCGCGGCTTGCAGACTTAGCTGCCTGCACACTCACTCACCAAGCAACCACACAACTCACTCTACCCATGGGCAAAATTCAATTCGGCTCCCAAGTTTACACCTGGTTCATGCAGGGCACTGGCAAAGGCTATGACAACAAACTCGACCACATGATCAAGGTCGCCGCTGAGGCGGGCTTCAACAGCATTGAGCCCATGGTTCTTGAAATCTCCGAGAGCGCCCTCGGTTGCTCCAAATACTGGCTGGGTGACTTCTGTGATCCAAAGCGCCTCAAGGATGCGCTCGACAAGCACAACATGAAGCTCGCAGGCCTTGCTCTCGTTTGTGGTTGGGATGGCGAAACCGAAACACCCGCTGAGCGTGCCGCCGCTGACTTCACCATCGACTTCCTCAAGCATTTCCCAGGTGCCATGCTCGGCACGGTGACACTTCCAAGCGGTCGCGTGAATGATCTGCAACGCCGCCGACTCAACGTCGCACGCAACGTCAACGCCGTATCCAAACGCGGCGCGGATGCTGGTCTCAAGTGCTCCTATCATCCGAACAGCCCACCCGCATCCATCGTCCGCACGCAGGAGGACTACGATGTCGTCCTCAGTAGCCTCGACCCCAAGGTCACCGGCTGGACTCCAGATGTCGGTCACATCATTCGTGGCGGCATGGACGTCATCGCCACGCTGAACAAGTGGTCACATCTGGTGAACCACATTCACTACAAGGACTTCTCTGGCAACGGTGCTGAGCCATGGGCACAAATGGGCACCGGCAAGCTCGACTTCCACAAGATCACCGAATGGCTTGTCCGTCATAAATACGAAGGCTGGATCATTTGCGAAGACGAAGCCCACGTCGCTGTCGATGACCCGGATGGCGTCACCAAGCAGAACGGTCAGTGGTGCAAAGACAATCTCCTCCCTCTCGTCTCCTAAAGAGATTTAAAGGGAGTCCATCGCCGCATGAGTTCAAGCCCGCGTCCATTTTCTGGGCGCGGGTTTTTCATTTCAGGGTTGATGACAACGCTTCGAATCATCAGTCAGACCCGATCCTTAACCGACGTACTAAACTCGCATCAATGAACCGCGCCTTTTTCATCACCTTCACCTTGGCTCTATCCTCACTCCAGGCCGCCGAATCGTCACGCCATGCCAGGATCGAGTTCAATCGCGATGTGCGGCCCATTTTGGCGGACAATTGCTTTGCGTGTCATGGTTTCGATCCAAAGCATCGCAAGGCAGATCTGCGCTTGGATACCTTTGATGGCGCCACGGCGGATCACGATGGCTCACGAGGCATTGTGCCGGGAGATATCAGCAAATCGGATGCGTGGCTGCGCATCATCAGCACCGATCCCGATGAGACGATGCCACCGCCGAAGTCTCACAAGCAACCGCTCACCGTGGCGCAACGTGAGGTCTTAAAGAAATGGATCGAGCAAGGAGCCAAGTATGAACGCCACTGGTCCTTCGAGCCACCAAAGAACACCGCTGATGCCAGTATCGACAGCTTCATTAAGGAACGACTCGCTGAGGAAAATCTGAAGCCTTCTCCGCTCGCTGATGCCGCCACGCTCATTCGCCGCGTCTCGCTGGATCTCACAGGTCTGCCTCCGACACCCGCAGAAGTTGACGCCTTCGTTTTAGACCATTCCGCAGATGCCTACAGCAGGCTCGTGGACCGCCTGCTTTCCAGCAAGCACCACGGAGAGCGCTGGGGCCGTTGGTGGCTCGATCAGGCACGCTACGCTGACTCCAATGGCTACTCCATCGACGCACCGCGTCAGATTTGGAAATACCGTGACTGGGTGATCGACGCGCTGAATGCGGACATGCCCTTCGATCAATTCACCATCGAGCAAATCGCTGGCGATCTCTTGCCCAAGGCCACGGAGAGCCAAAAAATCGCCACCGGCTTCCACCGCAACACCCAGATCAATCAAGAAGGCGGTATCGACAAAGAACAGTTCCGAATCGACAGCGTCTTTGATCGCGTGGCCACCACCGGCACTGTTTGGTTGGGCCTTAGCATCGGTTGCGCTCAGTGCCACGATCACAAGTTTGATCCCATCGAGCAAAAAGAGTACTACCGCTTCTTTGCCTTCCTCAACAACCAGGATGAGCCCACCATGAAGGTCTTTGATCCCAACGTCGATGTCAAAGAACTCACTTCTGAGTTCAAAGACGTCGAGGCCAAGCTGAAGTCGATGATGCAGCAGCGCTACGACGAGGTCACCAAGTGGGAAAAGGAAATGGCGAAGGGCTTCCGTGAGAAACTCACCGCATCCGTGAAGAAGGCGCTAGCTAAGCCCGTGGCCAAGCGCTCCCTCACCGACAATCTCGAATTGTTTGCCGTCTTCGTGCCGAGAAATGACCCGCTCTACATTCTGAGTGACCGCCACAAAGAACTCGACACCCAGCTCAACCAAGGCACCACCACACTCGTGATGGCAGAGCTTCCCAAGCCACGCAAAACTACCGTCTTCATCAAAGGCGACTTCACGCGCCCAGCCGACGAAGTCACACCCGGCACGCCCAAAGTGCTCCATTCCTTTGCGCAGCCGAAAACAGCCCCCAACCGACTCGACCTCGCCAAATGGATCGTCAGTCCGCAAAATCCCCTCACGGCTCGTGTGATCGTGAATCGCCTTTGGCAGCAGTATTTCGGCCGTGGCATCGTCGAGACGGATAACGACTTCGGCATGCAAGGAACCGCGCCTTCGCATCCCGAATTGCTCGATTGGCTCGCCATGGAACTCATGGCCAAAAAATGGAGCCTGAAGGACATGCATCGACTTATTGTCACATCACACACCTATCGACAAAGCTCCGCCAATCGGCCCGATTTGATCGAAAAAGACCCCGGCAACTATCTCCTCGCCCGCCAGACGCGACTCCGCCTCGACGCCGAAGTCGTGCGCGACGTCTGCCTCACCGCTAGCGGCCTTCTTTCACCGAAACTCGGTGGCCCGCCCGTCTATCCACCGATCCCCGACGGCGTCATGAACGTCGGGCAGGTGAGCCGCGCGTGGACCGTCAGCAAAGGAGCCGACAAATACCGCCGTGGTCTCTACACCTTCATCTACCGCGCGTCGCCCCCGCCGGCGCTGAATGTCTTCGACGCGCCGGACGGCTTCAGCACTTGCACGCGCCGCATCCGCAGCAACACGCCGCTGCAAGCGCTCACGCTGATGAACGACGCCGGCTTCTTCGAGTTCGCCGAAGCGCTGGAGAAGATCATCCAAAAGG
Organism: Verrucomicrobiaceae bacterium; assembly: GCA_031411715.1. Classification (GTDB taxonomy): domain Bacteria; phylum Verrucomicrobiota; class Verrucomicrobiia; order Verrucomicrobiales; family Verrucomicrobiaceae; genus Prosthecobacter. The sequence continues at coordinate 44 of JANOBP010000558.1, read as the reverse complement.
ACGGCCTCGAAGGCGCCTTCCGCCGCTGCACGTCGCGCGCACCG
>JANOBP010000557.1:0-10594 GCA_031411715.1 Verrucomicrobiaceae bacterium | reverse complement strand
CCGATGGTGAGCGCGCCGTTGAGGGCGAGCTTCATGTTGCCGGTGCCGGAGGCTTCTTTGCCGGCGGTGGAGATTTGCTCGGAGAGATCGGCTGCGGGGATGATGCGCTCGGCGAGAGAGACGCCGTAGTTGGGGATGAAGACGACTTTGAGTTTACCACCGACGCGGGGGTCATGATTGACCTTGGAGGCGAGGGCGTTGATGGCGTGGATGATGTTTTTGGCGAGGTAGTATCCGGGTGCGGCTTTGGCACCGAAGATGAAGACACGCGGGGTGATATCGAGCTGGGGATTGGCAATGATCTGGCGATACAGCGAGACGATGTGGAGGAGATTGAGGTGCTGGCGCTTGTACTCGTGGAGGCGCTTGATTTGCACGTCGAAGAGGGCGTCCGGGCTGACGCAGACGCCGCAGGTGTCCTGGATGATTTTGGCGAGGGTGACCTTGTGGCCGCGCTTGATCTGGTGGAAGCGCTCACGGAAGGCGGGGTCGTCGGCGAAGCTGTCGAGGGCGCTGAGCTTGGAGGAGTCTTTGAGCCAGCCGCTGCCGATGGACTCGGTGATGAGGGCGGAGAGCTGCGGATTGCAGACGTCGAGCCAGCGGCGGAAGGTGACGCCGTTGGTGAGGTTGAGGAAGCGATTTGGATAGAGGGCGTAGAAGTCGGCGAAGAGGCGCTCGCAAAGCAGACGGGTGTGGAGGGCGGCGACGCCGTTGGTGGCGTGGCTGCCGAGGACGCTGAGGTGGGCCATGCGGACGTGCTTGCCACCGCGGTCTTCGATGAGGGAGAGGGAGCGTTTCTTTTCGTCGTCGCCGGGCCATTTGGCCTCCACGTCGCCAGAAAGGAAGATCTGGTTGATCTGGTAGATGATCTGAAGGTGGCGTGGGAGGACGCGCTCGAAGAGAGCGGCGGACCAGGTTTCCAGGGCCTCGGGGAGGAGTGTGTGATTGGTGTAGGAGAAGGTTTTCTGGCAGATGTCCCAAGCGAGTGACCAGTCGAGCTTTTCTTCATCGACGAGGATGCGCATGAGCTCTGGGATGGCGACGGCGGGATGGGTGTCGTTGAGCTGGATGGCGGCTTTGGCAGGGAATTCACTCCAGGGCAGGGTGTAGCCGCCTTTGAAGCGGCGCATGATGTCTGCAAGGGAGCAGGCAACGAAGAAGTACTGCTGCACGAGGCGGAGTTCTTTGCCGGACTCGGTGGTGTCGTTGGGGTAGAGGACTTTGGAGACGGTTTCGGCGATGGCTTTCTCGCGCATGGCCTCGACGTAGCTGCCTTCGTTGAAGATTTGGAAGTTGAAGTCTTCATCGGACTGGGCTTGCCAGAGGCGGAGGACGTTCACGGTGTGGCTGTCATAGCCGACGATGGGGATGTCCCATGGCAGGCCAAGGAGGCACTTGGTTTCGATCCATTCGTAATGCGGCATGCCGAGGTCGTCGAACTTCTGTATGGAGCGGCCATAGAGATGGACGCGCTGGCGGTAGGATGGGCGCGCGATCTTCCACGGGCTGCCGTCACGCATCCAGGCGTCTGGATGCTCCACTTGCTTGCCGTTGACGAATTCCTGCCGGAAGAGGCCAAACTCGTAATGGATGCCGTAGCCGATGGCCGGGAGGTCCATGGTGCTGAGCGAGTCCATGAAGCATGCGGCAAGGCGACCGAGGCCACCATTGCCGAGGCCCATGTCAGGCTCGGATTGAACGAGTGTGTCGAGATTTTGGCCCATCTCGGAGAGTGCGGTCTTGGTGTGGTCGTAGAGGCCGGAGTTGCGCAGATTGTTTTCCAACAGACGGCCCATGAGATACTCCAGGGAGAGATAGTGCACGCGGCGGACGCTGCTGGAGCGGTGAAGGGTGCGGGACTTGGTGGCGAGGTCCATGACGCGGTCACGCACAGCCAGAGATGTGGCGACAAACCAGTCGTTCTCCGTGGCGGACTGAACATAGGCACCGAGGGTGAAGCGCAGATGATTGGTGATGGAGAGCTTGAGGCTTTCGGTGGAGTCGAGGACGGCGCAGTTGGCGAGGGTTTCCATGAGGATTTAAAAAGAGCTTGGCGTTGGGGGTGTGAAAAGTCAGTTCACCAAGTGACCCATTTGGGCAGGTCACAGGGTGCGATGAGCAGGGTAAATTCGCCTTTGGGTGTCTTGGCTTGGAAGTGACTGAGCACTTGCTGTGCCGAGCCGCGTTTAAATTCAGCAAATTTTTTGGTCAACTCCCGGGCGATGACGATGCGGTGCTCCGGCGCGGCCGTGGCGAGGATTTCGAGGGTGTCCACGATGCGGTAGGGGCTCTCGAAGTAGATGCTGGTGGCGTCACGTGCGAGCGCGGCGGTCAGGATGGTGGTGCGGGCGCCTTTTTTGTGCGGGAGGAAGCCACCGAAGTAAAAGGGCGTGGTGGGAAGACCACTGGCTGCCAGGGCAGTGAGCACGGCACTGGGGCCGGGGAGGCTGTCGATGAAAAATCCGGCTGCGACGGTGGCGGCGACGAATCTTTGACCCGGATCGGAGATGGTGGGCATGCCCGCGTCGGAAATGAGGGCTACGCTGCCGCCAGCGCGGATGTGGTCGAGCAATTGCGGCGTGCGGTGCGCTTCGTTGTGCTCGTTGAGGCTGATGAGGCGCGCTTTGATGTCGAGATGCTTCAAGAGCATGCCCGAATGGCGTGTGTCCTCACAGGCGATGAGATCCGCGCAGCGCAGGGTGTGAATGGCGCGTTGGGTGATGTCGCCGAGGTTGCCAATGGGCGTGGCTACGACGTGCAGACCTACAGCCAGGCGGTTTGAACGCTGTGGTGCCTCAAAAGGATCGTCTTCGAGGTTTAAGAGTGCAGGTGGACAAATCGGATCTGCCACCTCGTCTTCACCAGCCTTCGGAGATGTCATTGGCCAGATTGACTGCTAGACGCTGAGCGGCGTCTTCGAGTGCCTGTGACTCGGAGATTTGGAGATTGGGATCCAGAATGACAAAGGATTCGCCGTTGGCGTAGTTGGTGTGCAGTGTGTTGTCGTTGTGGTCTTTGATGGTGTAATCAACCTGCAGGGTGAGCAACATCTGGGATGTGCGGAGGATGTTGGTGCGGTCCGAGCGGTATTGGAAGCGCTGCACGTTGCGGATGGTGCCGACAAGCACGGCGTCACTGTCGGCACGAGTGCCGAGTTCGTAGGAGCCGTGATTTTGGATCTGCTTGATGATGGCGTTGGTTACCAGAACGCCGAGCCGTGGCTCAAGCGTCAAGTTCTTCATGGTGGGAACAGCCAGACGCTTGATATTGGCGAGATGCGAGGGCTTGTGAGCACCGAGATGGTATCCTGCACAGCTCGTGAGCAGAAGGCAGCAGGGCAGCAGGAGTACGAGGAGTTTTTTCATGCGTGGGAGCGACGAGGCTGGCGAGGATGAAGCGCTGGTAAGCCTGTGCAAGGATTATGACTTATGGCACAGGCTTCGGCGGCACTGGCGGGGTAGTCGTGCCAGGTGCTGCTGGTTTGGCACCAGCTGGAGCTGGCGGGGTGGGCAGCAGTGCGGGTTTTTCCATTTCTGGCAGGGACGGCAGCAGGGAGCCGGGTGCTGGCAGGGCGCTGCCGGGCTGTAGGGGAAGTGCAGGCTCGGTAAGCGGGATCGGCATGAATCCGTCGTTGCCGGCGCGCATGCCGGGCTTTTGGCCAAGGCGGGAAAGTTCGGGCGCGAGAGGCCCTGCGTAGTCCGAGCGGGATTTGAGGTCGCGTGAGGCGAATTTGGTAAAGTCCTGACTAGGCTGTCCACGCCGTGATTCCGAAACACCTTCGGGATCTTCAGCGGCCAGTTCACCAAGGAGTTTTCGAGCTTCGGCAGAGACTTCAGGCGAGCCAAACTTGAGCGCTTCATTGAGGTAGAGTGCCGCGGCGCGTGTCTTGCCGCTGCGCTGATAAAATTTGGCAACGGTGAGAGATTGGGCGGCTTCTGCGGTGTTCACCTGACGGAGGATTTGCTCGACTTCTTGTTTGCGCTCACCGCTAGGATTGGCGGTCATGTAGGTGCGCAGGGCATCACGTGTGGTGGTGAGATTGGAGGCGTCTTCGCTGCGTTGCGCTGCCACATTGCTGATGGAACCGATGCGGAATTGGGCTTCAGAGGCCTGTGAGGTCGAGGGATAATTATCAACGACCTTTTGATAGGCTGCGATGGCTTTGTCTTTTTCACGACTGTCCTGATGGATTTCACCAATGCTGAATTGCGCCAGCGGGGCGTATTTGCCAAAGGGTGCGTTGGTGATGATTTTTTCGTAGAAGCCGAGGATATCCGTGGTGTTCAACTTCAGAGGCACCAGCAGCAGGCTGCGCTGTTTTTTACCGCCTTTGGCTTCCTCTGCGATCTCAAACTGCTTGGCAATGGCATCTGCAAAGCGGGGGCTTTGGCGGTGGTTGTCGATGAAGTCCTGGAAGGCAGCGAAACAATCTTCGAGATCCTCACCGCTGTGGCGGACGAGAATTGCATACTGAAAGGCGGCCTCACCTGCGCTGGTGGTAAAAGGGTAACTTTTAACGACTTGTTTATAAATGCTCTGCGCTTTGCTGGTCTTGCCAGATTGATGATACTGGGTGCCCTGAGCGAGTAGCGCGGCGGCGGCTTGCTCCTGTACGGCACGCTCATCACGTGTGGGGGCGACTTTGTCTTTTTTACCAAAGATAAAGTCCAGAAAGGCCCACGCAGGAGTCTGCACGGTAAGGAAAGTCAGTGCCACGGCAAAGATGGTGACAGGAAGGTGGGAAGAGGCGGAGGGCGTTCTCATTGGCAGCTCACGTTAAGGGCTGGTTAAGCATGCGTCAAGGCTGGCGGCTGATCGCATTACGAGGCATAATTCCACTCATTAGAATTAGTGGGAGTTGTCAGCAATCTCAGGTCGCTTCGAGAGATTCAACTCATGTCTTGCGAAGATTGTGTTCAGAACCGATTCTCAACTGCGGTGTTTCAGGTGAGCTTTGGGCTATGAGTGTTTCATTTTCATCATCAGGTTGGTTTTCTTGGCTGCGGAATGTCGTGGTGGTGGTGGCATTGGCTTTTGGCGTCAAATGGGGCTTGGCAGGCCTGTTTACGCCGCCATTGAGTGAGATGAAGAAGTCCGTGAAGATGGATCCGAGTACACTAGCCGCTGCCAAGGCTTTGGATGTGGAGTTTGAGGCCGATTGGGCCAAAAAGGGGGTGCAGGTAGCCGCACGTGCGGATGATTTGGTGATTGCGCGCAGACTTTCACTGGCGCTGACGGGAAGTATTCCGTCATTGCAGGAGATCCGAGAGTTGGAGGCTGCCAAGCCTGATGATGTGGCATCCTGGTGGCTGGCGAGACTGCTGGCGGACCGGCGCACGAGTGACTACCTGGCGGAGCGGTTGGTGCGCGTTTATGTGGGGATCGAGAACGGTCCATTTTTGATTTATCGGCGGCGCAGACTGGTGGAGTGGCTAAGTGATGCACTGCAAAAGAACCGGCCTTATGATGAGATCGCGCGTGCATTGATCGATGCACAAGGCGTGTGGACGACGAATCCGGCGGTGAATTTTGTCTCGGTCACAAATGAGAACAACAAGGGGCCGAATGAAGCCAAGCTGGCGGCACGGGTGAGCCGGGCGTTTCTTGGCGTGCAGATGGACTGTGTGCAGTGCCATGATGGGAAGCTGGGCAGTGCCTGGAAGCAGACGGACTTCCACAAGATGGCGGCGTTCTTTGGTCAGGCGGACTTTCAGCTCAACGGACTGACGGACAATCCCGAGGAGAGCTACAAGTTCCGGTATCTGGGCAAGACGGAGGATGAACTGGTGCCTGCGGCGGTGCCGTGGCAGGGCGATTTGCTGCCGGAGAAAGGCACGCCGCGAAAGAAATTGGCTCTTTGGGTGACAGCGAAGGAGAACAAGGCTTTTGCACGCACCATGGTGAACCGGATGTGGGCGCTACTCTTCAATAAACCCCTCGTCACGCCTGTGGATGACATTCCATTGGATGGACCCTTCCCAGCGGGAATGGAGATGATGTCCGAAGACTTCATCGCGCATGGATTTGATCTGCAGCGATTGATCCGGGTGATCACGGCAACGAGAGTGTTTCAAATGTCGAGTCAATCAGAACACGGGATGCCCGAGGATTGTTGGGCGGTGTTTCCGCTGACCCGACTGAGGCCAGAGCAAATGGCGGGTAGCGTGATCCAGGCGGCGTCGCTCAGCACGTTGGATGCCGAGACTCATGTGGTGTTTCGCATCAAGCGTGATCTCGATGTGGCTAATTTTGTGAAGCGCTATGGCGACTCAGGTGAGGATCGTTTTGACGATAGCGGTGGAACCATTCCGCAACGCTTGCTGCTGATGAATGGCAACATGGTGAGCGATAACACAAAGAACAATCCGCTGGTGAATGCCAGCACCAGAGTCGGACTGCTGGCACCCAATGACTCCGAGGCGGTAGAGACGGCGTATTTGTCGATTTTCTCACGCAGGCCGACTGCGGAAGAGGCGGATCACTTCAATGGACTATTGGCCAAGGCAAAGAGTGGCAATGCACGGACGAATGCGATGTCGGATCTTTACTGGACGTTGATGAACGCCACCGAATTTTCCTGGAACCATTGAGAGAGACGAATCCAATCACACGCACCATGAACACTTCATCAGCTTGTCAAAATTTGGATCACCTGACTCGACGTAGCCTTATGCGCGGCGCTGGAATAGCGGGCGTATCCTGGCTGACGCCGCTAGCGGATGTTTTGTCCTTGGAAGACGAAAAAGCACCGAAAGGCAAGCCTGCGCGCTCGGTGGTGCTGCTGTGGCTCGGTGGGGCTGCGAGCCAGCTTGATACGTTTGATCCTCATCCGACGACAAAAATCGGCGGTGGTGTCAAAACGATCCCGACGGCGATCAAGGGCGTGGATTTTGTCTCAGGGCTGGAGCAGACTGCGAGTGTGATGGGAGATGTGTGTCTGATCCGCTCCATGGTCAGCAGGGAAGGGGATCACGAGCGTGCTTTTTATAACATCAAGACAGGCTACAGGCCCGATCCGACCTTGATCCATCCCAGCATCGGCGCGGTGGTCTGTCATGAGCTGCCAGAGGCCAAGATCGAGATCCCGACGCATGTTTCCATCCTGCCGAATCAATTGCCGGCTCGCGGTGGTTACTTCGGAGCTCAGTATGATGCGTTCCAAGTTTATGATCCCAAGGGCAACATTCCAGATGTGAAAGCGCGCGTGGATGACCAGCGCATGGATAGTCGTCTGGAAAGCCTGAGCGTAGTGGAACGCGCCTTTGCCAAAGGCCGTTCGAAGGACATGGATGCCAACAAGACGCTTCACCAACTTTCCATGCAAAAAGCACGGCGCATGATGACCTCCGAGCAACTCAAGGCCTTCAATGTGTCTCTGGCCACGGCGGCAGAGCGCGATGCTTATGGTGACACGGCATTTGGTCGCGGCTGTCTGGCCGCCGTGCGCTTGATCCAGGCCGGCGTGCGCTGCGTGGAGGTCACGCTCAATGGCTGGGACACGCACGCGAACAACTTTGAAGGCCAGGCGACGCAGGTGAAGATTCTCGACGCGGCGTATGCCTCGCTGATTCGTGATTTGAAGCGCCATGGCCTGTTGGAGAGCACCATCGTGATCTGCGGCGGTGAATTTGGCCGCACGCCGAAGATCAACAACGTCGGTGGACGTGATCACTGGCCTCATGCCTTTAGTATGCTCGTCGCAGGTGGCGGTTTCGCGGGCGGACGTGTCATCGGTGCCACGGATCCTGAAGGCGTGAAGAAGGAACCTGAGAAGCCTGTGCTCGTCGAGGATCTGCACGCGACTGTTCAGGATTTGCTCGGCATTGATTATACCAAGGAGATGCAGACGCCCATTGGACGTCCGATGGCCTTGAGCAAAGGCGAGGTGGTGAAAGAGTTGCTGAAAGCTTGAATCAAGCCGCACGCCGCATGGCGGTGGCCACGTTGTGCACCGTTTGCGTGAGTTCACCAGCTTCGTAGGGCTTTGGCAGGACGCCGACAAAGCCGCGCTCAAGGAAAACCATCTGTACTTCCTGCGTGACGCTTCCACTGGTGCAGACGATGCGTGCATCGCGATCAAGCGCGAGGATTTCGGTGGCGGTCTCGGTGCCGTTCATGCCGCCGCGCAATGTGAGGTCCATGAGGACGACATCAGGCGGAGTGCCGGTGCGGTAGAGGCTTTGATAAATCTTGATGGCATCCTGGCCATTGTCGCACTCGACGCATTCATAGCCACAGCGCTTGAGAATCATCTGCGCAACGCGACGGAGATCGTCCTCGTCATCAACGATAAGGACGGTGCCACGGCCATGTTTGAGAGGGACTGGAGCGTTGTCTGCCGGAGTGCTGGATTTGGCGTCGGCAGCGTCTTTGGAGGCAGGAACGATGATGCGGAATTCGGTGCCAATGTTGGCGGTAGATGTGACGCGGATGTCTCCGCCCATATCATCGATGAAACGCTTGCAGGTGGTGAGACCAATGCCGTTGCCGTCGGCTTTGGTGGTGAAGGATTCACGGAAAAGCTTGCGCAGATTTTCTTCTGCAATGCCGCATCCACGGTCACGCACACTGATCTCGACATAGACACCGGGTTTCAGGGAACCGTCCTGATGAGATAGAGTGATATTCTTCGCCTGCACATCCATGTAGCCGCCGTGAGGCATTGCCTGGATGCCATTGAGGACGAGATTTTGAAGCACTTGGCTGAGCTTGACGGGATCGGCAATAGCGAGGCAAAGATCTGCGTCGGTATGGACGCGCAGTTTCACATTGGAACCAGCTCCAGCGAACTCCACGGTGTCTCGAATGATCGCAGCAGAGTCAGTCGGCTCACGCTTGTTAGCTTTGGCTTTGGAGGCGTTGACGACTTGTGCCGTGAATTGCTTGGCGCGTTTCAGACCTGCGAAAATAAGCTGCAGTTCCTGACCAACAGCGGAATTCTCATCCAACTGCGGCAGCAAGGCAGAAAGGCGCACGATGGCAGGGCCTAGCAGATTATTCACGTCATGAGTGATACCCTGAGCGAGTGCAGCCAGGTTGTCTTTGCGAAGTTGTACGGATTGGGCGTCGAGATCGTCGGCAGCAGCTGGGCGGGCCTCGGTTGGTACCTGCGGTTTTTCAGAATCAAGCTTCGCAGGAGTGATCAGAATGGTGAAATTCAACAACTTGCGCATTCCATTGAAGACAGCACGCACGCGCCATCTGCTGGGTGTCGGTGCTGTGCCACGCAGATTTTGCAACGCTGCATCGCACTCATGGCAGCCACCATTTTCCACGGCGAGCCGTAGACTTTCCAGCAAGCGCTCAGCATCTGCATCACCAGCAACGAGATCGCCCAATCGCATACCGCGCAATCCTGACTCTGGCTGCGCTCCCAGCAGCATCGCGGCGTTGGCGTTACTATAAAGCACCTTTGGGCCTGAAGCAGCGTCCGCAGGTTCGGCATCCACGATAACCACGCCCTCCGGCACCTGATCCAGTGCGATACGAAGGTAAAAATTGGCGACTTTGAGTTGCTCGAGACTCTGTTCCAATTCGGAGAGAGTTTCGGTGGCAACCTGAGTGGCGGATGAAGTGGGAGAGGCAATCATGGGTATTTCCGCTAATTCGTGCTCCATTTAGCAATCCCAGATAGTTAAGTAAACTTTAATTTATGGTAGAATCGCTTTTTTTGACTCCCAATATTGAGAATGAGCCGTGAAAGTCCGTTTTCGGGGTTTACTGCCAACCATTTTCAATTCTCTTCAAATCTGAAGGAAAAACACCTTGCCGAAACTGTCATCGCCTTTACCATCGCCGCCCCATATGTCAAAAAATGCCGGTATCGCCAAAACGAGGAAAGCTTATGCCAAGCGGTTCAAAATAACTGCCACGGGTAAGGTGCTGCGCCGTAAACAAGGCAAGCGCCATATTCTGCAGAATAAGAGCCGTAAGCGGAAGCGTAACCTCGGTAAAGTCGCCCTCGTGGCGGAAGTGGATGTCAAAGCAATCAAGGCGAACATGCCGTTCTCCCATCGCTAAGACGACCACACGGTCCTGAACTCAGGACCACGATGAATTTGCCTGATCCCGCTCTGTGGGATCTTCGAACAGGTGAGGCAAACCATCGCTACCCCAACAACAGCCTGATCATAGATAAAGTAACATGCCTAGAGCCACCAACTCCCCCGCCAGCAGGAAGCGCCGCAAGCGCGTGCTGGCAAAAGCCAAAGGATTCCGCGGCTTTCGTTCCACGCATTTCCGTTATGCGAAGGACGCCGTCCGCAAAGCCGAAACTTACGCCACCCGCGACCGCAAGACCAAGAAGCGCAACTTCCGCAATCTGTGGATTCAGCGCATCAATGCAGCCGTCCGCCCGCTCGGCCTGAGCTACTCGCGATTTACCGAAGGCCTCAAAGCCGCCGGGATTGATCTCGACCGCAAAGTCCTCGCCGACCTCGCTGTCAAAGACATCGCCGCCATTGAGGCCCTCGTTCAGCAGGCCAAAGCCGCGCTGGAGAAGAAAGCCGCCGAAGCCCCCAAGGCAGCAGCGTAACGCCGCAGGTTAAATCAACCTTTCACCGCAGCCGGGACGCGATAACGTCCCGGCTGTTTT
>JANOBP010000556.1:0-10684 GCA_031411715.1 Verrucomicrobiaceae bacterium | reverse complement strand
AAACAGCTCATCCAAAGTGCCAAAGCCGCCGGGCATGGCGATGAAGCCATCACTCAAATCGACCATCATCTGCTTCCGCTCATGCATGCTGGTGACGACTCGCAGTTCCGTCACGCCTCCGTGCCCGAGTTCCTTGGCCATGAGCGACTCGGGGATCACGCCGATGACTTCCCCGCCCTGCGCCAGTGCCCCATCCGCCACCGCCCCCATTAGGCCCACATGTCCGCCGCCATAGACTAAACCGATACCACTTCGAGCCAAGAAAGCTCCAAGAGCATGCGCCGCTTCACGGTGAATGAGATCAGTCCCAGGGCTGGAACCGCAATAAACACAAATTCGACGAAATCGGGACATGGGAACGGATGATGGGCGTCCGAGGCTGCAATTTGCAATTTACATTTTCCAATATCCACCGTTCAATTTTCAGCATCACCCCATGCGCCGAATTCTCACTAGCCTCATCGTCCTCACCACACTCGCCAGCGCTGCGCCGCTGCCCGCTGGCGTTCCAGTGTTCGGCACGAGCCAATACGTCGAATACATTCCCGGTGATCTGCCTTTGGTCATCAGTGCACCACATGGAGGCAAGCTCAAACCTGACGAGATCCCCAACCGAACTTACGGCGTGCGCGGTGCAGATTCCAACACCCAGGAGCTCGCCCTGGCACTCGCCAATGAATGCATGACTCGCAGTGGCCACCGCCCGCATCTCATCATCAGTCACCTCCACCGCAGCAAGCTCGATCCCAACCGTGAAGTCGTCGAGGCCGCGCAGGGCAATGCATCTGCCATCAAAGCCTGGACGGAATATCACGGCTTCATCGAGCAAGCCTGCGATACCGTCACGGCCAAACACGGCCTCACGTTCCTCATCGACCTGCATGGCCAGAATCACCCTGAACCGCGCGTCGAACTGGGCTACCTCCACGCACCCAACGAACTCGCTCAATCCCCTGCCATTCTCAATACGCCCGGCTTTGCGGCCAAAGGCAGCCTGGGACTGCTGGCTCAGCGCTCGAAGCTACCTTACACCGAGCTTCTCCATGGCCCCAGCAGCCTCGGGGCCATGCTGGCGGAGCACGGCTTTCACAGCACACCGAGTCCCAAACTGCCCGTGCCCAATGAGCCTTACTTCCGTGGCGGCTACACCGTGGCACGTCACTGCACTGGCAAGACCACCGGCCTCCAGATCGAGTGCCAATACACCCGGCTGCGCGACACGAATTCACATCGCCTCCAGTTCGCTAGGGCGCTCGTCACGTCACTGGAGCAGTATTTGGCCACGCATCTCAAGCTCTACTTGCGCTAGACTCACAGCGCATCGGTTACCAGCGGTCGCATGCTGCGCAGTGCCTCCGCATACCGCGCTCCGCATGCGAGGCCGCGGTAGCGTGAGAGCACGGATTTCGTGTCCATGGCGGCATCCACTTTCGTGGCATCAAACGGCACGTTCTTCACAAATGCCATGAGCTTTCCCAGCCACTCGCTCGCCGCTGGCCATTCTGAGGTCACATCGACATAGGTATCAGGCTCAAAGCCGATCGTGTGCCCCGGCCCGTTGTCATACCAGAAGATGCGTGATGGCACGCGGACATCGTCACGGCCAAGCAGCCGCGCAGGTTGGCTCAAAGCGGCATGGCAGATCGCGCTCGCCGCTTCATGGTCGGCGTGACGATCACGCGGCCACAGCATGAAGGCCGTGTCCGGCTGCACATCCGCCACCACCTCCGCCACCGCGCGCTTGGCCTCCAGCGTCGGTTCAAAGCCCATGCTCTTCCAGTTCAGGAAGCGCATCTCGATGCCGCGCTCAGCCGCCAACTGCTTGGACAGCTCCAGCAGTTCCTGCGCGCGGCCCTTCACCGGTGGCCAGTTGGTGTAATCACCGATCAAGCTCAAGATCACCACCCGCTGATGCTTCTGCACCGCGCGCAGCAGTGTGCCGGGAATGCCGAAAGGACAGTCATCATAGTGGGCGCCGATGGCCAGGATGGTACGAGTCATGCCGCATGATGATGATAAGCGACGCAAACATCAAGCCTTCTCTGCTGACAGAACCAGACGCTTGCATGCTTAGCATCCCTGACCACTCATGGAGCCGACTCATACACTGACCATGCCAGACCTCGACATCCGCGAAATCCACCTCCTGCGTGGCCCGAATATATGGGCGAATTATCCGGTGCTGGAGGCGTGGGTGGACCTGGGGAGCTTGAAGGATGCGTCGTCAGAGGAGCTACCTGGATTTAATGAGCGCCTCAAGTCGTGGCTGCCAGGCATGATCGAGCACCGCTGCAGCGAGGGCGAGCGTGGTGGTTTTTTTCAGCGATTGGATCGCGGAACCTATCCTGCGCACATCCTTGAGCATGTGACGCTGGAACTGCAGACAATGGCAAGCCATGAGCTTGGCTTTGGCAAGGCGCGGGAGACATGTGTGGAAGGTCTCTACAAAGTTATTGTGCGCTATCTTGATGAAGTCGTGGTCCAAGAGTGTCTGCGCAGCGCGCGCGAACTGCTTCTAGCGGCATATACAGGTGGCACATTCGACGTAGCAGCCGAAGTCACTCGCTTGCAGGATGTGGTGGATCGCAATGCGCTCGGACCTAGCACGAAAGCGATCGTGGATGCAGCCAAGGAGCGCGGCATTCCGTGGCGCAGACTTCAGGAAGGCCGAAGCCTCATTCAACTCGGCCAAGGTGTGAAACAACGGCGCATCTGGACAGCGGAAACCGACCGCACTGGTGCTATTGCAGAATACATTGCGCAGAACAAAGAACTGACACGCACGTTTCTAAAGCAGGCCGGTGTGCCAGTGCCTGAAGGACGCATCGTGAACGACCCCGATGATGCGTGGGATGCCGCTAAAGATGTTGGCTTACCCGTGGTGGTGAAGCCGACGGATGCGAATCATGGACGTGGAGTGTTTATTGATCTCAGCACGCGAGAACAAGTCGAGGAAGCCTTTCCACAGGCTCTCAAGGAAGGCACGGGTGTGATGGTTGAGCGCTTTATCCCAGGCGTGGATCATCGCCTACTCGTGGTCGGCAGTGACTTGGTCGCCGCTAGCCGTGGCGACCCCGCGATAGTCGTGGGAGATGGAGAAAGCACGGTGGTGCAACTCATTGAATCGCAACTGAACTCCGATCCACGTCGTGGTGAACTCGAAACTTGCCCTTGGGATAAAATCGACACCGTGAAGTGGGACCCCGTGATCCTTACCGACCTTCAAAACCAAGGCTATCAGCCGGATTCCGTGCCGCATGATGGCGAGCGCGTGCTGGTGGCCCGATTTGCCAATTGGGCTATCGATATCACCGATGAAGTGCATCCAAGTGTGCGTGAGCACGTGGTGACTGCAGCCAAGGTGGCAGGACTTGATATTTGTGGCGTGGATGTCGTCTGTGCAGACATTTCCAAGCCACTAGAGAATCAAAGCGGTGCCATTGTTGAAATCAACGCCAGCCCAGGCCTGCTGATGCATTTGAAGCCTGCTGTGGGCAAAGTTCGTCCTGTCGGTGAGGCCATTATCAACATGCTATTTCCAGACGGCAATGGTCGCATTCCAGTCATCGGCATCACGGGGACTCACGGCAAAACGACCACCACACGGCTTCTGGCCCATTTGTTGAAAGCGGCGGGCAAGTTTCTCGGCGTATGTAATAGCGATGGTTTGCAGTTTGGTGAGCGTCATGCTGAGTCGAAACAAGGAGACCGTCTTTTTGGCTCTCAGGGAGTACTGCTGCATCCATGGACTGAAGTTGCAATCTGCGAGACGAGTGCTGAGTCCATCATCCTCGAAGGTATGGGTTATGATCACTGCCAAATCGGTGTGGTGCTCAATGTTGACACGGATCACCTGGGTCTCGGCTACATGGAGACGATGGAGCAGATGACCAAGGTTAAACGCTGCGTAGTAGATGTGGTGCTACCAAGTGGCACCGCCGTGCTGAATGCCACTGATGCTCACGTGGCGAGCATGGCAGAGTATTGCAAAGGCAGCGTGTTGTTCTTCTCGAACACTTCCGCAAATGAGATAGTGGAAGAGCATCGAAGCAAAGGTGGAAAGGCCGCATTTGTGAAGGATGGAATGATCTGTCTCGCTGAGGGCGACCTAGAGAGGCGTCTAATCGAGCTAAGTGAAATTGGCATACCTCACACGGGCCACTTTGCTTTTCAGATCGAAAACATACTCGCAGCCATTGGTGCCGCGTGGGCTCATGGGTTGAGCGATGAGGCGATGGCGTCAGGAATGAAGAGTTTTGCGTAAACCGCTGGAATTGGTCTATCTCAATGCTCTCCGATGAGAAGGGCGCAACAATAGTGGAAATTTTTCGTTTCACTTTTGGAGACCAATGTCGGACATGCCCGTTCCTTTGGCGAGCTTGCTACCAACAGGAACCCAATCATCATTCATGTCGAATCGTTCAATTGCGCCCATCAGGGGCATCAAGGTTTCTGGGACTAAAAAATCGTTAGAGGTCGATCAGTCACTATTAAGCGCAGAATGGGCACAGTTACAGATTGAAGAGAAAGTCATTTGCAGACTTGGAAGTGATTCTCTTTATCTGAGTTTGGATGACAAGGTGGCTCAAGAATGGATGCCCGATTTCGATACCCTTAACCTTGCCCATTTGCTCAAACTTGAATGCGACACCCATGAAGATGATTTGATGGGTGAGATTTGGCTGACTCTTTTGAACAGCCCAACACTGATGGAATATCCATGCGCGGGTGAATTGATCTCTGCTGTGCGCATCCGCCGGAATATCGTTCGAAATGCCACTCGCACTTGCTTAAACTTTCACACAACCGCCGTCGAACGACCGACCGACTGCTGGCGCTATTCGGAGGAAACGGGCTTTGTGCTGATTCCAGGCAGCCCGCTGATAGACTCACTCAGAAAAGCCTGTCAGCCAGAGTGCGGAGGGCAGTTGTATTCCTTTTCATGTTATCGAGCCAGCGAATATGTGATCCTGCTTTCAATTGCCGAGGAAGCCCAAGAAAAGTATCCGAAGTTACTTCTTAAATTGCAGGAACAATGGGAAAAAAAGGCTCTCTCAGCGGATTATTTCCAAGACGCATTCCTGAATGAGCTTGGTTCCCTGGACCAGCCTTTTCCGATTCATTATTATGTTCCAGGGGATCGAGTGTGGTTCCGCAATCCAGACTCCCAGTCATCCGAGGTGGCTGGATATGAGGGGTCTTGGGTGATTTATCTCGGCAGCGGTCTGTTTTCCAATTTTTGGAAACGTGACAGCCCCTTTAATCTGAGTTCCAAATGCATCGAAATCTATCACTGGCGCGATTCCACTATTACGGATGCTCAGGGTGAGTTGCAGATGGATGAAACAAAGGTTGAGCGATTGGTGGCGCAGACTTTGGGCTATCAGGAAGCCTTTGAACCCATTTTTGAACGTATGCACCGCATACGTGATGCTAGAGGCGTGTATGGAGAAGGTGGTTGTATGGATGCCACTCGTGAAACACCCAAGTTTGTAACGGAAACATACTGCGACGTCCTCAAGTCTCTCAATGTCCTGGCGACCTAATTTTCGCGATAAGCGCAGTCAAAAAACTGGCGATTCGTCGATGGGAAACGGGACTTTCGAGGCCGTTATAAAACAAGGTCGCAAAGCCTATGCTTGCGATGAACGCCAGCAGCAGGCCCACCATTGCGGATAGCGGCGATGAAAGTCCAAGCATGACATAGAAGGCGTTGGATAGAAGCAGAATCGGAAAATGGGTCAAAAAGAGCGAATAAGAAATTTTTCCCAGGAAAGAGAGTGCCCTGATGGAAGGCCCGCGCTCAAGACAACCAACGCAGCGGCTAAAGCCCAATGTTAGTGCGGTAACGAGTGCGATCACCAACCGACCACGAAAATCAACAAGTATTGCTGACACAGCTACCACTGCGAAAAGCACCATCCATACCGGCTTACGTTGGCCATCCGATGCCCACCACGCTGCAGCACCAAGGCCATAGGAACCAAAGAAATAGACGGCCAAGTCATCCCAACCATCATCCAAATTGAACCAAAAAAGTGAGGATGCGGCAACACTGAGAACAAGAATAGGCCCGACGATACGCCCCCGTCCGATCCACAGCAGAAAAGCAGTCGCAGCGAATAGCTG
The DNA here is from genome assembly GCA_031411715.1 of Verrucomicrobiaceae bacterium. GTDB lineage: Bacteria > Verrucomicrobiota > Verrucomicrobiia > Verrucomicrobiales > Verrucomicrobiaceae > Prosthecobacter. The sequence goes on along the minus strand of JANOBP010000556.1, from coordinate 4,555 downwards.
AAAGTCGATGGCGACATACCACACACCAGCAGACAAGGAATCAAAGCCAAGCACATTCTGCAGCAGGAAAACGTGTGCGACCAATTGCCCCGCAGTGGGACGCGCCGGGATGGCCCAGTGATCTAACCATGGGTTGGCAACGATCACCGCGAGTATGGCCAGACTGATGGCGGCAAGGTACGGCACAACCAGTCGGATATAGCGCTTACCAATCTGCGAAAGAGGCGACATGTTTGGCACTGACAAAGTCCGCGCGGCAAGAAAACCGCCGATCACAAGAAACACCTGAACAGCCATGCCTCCATAGTCACAGAACCATTCAAAGGTAACTGGAAACACGTCCCAAACCGTGTCCGACATCGGAAAATATGAAACAAAGTGATGCAGCAAAACGAACAGCGCCGCGATAGCGCGAAAGGCGTCAATCAGCGGCATGCGACTATTTGGAGAGCTCATTTGGCTGAGATGCTAAAGTCTAAGAAATAATTTTCTGCGGTACATCCAAAAGACAATAAGCCAAATAATGAGCAGACTGCAGGCTCCAATCAGTGCAGGCTCCAAGGGATCACCCAAGATTCGGAAAACATCAGTTCCAAAGTGCCGCTTGAGGAAATCGGCCAGGGGCGTTTCAAGCGCGTGCCTCATGAGATAAAAAGCGAGCGAGTTCATGCCGACGACGACGAAAGGAAACGTCCAACGCCTCCACAGGCGCACATCGACGATGTAATGAAGCGCCGCGAGTATCAGAAAGCTGCAACCAGCACTAAAAAGAGCCCATGAGGGCGTCCAAAGGTGTTTCACGATGGGGCAAATGCCACCAAAGTGCATGGCGAAGCTGACGGCAATGCTAGATGTGCCAGCGATGACGAGGTAGCTCGTTGGCTTGGCTATTTGCTTCAGCCAAGTGCCCGCCATTAAGCCAAGGATCATCGTCGGAATCGTCGAAAGCACATTGATCGTGGTGTAGCCGCCTAAATAGCCAATGTATGGCGAAAGACGCGGAAAGGAGTTCAGCAGCCATAGATCAAAAGCCCAGCCCGCATTGCGGTTGTGATTCCAATGAGCAAAAAAGCCAGTGAAATCGAGATTCCAATGCTCGGGCACATTAAAGGCACTTGGATCGGCATGCGGCGGCAAAATCGGGTAAAGGGCGAAGATAAGCCAATGCACAGCCAACAAGGAGACACAGGTGATAACGCGCGTTTTAGTGCCGCAGAAGGCTAGCGCGAACACTAGCATGTAACCGAGGCCAGTTTGAGTCAGTGTTTCATCGAAAGTCCAGTTCGTCATGTCCCGATCCAGGCTGCGAATGTAGATGCCGATAAAAATGAGAGCTACCGCGCGCCATAGTGCATGCAGTGTGAGGCTTCGTTTGGATTGCCCCTTATTAACTCGCGACGTGACAGAGAACACCAACGCTGCCCCCGTTAGAAAGGCAAAGGATGGATGGATCAGGTCATTGAGCGAGCAGCCAACCCACGCGACGTGTGACGAGTGAAAGCCGATGAACTGCCAGATGGCGCTGTCGGGAAAACTGAGTGCTACCTCGTCCAACTCCATGAGTCGCATGCCAACGAGGAACATGACGATTCCGCGATACACATCGAGAGAGGAAAGACGTTGCATCAATAATAGCGTTCAAGTTTGCGCCTGCTATCCCGATCTAAGTCGGTGATCTTGGGCACGAGATAACGCGTGCCCAATTTATCGATGATCACGATGCGTCCGCCACCAAGACTTTGAATGCTCTCATCCGTCTCAATGCGGAAGGTTGTAGTGCCACGGTCTGTTTCGACGAGCCAGTCGTGGCCATCGGGAGCACGAGTGATCGTCACAATGCGGCGAATGACGGGCACGAAATGACGTTTGGCGAGAGCCGCATCGAGCGCAGCACGTTGTGCGGCATCCAGCGTGGTGGGATCTTCGATGCAGGCAACTTCTTGGCCTTTTGAATCGAGTATCGCGACCCAGCGCTCTGGATCAGTCAGAGGAAAGAGCCGTATGGGACGCACATCGGGCTGCTGGAGGATGGAGATGAGGTCGATCATGCTTGGTTCACCTCCAGCATGGCTTGATGCAGCCGCGTATAAGTTCCACTGCGGTTTATGAGATCTTCGTGTGTGCCGATTTCACTGATAACTCCGTTTTCGATGACGACGAGACGGTTGGCTTTTCGCAATGTGCCAAGACGATGCGCGATGGCGATGGTGGTGCGGCCTTTGACGAGATGATCGAGTGCGGCTTGGATCTCGCGCTCTGTTTCGGTGTCCACGGAGGATGTGGCTTCATCGAGGATTAAGATGGCTGGATTAACAAGTAAGGCGCGCGCGATGCTGATGCGCTGGCGCTCCCCACCGGAAAGTTGCTGACCGCGTTCGCCGACCATTGAGTCATAGGCATCCGTCATCTTCAGAATGAAATCATGCGCACGTGCGGCCCTTGCAGCGGCGATGATCTCCGCTCGTGTCGCATCAGGCTTCCCGTAGGCGATGTTTTCCGCGATGGTACCAAAGAACAAATACGGCTCCTGCAACACGAGGCCCAAATTGCGCCGATAATCGACCACATCGATCTCACGAAGGTCGTGGCCATCCACAAGCACGGCTCCTTCGCTCACATCAAAGAAACGGCAGGCGAGATTGACCAACGTCGTCTTACCCGCGCCGCTGGGGCCGACGAGGCCGATCATTTCACCGGGTGCGATCTTCAAATCGATGCCCCGGATGATCTGGCGTGAGCCGTGACGGAATTTAATACCGCGGAATTCGATCTCGCCACTCAACCGGCCGACCTTGAGCATGCCGGAAGTGATTGGCATGTCGGGCTTCACATCCAGAATATCAAAGATGCGGTGTGCACTGGAAGCAGCCCGCTGTGCAGAGGCCACAAATCGGCTCATGGAGTCGAGCTTGCCGTAGAATCTGCCAACATAGAGAACAAAGCCCGTCAGTACACCGACAGTGGTGTGCTCATACGCGACACTCCATGCGCCGACTCCCCAGATGACAAGCAGACCGATATCAGTGAGCAGGCTGATCGTCGGCTCAAAGAAGGACCAGGTGCGATTCACGCGATCATTGGTATCAAAGATTTGCTGATCCTGCTCACGGAAGCGTTCGATCTCACGCTGCTCCTGCGCAAAGGCTTTCACCACACGCACGCCAGGGATCGTATCAGAGAGCACGCTATTCATCGCACTCCAAGCACGACTGGCGGCAGCAAAGCCGCCGCGGAGGTGGCTGCGCACCCATTGCACCAACCAGGCCACGATTGGCAGCGGCCCGATCGCCGCGAGCGCGAGCATCGGATTGAGCGAGAACAGAATCACCGCTGTAAAAAGAATCGTCATCACATCGCATGCGAAGTCGATGAAATTGACGGAGATGAAGAGCGAGATGTTGTCCGTGTCTGAGCCGATACGTGAGATTAGATCCCCAGTGCGCTTTTTGTTAAAATAGGTCAGTGAGAGCTTCTGCAGATGCTCAAAAGTGGCACGTCGCATGTGGCTGGTGACGCGCTCTGCCACGCGTGAGATGACGTAAGTCGTCGCCCACTGTAGCAGCCATGTGAGTATGGCTGCACCCGCCAGCATCAGCATGAAATGATAAACACGTCCCACAAGCACATCACTGGTGGACGTTTGCAGGGGGATGAGCACCTCATCGACGAGTGACATTGTCAGCCACGGGCCGATCAAGCCAGAAGCCGTGCTAGCAACGGTCAGGACGAACCCCAACAGCATCAGCTTATACCATTTACTGGAAAGCTTAAAGAGCCGGACCAGCGGTTGCCCTGTGGTGGTCTTAGTGACTGGCTCATCGACTGAAAATACGTCCTCTTCATCGTCTGTGGCCTCGGTTTCTGAAGTCACTGTTCCGCGCTGCTCTTTGAGTTTTGACAGGAAGGCTTCCACCTCACGCAGATGTCCACAGGTGGTCCGCCAATGCCAAACGCTCGACTCAGATTGCATCAGGTGAATCGCAGCCGTAGCCCCCATCTCTTCCAACTTCATCTCCTGAACATCCGCGAGCCGCCAGGCATGAAAGTGAGCCGCCTCGACATGAAGCAGCCTAAGGTTGGTTAAAACGATGAGTCCTGCATGAAAGTGCAGGTTCCAGTCCAAGTCCGTGAGTAACCGTGCAACGATGCGCTCACCCGTAGCCAACTGCGCTTCAGCACGCTGGAGTAGAGTTTCGGTGGGGGCAGTTGAGTTATTCGAAGGCAAGCAGGCGCGGATACTCGGGCTGATGCGCGGCTTGTCAATCTAGGCCAAGCCTAGCCCAGGGTTACTTTGCCTTCGGATTTTTGAGGAAATACAGTCTCCCGTCCTCGGCACCGATGAGCAAATCAGGCAGGCTGTTCGCATCCCAATTGACAGGCGTCGGACTTGTGTCGTGGCCTTCGATGTTTCGGTCAGAGACGTTGCCTTTGTCTTCAAAGAGAACCAGACCGTCCTTCTCGCCGGATTGGCGGAGGAACTGGGCGTTTTGACTGTTGAGGAGGATGTCGAGCTTGCCGTCGCCGTCCCAGTCCATGAGGCAGAGTTTGCGACGGC
>JANOBP010000555.1:0-1291 GCA_031411715.1 Verrucomicrobiaceae bacterium | reverse complement strand
CGTCGGCACGGGCGGCACCATCACCGGTTGCGTTGAGGTGATCAAGCCGCGCAAAGCGAGCTTCCAAGCCATCGCCGTCGAGCCAGAGGCCTCACCGGTCATCAATCAAACTCTTGCCGGACAGCCCGTGCAGCCAGGCCCGCATAAAATCCAAGGCACAGGCGCTGGATTCGTCCCTGCCAATTTGCACCTCAAGGACAGCGCAGGGAACCCACAGATCACCGAGTGCATCAAAGTCAGCAACGACGAGGCCTTTGCCATGGCCCGCCGCCTTGCTGCTGAAGAAGGCCTGCTGGTCGGCATCAGCACCGGTGCCAATGTCGTCGCCGCCATCCAGGTCGCTCAGCGACCTGAAAATGCCGGGAAGCTCATTGTCACCATCGCTTGCTCCACGGGCGAGCGCTACCTCTCCACCGCCCTCGCTGACGAAGCACGCGCCAAAGTCGGTGCGTAATGCCAACAGCGAACCGAAAACCGAGAACAGCGAACCGAGAACCGAAACTTTGAACACCGCAGCCCCCACTCCCGCCCCGTCCGAGGAATTCCTCGAGAAGAACTTCCGAAAAATCGTCTGGATCTTCATCCTGCTCGTGCTCGGCGTCGTTGCCTATGGCCTCATCAGCCACAATGCCCGAGTCGCCGCTGAGTTGGCTGCCGAGGACTTCACCGCTGCCAAAACCATCGAGGACTGCGACATCGTCATTCGCAAGCATCCAGGCACCCAGCCAGCCGCCAACGCGCTCCTTCTCAAAGCCAGCCTGCATTGGGATAAGAACGAGAAAACCAGCTGCGTCGAGGCCCTCAAGGCCTTCACCACCCAGTTCAAGGATCATCCATTCCGCGGACAAACGCTCCTCGCCATTGCCACCAAGCAGGAAGCCATGGGCGACAAAAACGACGCCAAAGCCAGTTACGAGCAACTCATCACGGAATTCCCCGCCAGTGACATCGCTCAGCTCGCCCAAATCCGCCTCGGTGACCTCCTTTGGGCTGATGGCAAGGAAGCTGAGGCCAAGCAAGCCTACGCGGACGCCACCTCCAAGTTCTCCGGCATCACCACCTTCCAGAGCGAGATCGACGAGCGCCTCACTTGGATCGCTGCCAGCCTCCCCACCAAAGAAACCGAGCCACCACCGGCTCCAAAGCCAGATCCAAAAGCTGCCGCAACTCCCGGCTTTCCTGGGATCAATCTGGATGCCGCCAAGAGCGGAGTGGGTTCCTCCATCCCACTTCCAGGCGCGCCCACTCCCCTGATGTTGACGCCGCCGAAGGCCACCACCTTGCCCACCGC
>JANOBP010000554.1:0-4509 GCA_031411715.1 Verrucomicrobiaceae bacterium | reverse complement strand
GCAGAAACCATGCGGCGTGTGCGACACCGGCATAAACGGGATAAAACATGAGCATGATGGTGCTCAGGGCATAGGCGAGGGCGTGGCGTGAGGTGCGGATGCCTTCTTCGTCGTCATTGGCCAGCATGACGAAGCCGCCTTTGCGGTATTCGTCACGGTACATCCAGTTGATGGCGAGAAAGTGCGGCAACTGCCACAGGAAGAGCAGGATGAAGAGGTAGATGGCACCTGGCTCGATGATGAGCTGCCAGCGGAAGTAGGTCTTGTCGCCGACGGCAGCTCCTGCGGCACCGACCCAGCCGATGAGTGGCGGCAAGGCTCCTGAAACAGCTCCGACGAGGGTGTTGGTGGCGCTTTGACGCTTCAGGGGCGTGTAGATGAAGAGATAGGTGGCCAGTGTGAGTGCGGTGAGGGCTGCGGCCTCCACATTGACTCGATGGACGAGGTGGATGAGCGCCAACGCGCTGAGGAACCAGCCGATGCCGAATGCGGCTGAGGGACTGACGCGGCCGGAGGGCAGGGGACGATCCGCCGTGCGCTGCATGCGGGAGTCGGGGTCGATCTCCATGAGCTGATTAAACACCGCCGCGCCGAATGCGGCGAGGGTGCTGCCTATGATGGTGTGGAGCAGCAGCCAGAGATCGAGCGGGCGAGGTGCGCGCAGCCAAAAACCAACGAAGGTGGTGACAATGACAAGCGCGCTGAGGCGGAATTTGGTGAGGGTCAGCAGGTCGCGGGTGGTCATGAGGGGCGTCAGCGTAGCGCTGCCGTCATGAATCTCAAGCAAGCGGCCACAGTGATTCAACGACGAATTGGAACCATGAAGGAGCCGTGTGAATGCACCGCAGGTGCATTGACGGCAGGAAATGACCCGATTCCGGGAACAAATCCACCAGCGCCGATTCCGGGAACGAATCTACCTGCGCCGATTGCTGGGGCGAAGGTGCCATAGCCAAGCGCCGGTGTATTTCCGAATCCAACGCCGAGGCGCACGCCATTACCGATGCCAAAGCTGCCACTGATGTTATAGCCGCCCCCTTGATAACCGCAATTGGGAGTGGAATATGAGGGATAGTAGCCGCCGAAACCGTTTGTAGGGTAGTAGCCGCCAGAACCGTTGCGAGAGTGGCGGTAGTTTCCGGCACTGAAGGCGGGACCAGTGATCGGCGCGGTGGCGGTCCAGCCATTGTAGATCTGGTTGGCAAAGGCTGATTGCTCATAGGCGAGGTATTGCGCCTGGATTTGTGAGTTGCGCACTTGATTGGCGAACTGCGCGGCTGAAATGGCCTCCGCCATGCGTGCGTCACGCTCCTGACGGTTCTTTTCAGCTACCTTGCGCTGCTCAGCGATTTTCTTCGAGTAGGCAGAGGCTTTTTTGGGATCGTAGCCGTATTGGTCGCGCGTGGCGCGTGGGAGGTCGGTGAATAGAATCTTTGCGGCACCTTCACGGTGTGTGAAGGATATGCCGTCCGGATGAATCTGCGCGATGTGACAGTCGCGGTAGGTTTTGCCACGTAATGTGGTGATGGTGCCGGCGCGGACGGCGGTGGCGAAACAAACGAGCAGTGCAGCGAGAACGAGCGTACGATTCATGAGTGCCTCCTAGTGGTGGAATGGAGCCCTATCATGCTTTGACATGATGGGGTCTGTCCAGCGGGAAGATTGCGCGTAATTATGGCGAAGAATTACGACTACCCTGACACTCAAGCAATCGGGATGCTCAGCCAGAAGGTCGTCGTGTTGTTCTCCGAGGCGGCACCGAGCTGGATGTTCATCTGATGGCTCAACATGGCGGCGATGGTTAGACCAAGGCCGAGATGATTGCTGTTTTTCGAGCCATGGAAGGGCTTGAAGACCTCCTGGATTTTTTCTGGAGCGATCTGGGAGCCCGTATTGCTCACCAGGATGTCCACGCGGCGTTGCTCAACAGGAGTAATGACACCTGGGCCACAAATTTTCAGCGCACAGCGACCATTGCCCTTTTGGGCGGCCTCAGCGGCATTTTTGAGCAGTTCGACGAGGACGTCTTTGAACTTGGTGGGATCGACCTGGATGGGAGGAAGTCCGGGCTGCACATCGGCCTCAAGCTGCACGCCAGCCTTTTGAAAGGGTTCCATGATGGAGCCTTCGATGGCGGTGAGATATTCACTAAGGCTCAGACTTTGTGGGCTGAGCTTGGCACAACCACCCGCAGAGCGAATGCGCTCACTCAGATTAGCCACCCCGACGGAGGCCTCACGGATGTGCTGCATGTTTTCTGCCACGTTCGGATCGAGATCATCCGTCATTAAAATCAGGCTGCTGAAGCCTTGGATGACCGCGAGGAGATTGTTGAGCTTATGCGTCAGGCCGCGAAGCAACTCCTGGTGAAACCCATCGCTGGTTTCAGTGCTGAGATTTAATGAAGTGGGGAAGTAAAACTGCATGGCGTGGCGGGAGTGAGGCATGAGTAATGCAGTCTGGAGGGTGGGGTAGCAAATGCATTTTCCACCGCATTCTCGTCACGGATGGATAAGTGCTGGCAGTTTGCCCAGAGCGCAGCAGAATCGACCCATGGCATTGCTCGAAATCAAACACCTCACCAAACGCTGGCCCACCGGGCGGCTGGCGCTGGATGATGTGGGCTTTGAGGTGAAGGAGGGAGAGATTTTGGGCTTGCTGGGACATAATGGTGCCGGGAAGAGCACGATCATGGGCATCACGCTGGGCATGGTGCGGCCGGACATCGGCGAGGTGCGCATCGGCGGGCGCAGCGTGCAGCGTGACCGCGCAGGCGCGTTGCGACAGATCGGGGCTATCTATGAGGCGGCTGCTTTTTATGAGTACCTAAGCGGCTGGCAGAATCTGCGCGTGTTTTGCTCGCTCTCTGGCTGGTGGGATGAAACGGAGGTGAAGCGCGTGGTGGAGATGGTTGGGTTGGCTAGGGCCATCCAGCAGAAAGCCGCCACCTACAGCCACGGCATGCGTCAGCGGCTGGCCCTGGCTCAGGCACTGCTACCGGAGCCGCGCATGCTTTTACTCGATGAACCGACCGACGGCCTCGATCCCGAGGGCATCCGCGAGTTTCGCGAGCTGATTTTGCATCTGCGCAAACATCGTGGACTGACGATCATGCTCAATTCCCATTTGCTAGGCGAGGTTGAGCAGATGTGTGACCGCTGTGTCATCCTCAAGGATGGGCGGAAGGTCTTTGAAGGCCAAGTTCCATCACAAGAGAAGTCCCGTCGCATGTTCCAGCTCGATACGGGCGACATGGGTCTGGCGCGTGAGGTTATGGAACGCGCTGGAGCCCAAATGGACAAGCACGGCATCGTGGAGGTGCCGCTGAACATGGAGCCACATGAATTGGTGGCCGCTCTGGTGCGTGGCGAGGTGCAAGTGAAGTCCTGGCAGCCACATCGCCGCACCTTGGAGGAGCTTTACATGGGACTCTCATCAAAATCATGACTCTCTTCTTCCAACAATGGTATGGCGAGGTGCTGAAGCTCTTCGCGCGTCGCAGGACTTACATCGGCTTTGGTGCGTTTGTGGTGTTGGAGTTGATGATCCTCTGGCTGATCAAGGTCAAGGGCCTCGGCCCCATGCAACGGGCGATTCTCGGCTCTGGCGAGAATCTGGAGTACTATTTCTCGGCGCTCACGGTTTCTTTGATTGTGGTGGCCATGTCGGTTTTCTTGCTTGGATCGTTGTATTTGACGCTCGTGGCTGGCGACATCGTGGCCAAGGAAGGGGAGGATGGCCATCTGCGGTTGCTCCTCGCGCGGCCGGTGAGTCGTTTCCGCGTGTTGCTGCTGAAATATCTCACCTGCACCTGCTACGCGGTGTTTCTGGTCCAATTCCTTGCTTGGACGGCTTTTTTGCTCTGCGTGGCCCTGCGCGGTTGGGGCGGTGGTTTTTGCGCGATGATGGGAGAACTGGGGATCATCGAGTTTTACGACTGGGATGAGGGCTTGAAGCGCTATGCGTTGGCGATGCTGGGTCTCGGCTTGAGCATGACGGCAATGAGCAGCATCGCCTTCTTCCTGTCCTGCTTTCCCATCAAGCCCGCCGCCGCCACCATCGGCGCACTGTCCTACTTGCTGGTCGATTTCATCATGCGACAGAGCGGCTTCATGGAGAGCTATAATTATTTACTCATCACCAAGCACATGTCGGCTTGGGGGAGGGTCTTGGCAGAGAATATCGAGTGGCCGCTGGTGTGGCGCGGGTATGCGGTGGTGTTTGGCGTGAATATCACGCTCTTCACGCTTGGTTTTGCCGTGTTTGAGTCCAGAGATTTGAAATCATGAACGTCATCAACAACATCCGCCAATTGCGCTCATGGAGCACCGTCAACCGTGGCACTCGCTGCGTCTTTGTACCAACGATGGGAGCCTTGCATGAAGGGCACGCCTCACTGATCCGTGCGGCGCGGGAGATCGCCGGCGCGCACGGCAACGTGGCTGTGAGCATCTTCGTGAATCCGCTGCAGTTCGGACCCAACGAGGATTTCACGAAGTATCCACGCAC
>JANOBP010000553.1:0-5438 GCA_031411715.1 Verrucomicrobiaceae bacterium | reverse complement strand
GCCACTCGCTGAGTCGCGTCGTTTGACATCAACCAGCGGGCATGCGAAACACGACGTTTCCCGTCGAGTGTATCCATGAAGTATCTCACCGTTGTGCGTCACGCCAAATCCAGCTGGGGACAGCCTGGCCTGGCAGATCATGACCGCCCGCTCAATGAGCGTGGCATGCGTGCGGCACCTGCCGTGGCCACATTTTTACACCGCACTTATTTTGGCGGTGGTGGCGGGAATGCCCTGCTGCCCACGCCTGACAAGCTGGTCACCAGCACTGCCGCACGGGCCTTTGGCACGGCGCAGATCATGCGGGAGACTTTCTGCATGCCACCGGACTCCATGCTGCTCGACTCCCGCCTCTATCTGGCGGCTCCAGACACCATCCTGGAAAGCCTGCGCAGTTTTGATGAGAGCTGGAATCACGTCTGCCTCTTTGCGCACAATCCAGGGCTGCATGAGTTCGCCGACAAAATCCTGGCCCGAGCCAACGTTCCCAAAATGCCGACCTGCACAGCCGTGCTCCTGGCCCTCCCGCATGAGTTCTGGGGCCTCGCCGACTGGCATGAGGCCCAACTCATCGGCTACATCACCCCAAAGTCCCTCGAACGCCGCTTTCCTGAGCTGTATGGCAACATCTCTCAAGGTGATGGCGATGATTGATTCACGCTGGCATGAGTCCAGACTTTGTGCCAAGAGCAGCACATGACGTTTGTCGAAAAACTCCGCCTCCGCATCGCTTCCTCGGGTTCCAATCTGTGTGTCGGCCTGGATGTGCGGGCACAGGCTGCGGACGAGGCCACCAAGCAATGGATCCTTCAGGTCATCCGCGAGACCGCCCCGTTCGCCGCCGCTTTCAAGCCCAACGCGGCCTACTTTGAGGCCCTTGGCTGGCAGGGTATGCGATTGCTGGAGGAAATCATCGCCGAAATTCCGAGCGACATTCCCGTGGTCCTCGACGTCAAGCGCGGCGACATCGGCGAGACACAGGGATATTACGCCAAGGCCTGTTTTGACGTTTTAAAGGCCGATGCGGTGACTCTAAACCCCTACATGGGCCGCGATACGCTGGAGCCTTTCCTCAAATACACCGACAAGGGACTCTACCTGCTCGGCGTGACCTCCAATCCGGGCGCGAAGGACATTGAGCTGCAAAAAAGCGGCGAGCGCCACATCTATGAGTTGGTCGCAGACATGACGGCAGGCAGCGCGCAGGCTGGACTCGTCGTAGGCCTGACCAATGCCGCACCGGACGTGCTGGACCGTATTCCTGATGTGCCTCTGCTCATCCCAGGCCTCGGTGCGCAGGGTGGAGATCTGGCCGCGCTGAGAGGCTCGCCACGGCAGGCACCGCTGCTGGTCAATGTGTCACGCGGCATCCTCTATCAAGACGAGGACAAGCCCTTCGCCCTGCGCGCGGAGATTTGGAGGAATCGCATCCAAGAGGCCCTGCACTAACCGCATCGGAAATGTTGACATTTTCGACACGAGGAAGCTGCTTGCTTGTGTCGATTTCGTGGCAATGAATGCGCCTGCTGACACCAACCCACCGCAGCATCGATTCGATGGTCATCAACCTAAGCGAGCACTTCAAGACACCCCTCCAGCGCGGCTTATACCGCGCTTTAGGCCCCGCCGTGGAAAGTATGATGGGCATACGCGACTTTGAAGACGTGTATCAAAAGTCGCGTGCGCTTTATGCCGAGCATCCACAGCACCCACAGGTCTTCGCTTGGTTTGACTCCGTGCTCAAGGCGATGGATTCGCAGGAGAAAGCGGATCTGCCAGCGGAGTTCGTGTTTCCCAAAGAAGGGCCGCTCATCATCATCGCCAATCATCCCTTCGGCATCGCCGATCCCGTAGCACTCGCACGCTGGGCGGCGCAGTTCAGGCCGGATTTGAAGGTGATGACAAATTCACTCCTACTCGCCATGCCAGAGCTGGGGCCACACATCATCGCCGTGAATCCCTTTGGTGGTGAAAAAGCGGCCAAGAGCAACCTCGCGCCGATGAAGGAGGCCATCCGCCTGCTGCGCGCCGGTGGCACGCTCATCATCTTCCCGGCGGGTGAAGTGGCTGCCTACAAATTGGGTCGTGGACTCGAGGAGACTGCCTGGAGCCACCACGTCGGCTCACTGGTGCGGCGCACGCAGGCCACGGTGCTGCCCGTTTACTTCCCTGGTAGAAACAGCGCCATGTTTCACACCGCTGGCCTCATCCATCCGCGCCTGCGCACCAGCCTGCTGCTGCGTGAGTTCAGCAAGCGGCACGGTGGGGTCATCCACATGCGCGTGGGGCACCCTATTCCGTTCTCCCGCCTGAAGAAGTTTGAGGATGATGAATCCCTGACGCGCTACCTCCGCATCCACACCTTCGTGCTCCATCAGCGTGGCAAAGTGAAGCCTGCCAAGCTCACCGAAAGAATGGCAGGCACCGCGCCCGTGCCCGATGTTGATCAGCTCGCCCATATGGCCTGCGAGATCGACCAAATCCGCGCCCGTGGTGGCAAGCTCGTCAGCCAGGGGGCCTATTCCGTTTATCAGGCCTACTCGAACGAGATTCCCGTTTTACTCCAAGAAATCGGTCGCCTGCGTGAGATCACCTTCCGCGAAGTCGGTGAGGGCACTGGCGAAAAAGTGGATCTCGATAAATACGACCGCTACTACGAGCACATCATCCTTTGGGACGAAGAAAACGAGCGCATCGCCGGAGCCTACCGCCTTGGCCGTGCCGACTTCATCTTGCGTGAGTATGGACCCAAGGGGCTCTACACCAGCACATTGTTTCGTTTTGAAAAACCCTTCCACGCCCACCTCGAGACCGCCGTGGAGATGGGCCGCAGCTTCATCGTCAAAGCCTACCAGCGGAACCTCACCTCACTCCCGCTGCTATGGAAAGGCGTCATGCACTGGATCGCCCGTAACCCGCACTACACCAAGCTCTTTGGCCCCGTGAGCATCAGCAAGGACTACAACAGCCTGTCGCGGAAGATGATCGTCGAGTTCCTGCAAGACACCAAACTGCACCCGCATCTCGCCAGCTTCGTCAAGGCGCGCAATCCCTTCCGCTACATGCGCAGCCGCCGCCTCATGCGTGAATTCATCAGCGCCAATTTGCAAAACGTCGATGACTGCTCCGCGCTCATTTCAAGTGTGGAAACCGATGGTAAAGGCATCCCCACGCTGTTGAAGCATTATCTGCGGCTTAACGCCACCATGCTCAGCTTCAACGTGGACAAAGACTTCTCCGACGTCCTCGACGGCCTTATCCTGGTCGATTTCACCGAGACCGACGAGCGATTCCTCGCGAAATACATGGGTGAAGAAAACAGCCGCAACTATCGCGAGCGACATAAGGTGAAATCGCCCGTGGTCGAGGCTTAAACCAGGCGCAGCCGCGTTAGGTCCTGCGTGTCCACCATCCCCACAGGTTTCCCATAGGCATCCACGACCAGAATGTCGTCCACGCGGCATTTCTCCAAGGTCGCCAGTACTTCTGTAGCCAGTTTGTCCGCCTGGATGCTCACAGGGCTCACCGTCATGAAGTTGCTCACGGGTTGCTCAGAGATCGCATGGTCACGCTGAAAGGCGCGCACGAAGTCCCCATGCGTAAAGACACCCGCAAGCGTACCATCATCGTTGGTGACCACTGCCGCACCACTGCGGGCCTTCGTCATCGCTTGCAGCGCCTCACGCACCTTTGTGGTGGGATGGATCACCGCCAGTTGCGCACCGCTACGCATCACATCACTCACCCGCGTCAGCAGCGCACGACCTAGCGAGCCGCCAGGGTGCAGCCGCGCGAAGTCTTCCTGCTTAAAACCACGCGCTTCGAGCAGCACCATGGCCAGCGCATCACACAGCACCAGCATCGCTGTCGTACTAGAGGTCGGTGCCAGATTCAGCGGGCAGGCCTCCTGCGTCACCTGCACATCGAGCACTACATCCGCATTGCGCGCCAAAGTGGACTGAAGGTTTCCCGTGATGGCGATCATTGGAATGCCAAAGCGCTTCAAATGCGGTAGTAAATCAAGCAGTTCAGAGGTCTCGCCACTGTAGCTGAGCATGATGGCCAAATCACCCGGGTCCACCACGCCCAGGTCTCCGTGCAGCGCATCCCCCACATTCAGCAGGACCGTCGTGGCACCAGTGCTGTTCAGCGTGGCGCTCAGTTTACGCCCGATGCTGCCGCTTTTCCCCACACCACAGACGATGATCTTCCCTTTTCCAGCCACGCAGCTCAGGAGCAACTCAATCGCGGCAGAAAACGCGGCATTCACACGGCCATGCATCCGCTGCAGCTCGTCGATTTCGAGCTGGATCACACGGCGGGCTTGATCGGAATAATTCATGAGTTGCTCTGAACTTAGCCGCCACATGAAGTTCCTTCAACCTAAGTGCTTGAGAAGCCGAGATTTCCCCGCCATCATCAGGTTCCTTTTCACCCTACTTCCCCAACCATGACTTCAGGTTCCACCGGTTCCCATCGCGCCTTCATGGGCGTGACAGCGACCGTTTGTGTCTGTTTAGTTCTCACCCTTGTTGTTGGATGGAGATGGTATGTGGATAGCGTCACGGCGCGTGAAGTGATGCTTTCGATCGCACGTCAGAAAGAGTCGCGCATCCGCGAAATGGAAAAACTAGGACTCGATGCCGAGGCGGGGATCGTATCCGAAACACCTGATGTCACCCCTCCTGCACCCAAGGTCTCGATCGGAGAAATGGCACCCACATCCAGCCAGACCGCCCCATCCAACGATGTCGTGCCGCCTGATTCACAATTCAAAGAGCTGCCACTACAGGACACCGCAGCAGATTATGTGGATGCCTTCGCAGTCCTGCAGGCCTACTGGAAGGCTGCCAGCACCAAAGAGCGCATTCCACTCGTCTTTGATGCCCCGCGCGTAGGCCCGCTCATGCAGGCATATTACGACGAGGCTCACGAGACTGACCCTGACCACACTTCGCTCCAAGCCAAGAGCCGCTTCATCCTCGATGGCCATGAAATTCTCTACTTCAGCTACGCCAGCACCCGTGCCACGGGAATGGTGGAGGTCGCCTTGCGTGGTGGCGGTTCTGGCAAATTCCTCATCGACTGGGAAAGCCTAGCTGGACACTCCAGCCTTAGTTTCGCCAAATTGCGCGAGACCAAGCCCAGCACCCCTGTTCAAATCCGCGCCTACGTTAAGCTTTTCGAATACTACAACTACGAGTTCACCAGCGCTGAGAAATTTGTCTGCGTCAAAATGATGGCCGTCAACGGCGTGGATACGCTCTATGGCTATGCCGAGCGGGAAAGTGAGCTGGGGCGCTGGCTCGTAAGTCACCTTCAAGGCACCGCCAACTCCAACGCGATGAGCGGCTACACCATGCGCGTTTCATTTCCAGAAAACGCTCAGTCAGACCAGTGCCTGTGGATCAATCAGATCATCGCCCCACGTTGGCTCC